>JACCWD010000095.1 GCA_013697825.1 Rubrobacter sp.
TGCCCGGCGACAACACGGTGATGGAGGTTGAGTTGATCAACCCGATCGCTATGGACGCTGGTTTGAACTTCGCGATCCGCGAGGGCGGTCGGACGGTCGGGGCGGGCGTCGTCACTGAGATCGAGGCGTAAACAGGAACATTTAGCATGGGGGCGGAGTTTTCCGCCCCTGTGGTTTGGAGTGAGGTTGTGAGACAATTGGTTACGCTGGCGTGCGATGATTGCAAGCGTCGGAACTACAGCAGCAAGAAGAATCGGCGGAACACGCCGGATCGCATCCAGTTGAGTAAGTTTTGTCCGTGGTGTCGGCAGCACACGGCGCACCGGGAGACGCGGTAGACTAGTTGGGTATTAAGCAGAGGGCAGTAGCTCAGTTGGAAGAGCAGCGGTCTCCAAAACCGCAGGCCGGGGGTTCGAGTCCCTCCTGCCCTGCTCGGCATGTAAAGCCAGGCGAGGAATAAATGGGTAAAAAACAAGGCTCCTCCGCAACGAAGGGGGCCAACAAGCCACAACAGAAGAAAGGCGGCCCGGTGAAGTTCGCCAAGGACGTTCGCGGCGAGCTGAAGAAGGTTAGCTGGCCGGATCGGGCGCAGCTTCAGCAAAGCACGACGGTCGTCATCCTCCTCGTGCTGGTTCTGATGGCCTACATTTATGCGTGGGATTTCGTGTTCCGGAACCTGGCGCAGTGGATCTTCGCATAGGTGCTTAGGAGCGATTTGACGTGAAGAAATGGTACGTAGTGAACACATACTCCGGACACGAAAATAAAGTCCGGACGACGATGGAGCGCCGGATCGAATCCTTCGGCCTCGACCGCCACTTCGGCGACATAAAGATCCCGACCGAGAGCGTCATCGAGATAAAGAACGGCAAAAAGGTTCCGACAACCCAACGGCAGTTCCCCGGATATATCCTCGTGAACACGAACATGAACGACGACACGTGGCGCCTCATCCGCCAGACTCCGGGCGTTACGCAAATCGTGGGCGCGGGCGACACTCCGACGCCGCTTTCGCGCGGCGAGGTCGAGAGGCTCCTCAACGCGGGGGGCGAGGCCGCCGAGCAGCGCGAGAAGGTGAAGACCCTCGTGGATTACGAGGTGGGGGAGACGGTGCGGGTCATTGGCGGGCCGCTCTCGGACTTCGAGGGTTCGATCTCGGACATCAACGTGGATCAGTCGAAGGTGAAGGTTCTCGTCTCGATCTTCGGTCGTGAAACCCCGGTCGAGCTTTCTTTCAACCAGGTAGCGAAACTCTAACGAATGGAAGGTAAATAGTATGGGCAGAGGACGCGGAAAGCGCGTTGCGCGGAAATTGAAGTTGCAAATAACGGGCGGCCAGGCGAACCCGGCTCCCCCCGTCGGCCCGGCCCTCGGTCAGGCGCAAGTGAACATCGGGGAGTTCGTCAAGCAGTTCAACGACGCGACCCGAGACCAGATGGGGCAGTTGGTTCCGGTGGAGATCACGGTCTTCGAAGACCGGACTTTCACCTTTATAACGAAGACTCCTCCGGCGTCGTTCCTTTTGAAACAGGCCGCCGGGCTTGACAAGGGGTCGGGTGAGCCGAACCGGGAGAAGGTCGGGACGGTCAGCCGGGCGCAAGTTGAGGAGATAGCGCAGACAAAGATGCCGGATCTCAACGCCGCCGACGTGGACGGTGCGGCGAAGATCGTCGCGGGGACGGCCCGGAGCATGGGGATAACGGTTAACTAATGGGCAAACGGCTGATGGAACAAAAACAGAGAATTGACACCGAACGTCTCCACTCGCCCCGAGAGGCCATCGAGCGCCTCAAAGGCTTCGACGGCGCGAAGTTCGACGAGAGCTTCGAGGTTCATGTGAACTTGAACGTGGACCCCCGAAAAGCCGACCAGCTCGTCCGCGGAACCATGATGCTCCCGAACGGCACGGGTAAATCTCAGCGCGTCGCGGTCTTCGCGGTGGGGGAGAAGGCTCAGGAAGCGGAGGAGGCCGGGGCGGATGTCGTCGGCTCCGATGACCTCGCAGCCCGCATCCGGGACGAGAACTTCATGGACTTCGATGTGGCGGTGGCGACGCCGGATCAAATGAGCACCGTCGGGCGGCTCGGGCAGGTTCTCGGGCCTCGCGGCCTCATGCCGAACCCGAAGAGTGGCACGGTCACGATGGATGTCGGGAAGGCCGTCGAGGAGATAAAGCGCGGGAAGATCGAGTACCGGGTTGACCGATACGGCATCATCCACGGCATCATCGGCAAGAAGTCGTTCGACGTGGATAGTTTGGTCACGAACTATTTCGCGCTTCGTGAGGAATTGGTGCGGGCGCGTCCGGCTCCGGTGAAGGGTCGGTACGTCAAGGGAATCACGGTCACGACGACGATGGGGCCGTCCATCAAGGTTGACCCGTCCATCGAGAGGGAGTAGTATCTCCCGGCTGAATCAGCCAGAAAACCTATATCACGGGCCACAGACAACCGGGACGAGAGTTTAATGGGCGAGAGCCTTCCCGGTCGAGGTCGTAGAAGATAAACCGGAACATGAACCCCGGCGCTTTCTACGGCGCTCGGGGTTTTTTGGCGGACATCGAGAGTTCACGGGAGGAGGTGCATATGAACAGAGAAGAAAAGTCGCAGATAATTGATGAGATCGCCGAGAAGCTGAAAGGCAACTCCGCCGTCCTCGTTGACTATCAGGGGATGAACGTCGCTCAAAGTACCGACCTCCGGCGAAAGAGCCGTGAGTCGGGCGTGGATTTCGTGGTCGCGAAGAACACATTGACCCGGATGGCCGCCGACAAGGCGGGTGTCGCGGGACTCAACGAGTATCTCGTCGGGCCGACGGCGCTCGCCTTTTCCGAAGACCCCGTTGCGAGCGCGAAGCTCATGGCGGAGTTCGCGGATCAAGTCGAGACTTTTGTCATGAAGGGCGGACTCCTCGACGGGGAGACGGTCATCGGCGAGTCAGACGTGGTGGCGTTGTCGAAGCTGCCGGGGCGCGAGCAGCTCATCGCCCAGATCGTCGGCGGAATATCGTCGCCTTTGACGGGCTTCGTGACGGTTTTGAACAATACCGTTCAGGGACTCGTCGTCGCGCTCGGGCAAATCGCCGAGCAAAAAGATTCGTTGCAGGAATCGTAAGCACATAAAGCAAGGAGAGAAACAATGGCTGTAACCAAAGAAGAGATGATGGAGTCCATTGAGAACATGACCGTCCTCGAGCTTTCGGAGCTTGTGAAGGCTCTCGAGGAGCGCTTCGGCGTTTCTGCCACGGCGGTCGCCGCCGGGCCTGCCGCCGGAGCGGTCGCCGAGGCTCCCGCCGAGGAGGAGCAGACCGAGTTCGATGTCGTCATCACGGACGCGGGCGCGAAGAAGATTCAGGTCATCAAAGAGGTTCGGGCCGCGACCGGACTCGGCCTCAAAGAGGCGAAGGCTCTCGTGGACGAGGCTCCGAACCCGGTTCGCGAAGGCATAGACAAGGAAGAGGCCGACGCGCTCAAGGCGAAGCTCGAGGAGGCCGGCGCGACGATAGAGCTGAAGTAGCTTTTCAGGTTTCAGGCTTCGGGTTTCAGGCATCAGGTAAAAACCGCCGAAAGGCGTGGCCGGGGTTCCGATTGCGGGCCTCGGCTTTTCCGTTGGGGCGTTTGGATCGGAAGGCGATGGCCGATGAAAGGAAGCGCCGCTACTTGTGTCTTGCCTGAAACCTGACGCCTGTGGCCTGAAGCCTTTGACTGAAACCTACTTGTGCTACACTGCGGAAGTCGCTTTTCGGGGCAACTCGAAGGTGGCGTAAAATTTTTCTATATTCGCCATTCACACGGGTTGACATCCACAGGTGCTGCCAGTAAGATATTCGTTTGCGTGCTTGGCCGTTCTTCAACTATTCATTTCTCGGAGGAGAGCTAACTTGGTGACCCCTGTTGTACGCCGGAAACGGCACTCTTACGCCCGTTTGCAGCAACCGACCGACTTCCAGTTGCCCGATCTCGTCGAGATCCAACTGGAATCTTTCAGCAAGTTCCTCGATGAGGGGATACATAAAACACTGGTGGACATTTCTCCGATCGAAGACTACACAGGCTCATACGCCGTGGAGTTCGGGGAGCATCATTTCGAAGACCCGTCGGATTCGGCGGACGAGTGCATTACAAAAGATAAAACCTTCGCCGCCCCATTGTTCGTGAAAGTCCGGTTCATTGTGAAAGAGACCGGGGAGATCCGCGAACAGGATGTCTTCATGGGCGATTTCCCGCTTATGACGGAGTCGGGGACATTTATTATCAACGGCACCGAGCGCGTCGTGGTTACGCAGCTTGTGCGTTCTCCGGGCGCTTATGTCATGGAGCCGAAGGATGCGACGAAGCAGGTTTTGACTGCGAGCCTCATGCCGAGCCGGGGATCTTGGCTCGAGTTCGAGGTCGAGACGAAGGGCTATGTCTCGGTTCGCATTGACAGGAAGAGGAAGCTCCCGATCACGGTTCTCCTCAAGGCACTCGACATGGGCGGCCCCGAGGAGATCATGGCCCGCTTCGGCGACTCATGGCTCATACGGAATACGCTCGAAAAGGACGACACGGCTTCCCGCGAGGATGCTCTTCTCGAGGTTTTCCGTCGCCAGCGTCCGGGCGAGCCGGTGAACATCGAGAACGCCGAGAGCCTCATTCAGACGCTCTTCTTCGACCCGAAGAGGTATGACCTTTCGAGGGTCGGACGTTACAAGGTCAACAAGAAGCTCAAGGTGGACGTTGACGACGAGACTTTGACTCTCACCAACGCGGACATCGAGGCTCTTTTGAAGAGGCTCCTCGAAGTTTCAGAGGAGGTCGCCGAGGATCAGGAATTCGGGCGCATAAACTACGACCGCATCCGCCACAAGCTCGACGAGTACGAGCATTTCGGGAACCGGAGATTGCGGACGGTCGGTGAATTAGTTCAGGAAGCGTTCCGCATTGGGATGTACCGGATGGAGCGGGTCGTGCGCGAGCGCATGACGACGCAGGATGAGGACGCTATAACGCCTCAGACCGTCGTGAACACGAAGCCCGTCGCCTCGGCGATAAAGGAGTTCTTCGGGTCTTCGCAGTTGTCGCAGTTCATGGATCAGACGAACACTTTGTCCGGGCTTTCGCATCGTCGCCGCCTTTCGGCGATGGGGGCGGGCGGGCTTTCGCGTGAGCGTGCGCCCATAGAGGTTCGTGACGTGCATCCGACGCACTATGGGCGGATGTGTCCGATCGAGACCCCGGAGGGGCCGAACATCGGGCTTATCGGGCAGCTTTCGACGTTCGCGGCGGTGGACGGGTATGGCTTCGTCCAGACTCCGTACCGGAGGGTCGTGGACGGGAAGATCACCGACGAGGTCGAGTACCTCTCGGCGGACGAGGAAGAGGAACACACCATCGCGCAGGCGAACACGCCCGTGAACCTCTCGACCGGAGAAATCGCCGAGGAGACGGTCCTCGCCCGCAGCCGGGGCGGCGACGTAACTTCCGTCTCCCCCGCCGAGGTGGACTTCATGGACGTGGCTCCGCTCCAGGTTGTCTCGGTCGGGACCGCTCTCATCCCGTTCCTCGAGCACGACGACGCGAACCGCGCCCTCATGGGAGCGAACATGCAACGCCAGGCCGTGCCGCTCCTCCGCAGCCAAGCTCCGTTCGTCGGAACCGGCATGGAATTCCGCGCCGCCACCGACACCGGCGATGTCATACTAGCGAGGAACGGCGGAGACGTCGAGCTTGTCAACGCCGACAAAATAGCGATTCGCCGCGAGGACGACACCCTCGACGAGTACCGGCTCCGCAAATTCAGCCGCTCGAACCAGGGCACGCTCGTAAACCAGCGTCCGCTCGTGAAAGAGGGCGAGAAAGTCGAGGCCGGAACCATCATGGCCGACGGCTCCTCGACCGACGAGGGAGAACTCGCGCTCGGCAAGAACATGCTCGTCGCGTTCATGCCGTGGGAAGGCTACAACTTCGAGGACGCCATCATCATCTCCGAGAAAGTGGTCAAGGAAGATACGCTTTCTTCCATCCACATCGAGGAATATGAGGTTCAGGCGAGGGACACGAAGCTCGGCCCCGAGGAAATAACCCGCGACATCCCGAACGCCTCGGATGATGTTCTCATGAACCTCGACTCCGACGGAATTATCCGCATCGGGGCGGAGGTTTCCTCGGGCGATGTTCTCGTCGGGAAGGTTACGCCGAAGGGTGAATCCGAGCCGACGCCGGAGGAGAAGCTCCTTCGGGCCATCTTCGGCGAGAAGGCGAGGGAAGTGAAGGATTCTTCGCTGAAAGTCCCTCACGGCGAGGGCGGCGTCGTCATTGACGTGAAGAGGTTCTCGCGCGACGAGGGCGATGATGCCCTTCAGCCGGGCGTGAACGAGCAAGTTCGCGTGTTCGTGGCGAAGAAGCGGAAGATTTCGGAGGGCGACAAGCTCGCCGGGCGCCACGGAAACAAGGGCGTCATCTCGAAGATCGTCCCCGAAGAGGACATGCCGTTCATGGAGGACGGTACTCCGGTGGATGTGATTCTTTCGCCCCTCGGTGTTCCGAGCCGTATGAACATCGGGCAGGTTTTGGAGACGCATCTCGGATGGGCGGCGGGACGCGGCCTCAGCAATGGAGGCGAGCCGCAGTTCGTCTCGACGCCGGTATTCTCGGGCGCGAGCGTTGAGGATGTGAACGAAGCCATCGAAACCGTTCGTACGAGCGAGAACGGGAGTGGTGTCGGGATGGGGCGCGGCGGGAAGGTCACGATGTATGACGGTCGGACCGGAGAGCCTTTCGATGGGCGCATCACCGTCGGGTATATGTACATATTGAAGCTGCTCCACCTTGTGGATGACAAGATCCACGCCCGGAGTACCGGACCGTATTCCCTCGTCACTCAGCAGCCGCTCGGCGGGAAGGCTCAGTTCGGCGGGCAGCGTTTCGGAGAGATGGAGGTGTGGGCACTCGAGGCGTACGGCGCGTCGCACACGTTGCAGGAATTGTTGACGATAAAGTCGGACGATCGGGTCGGGCGCGTGAAGGCGTATGAGTCCATTGTGAAGGGTGAGAACATTCCGGCTCCCGGAGTGCCTGCGAGCTTCAAGGTTTTGCTCAAGGAGATGCAGTCGCTTGGGCTTTCGGTCAAGCCGATTTACGATGCCGAGGCAGCGGCTGAGGATGATTCGGACAGGCGAGATTGGGACGAGGCGGCGAGGGCGTTGGGGATCAACCTCCAGCGCGACGAGCCTACGGGAAGTTTGGATGATGTTCCGGACACCTTCCCCAGAGGAGGAATGTAGTTGCAAGGTTTAGAGCGCGACATAGACATAAATAAACTGGACAAGATCTCCATCGGCCTCGCGTCGGCGGAGGAAGTCCGCGAATGGTCCCGCGGCGAGGTCACGAAGCCCGAGACGATAAACTACCGGACGCTCCGCCCGGAGAAGGACGGCCTTTTCTGCGAGCGCATTTTCGGCCCTTCGAAGGACTGGGAATGCTATTGCGGGAAATATAAAAGGATTCGCTTCAAGGGCATCATCTGCGAACGATGCGGTGTGGAAGTTACCCGTGCCCGTGTTCGCCGCGACCGGATGGGCCACGTCGAGCTTGCCGCTCCGATAGCCCATGTGTGGTTCGTGAAGGGCGTGCCGAGCCGGATGGGTTATCTCCTCGACATTAGCCCGAAGGATCTCGACCGGGTTCTTTACTTCGCTTCGTCCATCGTTACGTGGGTGGATCGCGAGGAGCGTGCGAACGATATAGACACGCTTCGCAATCAAGTCGAGGAAGAACTCGAGCAGATCGAGATAGACCGGGACGATGAGATCTCGGCGACTCAGGCTTTCCACACGAAGCGCGTGAGCGTGATAAAGGGTGAGAGTTCCCCGGACGAGATGACCGAGATGTATGCGGAGATCGAGGAGGAGGATCGCGAGGCGGCCATAAAGAAGGCCGACAAGGAGGCCGAGGAGACCGTCGCGGACATCCGGCGTTCGATGGACGAGCAGATCGAACTCGTGAAAAGGGCGTGGGAGGAGTTCCAGACTTTGGAGCCGCGCCAGATCGTGGACGACGAAGAACTTTTCCGCGAGATGAAGGATCGTTTCGGCGACGAGTACGGGTGGGGCGTGTACTTCCGCGGCGGCATGGGCGCGGAGGCGATACGCGACCTCATCGAGCAAACCGACCTCACGGACGAGGCGCAAAGCCTCCGCGACACCATCGGAAGCTCGAAGGGCCAAAAGCGCCAGAAGGCCATAAAGCGCCTCAAAGTCGTAGACGCCTTCCGGGTCAGCGACAACAATCCAACGTGGATGATCATGGAGGCCGTCCCGGTTCTTCCTCCCGACCTCCGCCCGATGGTACAGCTCGACGGCGGACGCTTCGCCACGAGCGATCTCAACGATCTTTACCGCCGGGTCATAAACCGGAACAACCGACTCCGGCGACTCCTCGACCTCGGCGCCCCCGACGTCATCGTGAACAACGAGAAGCGGATGCTTCAGGAAGCCGTGGATGCGCTGTTTGATAATGGCCGTCGTGGACGCGCCGTGACCGGTGCGGGGAATCGCGCTTTGAAATCGCTCTCCGACATGCTCAAGGGCAAGCAGGGACGGTTCCGCCAGAACCTCCTCGGGAAGCGCGTTGACTATTCCGGTCGTTCGGTCATCGTGGTCGGGCCGAATTTGAAGATGCACCAGTGCGGTCTTCCGCGCCTCATGGCGGTCGAGCTTTTCAAGCCGTTCGTTATGAAGGTACTCGTTGACCGGGCGCTCGCCCCGAACATTCGGAGCGCGAAGCAGATGGTCGAGAGGCTGAGGCCGGAAGTCTGGGACGTTCTCGAAGACGTCATCAAGGAGCATCCGGTTCTTTTGAACCGCGCCCCGACCCTCCACCGCCTCGGCATACAGGCTTTCGAGCCGGTGCTTGTGGAGGGGAAAGCCATTCAGGTTCATCCGCTCGTATGTTCGGCGTTCAACGCGGACTTCGACGGCGACCAGATGGCCGTCCACGTACCGCTTTCGCCGGAGGCTCAGGCGGAGGCTCGCGTGCTCATGCTCTCGACGCAGAATATTCTCAAGCCGGCGGATGGTTTGCCTGTCGCGTCTCCGTCGAATGACATGGTGCTCGGGCTTTACTACATCACCTATGCGGACGACGACTTCGCCGAGCAGAATGTGAAGTCGTATCTCTCTTCGTATGACGAGGCGGAGGCGGCGCATAAGGAAGGGTCGCTCAAGTATCACGACAAGGTGTTTGTGAGGCGGAATGGCGAGAGGATCGAGACTACGCTCGGGCGGGTGCTTTTCAATGAGGAGATCGAGCAGGTTTTGCGCGACTACCTCGGCGACACTTATGATGCCTCGACTTATTCGTATGTGAACCATACGTTGAAGAAGGGTGAGATCAAAGACCTCGTACAGAGCTATGTCGAGGATTACCCGACGGAACTCGTGAGCCAGCTTCTCGACGTTTTGAAGAGCGTCGGGTTCCACACGGCCACGAAGGCGGGCGTTTCCATCGGCAAGAACGACATCGTGGTTCCGGTGGAGAAAGCCGAGATCATGGGTCGCTACGAGGGCTTGGTCGAGGAGACCGAAGACCAATGGCACGAGGGCTTCATCTCCGACGACGAGCGTTACGACCGCGTCATCGGCCTGTGGACGCAGGCGAAGAACGAAGTCGAGGGGGCGATGAAGGGGAACCTTTGGAAGCTCAACCCGATCTACATGATGGCGAACTCGGGGGCGCGAGGAAACTACTCGCAGATAACCCAGCTCGCCGGTATGCGCGGCCTCATGACGAACACGAAGGGTGAGATCATCCCCGAGCCTGTGAAGTCGAACTTCATGGAGGGCTTGTCGGTCCTCGAATACTTCACTTCCACGCACGGCGCGAGGAAGGGACAGGCGGACACCGCGCTCCGAACGGCGGACTCGGGATACCTCACCCGCCGACTCGTTGACGTGGCGCAGGATGTGGTCGTCGAAGGCGACGACTGCGGCTCCGAGGGATATTTGGACATCCCGCTCTTCTTCGACGGCGACCCGAACGATTCGGTCGCCACGCGATACCTCGCCCGCGACCTCATAAACCGAGAGACCGGAGAGGTCGTCGCCGAGGCCGGGAGCGATGTTTCACGCAGCCTTCTCCACCGCTGGTGCGAGGAGCTTCCGAAGAACACGATGGTCTCGGTTCGCACCCCCACGAAGTGCGAGAATTCGCATGGCGTTTGCCAGACTTGTTATGGGCGGGCGCTTTCGACGTATCGTTCGGTGGACATTGGCGAGGCTGTCGGCATCATCGCGGCCCAGTCCATCGGCGAGCCGGGGACGCAGCTTACGATGCGTACGTTCCACACGGGTGGCGTCGCGGGCGAGGACATCACCGCCGGGCTTCCTCGGGTCGTCGAGCTTTTCGAGGCTCGCCATCCGAAGGGCGAGGCGGTCATCTCCGGCATAGACGGGGTCATCTCCTTCGAGGACGCCGAGTCCGACCGGATGGTCACGGTCGTCGTCTCCGGCTCCGACGGCGAGAGCCGGGAGTACAAAGTCGAGCGGCAGATGATCTCCGATGGCATTGTGGACGGCGCGGAGATCGTGGCGAACGCCTCGATCACCGACGGCTCCCTTTCTCCGCACGAGATCCTCGAGAACGACACGTACCACGACCGAGGCACGACCGCCACCGAGCGGTATCTCGTGGCCGAGGTTCAGAAAGTGTACAAGGCGCAGGGGGTGGACATCCACGACAAGCACGTCGAGGTCATTGTGCGCCAGATGCTCCGAAAGGTCGTCATAGACGATCCGGGCGACACGATGTACCTCCCCGAGGAGATCGCCGACCGCTTCAACTTGCGCGCGGCGAACGAGGCGGTCGAGGAAGAGGGCGGCCAGACCGCGACCTTCCATACGATCCTCCTCGGCCTCACAAAAGCGTCGCTCGCCACCTACAGCTTCCTCTCGGCGGCCTCGTTCCAGGAGACCGCCCGCGTCCTCACCGACGCGGCCATCGCAGGCAAGGTGGATAATTTGGCGGGACTCAAGGAGAACGTCATTATCGGGAAGCTCATCCCGGCTGCGACGGGGCTTCCGAAGTATAGGCAGCTTACGGTGACCATCGAGGGTTATAAAGCCCGTGAGGTGGACGAGCTTGACATAGCGGCTTCTTAATAGCGGTTAGCTTTTAGCAATTAGCCGTTAGCTTTTTGGGTCGGGGCATGAAGCCCCGGCCCTTTCGCGTTCCGCTGCGGAGTTTCATGCTAATGTCGGGCAAGGGTTCGATCGTTGGTGGGATCGTGAGGCGCGTCGCTGCGCGTTTCGCTCCGCGACGCTTCGTGAGGTGATGATGCCGAGTCCGGTTGATCGGTGGGGAATGACGAAGCGATTGACCGGACTTGGTATCAGCCGACATTTGCTGATCTTACGCCGACATTTGCTGATCTTACGAAGCGAAGCGGCTCGCGATCCCACGGACGAGAAGAGCCACGAAGCAGTCCATCGGATTCCGTGCGAGACGCACCGATGGGCGTGCCGCTATTTTTGGGTCGGGTTCCGGCGAATCTCTCCCGGAACCCCATGCCGGATGCCGTGTCAGGCTTCGGGGTCTTTGGGAGGAAGCACTTCGCTCGCGTCGAAGTCGAGGCCTGGGATGGTGGAGGATTCGACTTTCTCGCCGTGTTTGAGTCGGAGGGTCTTCCGGTATCCGTCCGGCGTGGGGTCGGAGTGGACTTCGATGGAGTTGGCTTGGAGGTCGAGGATCCAGACTTCTGGGACGCTCGCCGCAGCGTAGCGCGGCAGCTTGATGTTCGTATCGTAGGCGAGGGAGGAGTCCGAGACTTCCACTACGATGAGTACGTCCCCGGCGTTTGGAAGACGGCCCGGCGGGGGTTCTCTTATGAGTGCGAGGTCGGGTTGCGGCTGGCCGTGCTCGCCCGTTACGAGCGGGTCTTGCACGCTCACCTCGTAAAGATCCCCACGCTGCGACCTTCGCTCCTCCGCGAACCTGACGAGTATCCGATTCAATTGCCTCACGCACCACGCATGTCGCCAGCCTGGTGGACTCATTTTCACCACCTCTCCGTCTATGAGTTCCACTCGCTCGTCCTCGCCGAAGATGCCGACCTCGCCCATCTTGTGGAACTCCTCGACGGTGAAGCGGCGCTTCTCGACGGTTTGCTGCCGCTCTATCGTTTCCATCGCGCATGCCTCCTCGAATGGCGGTCGTGGGTCATTTTAGTCGCTTCGCGGCCCGCTTGACATAACGGCCTCATAAACTAGAATAGTGCGTCGCGGCTGCGGTGCATTTACCAATAGGTGAATGTCCGGCGGTTGCGGCGCGTCTTTTGGTTTTATGGGCGCGGTTTTGTAGTAAACCCCTTTCCACAGAAAGAGACGGAGGCGCGGCCATGCCCACGACGAACCAGCTTGTCCGCAATGAGCGGAAATTGCAGAAGAAGAAGACGGCCACCCCGGCTCTCCAGGGTTCGCCGCAGCAGGCGGGGGTTTGCACCCGCGTCTCTACGACGACCCCGAAGAAGCCGAACTCCGCGCTCCGCAAGATCGCGCGTGTGAGGCTGAAGAACGGCGCCGAGGTCACGGCTTACGTGCCGGGCGAGGGGCATAATTTGCAGGAGCACTCCGTCGTTCTGGTTCGTGGCGGACGGGTGAAGGATCTTCCGGGCGTGAGGTACAAAGTCGTCCGGGGAGCACTCGATACGTTGGGTGTGAACGGGCGGAAGCAGGGTCGGTCGAAGTACGGGACGAAGAAGCAGTAAGGAGGAACGAGGAGTCTTATGCCGAGGCGAGCAGCGCCACCAAAGAGAGAGATACCGCCGGACTCGAAGTACGGGAGCGTACTCGTCCAGCAACTCGTTAACAGAATTATGCTGGACGGCAAGAAGTCCACGGCGGAGAAGATCGTCTACGACGCACTCTCCCTCGTCGAGGAGCGCACGGGCGAAAACCCCGTGACCGTTTTGAACCAGGCATTGGACAACATCCGTCCCCGCCTCGAAGTCCGCTCGCGGCGCGTCGGAGGCGCGACTTACCAGGTTCCGATCGAGGTCATCCCGAGGCGGGCGAATACGCTCGCGCTTCGGTGGATGGTCGCTTTCGCCCGCGACCGCCGCGAGAAGACGATGGGGCGGAGGCTCGCCGGGGAAGTCCTCGACGCGAAGGACAATACCGGGGCGAGCATACGGCGCAAGGAGGATACGCACCGGATGGCCGAAGCCAACCGTGCGTTCGCACATTACAGGTGGTGAAGTAAAGGATTATGGTTACTCAGACAACTAGAAAAACCCCGCTACGCCGGGTTCGCAATATCGGGATTATGGCGCACATAGACGCCGGGAAAACAACGACGACCGAGCGGATTTTGCTCTATACGGGCCTCACCCATAAACTGGGCGAGGTTCACGACGGAAACGCCGTAATGGACTGGATGAGCCAGGAACGCGAACGAGGCATCACCATCACGAGCGCCGCGACCACCGTTTTCTGGGGCGGCCTCGAAGGCTCGGGCAAGAACGGGAAAGGCGTCAAGGAAGGCGTGCATTCCCGCATCCCCGAACAACATCGCATAAACATTATAGACACGCCCGGACACGTGGACTTTACTGTGGAAGTGGAGCGGAGCCTCCGCGTCCTCGACGGCGCGATCGCGCTCTTCGACTCCGTCGCGGGTGTCGAGCCGCAGTCCGAGACAGTATGGCGCCAGGCTGACAAGTACGGCGTTCCGCGCATTGCGTTCGTGAACAAGATGGACCGCATCGGGGCGAACTTCTATAACGCGGTTGACACAATGGTTGACCGGCTCGGGGCGAACGCCGTTCCGGTTCAGTTGCCGATCGGGGCCGAGAGTGAGTTCCAGGGGATTGTGGACCTCGTGGAGATGAAGGCGATCAACTATCTCGACGACCTCGGTGCCGAGTGGGAAGAGGTCGAGATCCCGGCGGACATGCGGGAACGGGCCGAGGAATATCGCGAGAAGCTCCTCGAATCCGTCTCCGACTACGACGATGAGATCATGATGCTCTTTCTCGAAGGGGAAGAGATCGAGGTCGAGCAGGTTCGGGCGGCTATCCGCAAGGCGACGCTCGACAACCAGATGACCCCGGTGTTTGTCGGTTCGGCGTTCAAGAACAAGGGCGTACAGCCGCTTATAGATGGCGCGATAGATTACCTTCCGAGTCCGCTCGACGTGCCGCCGATTCACGGCATAAACAAGGACGGGGAGGAAGTTACGCGCCCCGCCGACGAGGACGCGCCGCTTTCGATGCTCGCGTTCAAGGTTCAGACCGATCCCCACGTCGGGAAACTGACGTACGCGAGGATTTATTCCGGGACGCTCAAGGCTGGTTCGTACATCATGAACACGACGAAGGACAACCGCGAGCGCGTCGGGCGTATTTTGCAGATGCATTCAAACACCCGCGAGCAGCGCGACGAGGTGTACGCCGGGGAGCTTGTGGCCCTCATCGGGCTTCAGAATACCGGGACGGGTGACACGCTCGTCTCCGAGGAGGATGCCGAGAAGCCGATCCTCGAGCAGATGACGTTCGACGATCCGGTCATCCATCAGGCGATCGAGCCGAAGACGAAGGCCGATCAGGAAAAGCTGACAGCCGCTCTCCAGAAACTCACCGAGGAAGACCCGACGTTCACCGTCCGAAGCGACGAGGAGACCGGGCAGACGATCATCGGCGGGATGGGCGAGCTTCATTTGGAGATCATCCTCGACCGGCTCCTCCGGGAGTTCCGCGTTGATGCGAACATCGGCAAGCCGCAAGTCGCGTATCGCGAGACGATCCGCAAGCGCGTCGAGAACGTCGAGGGGCGTTTCGTGAGGCAGTCGGGCGGTCGTGGTCAGTTCGGACACGCGGTTATCAACGTCGAGCATAACGACGATCCCGAGGGCGAAATCTACGAGTTCGTGAACAAAATCGTGGGTGGCGTCATCCCTCGCGAGTACATACCGAGCGTGGACAAGGGCATTCGGGAGGCGATTGATTCAGGCGTCGTGGCCGGGTATCCGGTCGTGGACATCCGAGTTGAATTGGTGGACGGCTCTTTCCACGAGGTTGACTCCTCGGAGATGGCGTTCCACATTGCAGGTTCGATGGCGATTCAGGAAGCTCTGAAAAGGGCGAATCCGGTGCTTCTCGAACCCGTCATGAGCGTCGAAGTCGTCATGCCCGAGGAGTTCATGGGAGACGTTATGGGCGATCTTTCGTCGCGTCGCGGGCAAATTCAGGGCATGGACTCTCGCGGAAGCGGGCAGGTCATCCGGGCGATGGTTCCGCTCTCCGAGATGTTCGGTTATTCGACGACCGTTCGCTCGAAGACGCAGGGACGGGCGACGTTCACGATGCAGTTCGATCACTACTCCGAGGTGCCGAAGAGCATCGCAGAAGAAATATCCGAAAGAAACTAGGGAGGATAAGAGCATGAGTCGAGGAACATACGAGAGGACGAAGCCGCACCTCAACGTCGGCACCATAGGCCACGTCGACCACGGCAAGACGACCTTGACCGCTGCGATAACGAGCGTCCTGGCCAAGAACGTCTCAGAC
>JACCWD010000096.1 GCA_013697825.1 Rubrobacter sp.
TGCCCGGCGACAACACGGTGATGGAGGTTGAGTTGATCAACCCGATCGCTATGGACGCTGGTTTGAACTTCGCGATCCGCGAGGGCGGTCGGACGGTCGGGGCGGGCGTCGTCACTGAGATCGAGGCATAGCGGTGGCTGTATCGAAGATCCGCATAAAGCTGAAAGCCTATGACCACGAGGTCATAGACAAGACGGCGAAGTCCATCGTGGAGACGGCGGAGCGGACGGGGGCCTTTGTTTTCGGCCCCATCCCGCTCCCGACGAAGAAGAGCCGCTATACGGTGATCCGCGGCCCGTTCAAAGACAAGGACTCGCGCGAACACTTTCAGCTTCATACGCACAAGCGTCTCATAGACATCCAGCAGCCCACCCCGAGAACCGTGGATTCGCTCCAGCGGCTCGACCTCCCGGCGGGCGTGAATATCGAGATAAAGGCGAACTAATAATGGCAACGGCGATATTCGGAAAAAAGAAACACATGACACAGGCGTTCTTGGACGACGGCACCCTCATGGGCGTTACCGTCCTTGAAGTCGAGCCGAACCTCATCACCGCCGTCCGAACGAAAGAGGCCGACGGATATGAGGCCGTCCAGGTTGGGTTCGGGCAGGTGAAGTCGAGCCGGGTGAACAAGGCCCAGGCGGGCGAGTTCGCCAAGCACGACGCGCCGCCGAGGAGGCATCTGAAAGAGCTTCGCGGCGTGAGTGGTGAGATCGGTGGGAGCCTCGGCGCGGATGTCTTCGAGATCGGCGACAAAGTTCACGTTAGCGCGACCGGAAAAGGAAAGGGCTTCCAGGGGACGATCAAGCGCCACAACTTCAGTCGCGGCCCCGTCTCCCACGGTTCGCACAACGTGCGCGCCCCCGGTTCGGTGGGAGCTTCGGCTGACCCGGCGAGGATTTTCAAGGGGCAGAAGATGCCCGGGCAGATGGGAAACAAGGGTGTCACCGTCCAGAATTTGGAAGTCGTGAACGTGGATGCGGAGAAGAACGAGCTTTGGGTTCGGGGCGGCGTTCCGGGCGGCAAAGGCACGGTCGTCAAAATTCGGAAGGCGGGTGAATAGAATGGCTCAAGCACAAGTATTCGACGCCCGCAGCGGGAGCATGTCGCAGCTCGACCTCTCCGGCCCGCGCTTCGAGACGGAGCCGAAGGAGTACGTCATCCACCGGGCCGTCGTCGCGGAACTCGATAACAAACGGCAATACACCGCTTCGACGAAGGGCCGCAACGAAGTGCGCGGCTCCGGAGCGAAGCTCTGGCGGCAGAAAGGAACCGGACGCGCCCGAGTGGGCGACGCCCAGTCCCCGACGCGGCACGGCGGAGGCATATGGGGCGGGCCTAAGCCGAAGCCGGCGCGCTATGGGAAGAGGATAAACCGCAAAGAAGCCCGAGCGGCCTTCGACGGCGTCCTCTCCGCCAAAGCGGCGGACGGGGAGCTTTATATCCTCGACTCGCTCGCCTTCGACAAGCCATCCACGAAGCAAGCCAAAGAGCTTCTTCGCGGGATGGAGGTCGAGGGGCCGGTGCTTCTCATCCTCACGGACGATGACGAGAATGTGGCTCTTTCCTTTCGGAATTTGCCGGAGGTCGCGGTTGTGGGGTATGGGCAGTATGGAGTTTATGAGTTGCTTCGGGCGAGGGAAGTTGTTTTCTCGCGGGCGGCTTATGGGCGGCTCACCCGGAATGAAGAGGGGGCGTAGTGGATCCGCATCAGGTAATCATTCGTCCGGTCATTTCGGAGAAGAGTTATACGCTCATCGAGTCGGAGGGGCAGTACACGTTCCACGTTGACAAGCGGGCGAACAAAAACCAGATAAAGCGCGCCATCGAGAGCGCGTTCGAGGTGAAGGTCGCCAAAGTGAACACGTCGAACGTGAAGAGCAAGCCGAAGCGCCAGGGGCTGACGAGCGGACGCACCGCGACGTGGAAGAAGGCCGTTGTCAGGCTCGCTCCAGGCGAGAGCATCGAACTGTTCGAGGGAGTCTAAAATGCCAGCGATACGATATAAACCGACGAGCGCGGGCCGGAGGAACTCTTCGGTTCTCACCCGCGAGTCGGTGACGAAGAACAAGCCGGAGAAGAAGCTGCTCAAGAAGCTTCACAAGACCGGAGGGCGGAACAACCACGGTCGCATCACGACCCGCCACATCGGCGGGGGTCATAAGCGTCGGTACCGCCTCATAGATTTCAAGCGGAGCAAGGACGGCGTTCCGGCGACGGTCGCGGCCATCGAGTACGACCCGAACCGCTCGGCGAATATTGCGCTGCTTCACTATCATGATGGCGAGAAGCGGTACATCCTCGCCCCGAGAAATCTCACGGTCGGCTCCATCGTGGAGTCCGGCCCCGAAGCCGATGTGGATGTCGGGAATGCGCTTCCGCTCGCGAGGATTCCGGTCGGCACCGTTATTCATGCGGTGGAATTGGAACCGGGGCGTGGGGCGCAGATGGCCCGGAGCGCCGGGACGAGCGCGCAGCTTGTCGCACGTGAAGGGAAGCTCGTTACGTTGCGTTTGCCTTCGGGTGAGCGGCGTCGGGTTCAGTCCACTTGCCGGGCTACGGTGGGTGTCGTCGGGAACCAGTCGCATCAGAATGTGCGGTGGGGGAAGGCTGGCCGGAAGCGGCATCTCGGTGTGAGGCCGACGGTGCGTGGGACGGTTATGAATCCGGTTGACCATCCGCACGGTGGTGGTGAAGGGAAGTCCACTTCGGGGCGGGCGCCGGTTACGCCGTGGGGGAAGATCACACAAGGGTCGCCGACACGGAAGAAGCACAAGCGTTCGGACGCGATGATCGTGCGCCGGAGAAGGAAAGGACGGAGACGCTAATGACGCGCTCATCCAAAAAAGACCCGTTTGTGGAGGAGCGCCTCATGGAGCGCGTCCTCCAGATGAACGAGAACAACCAGAAGCGGATGCTGAAAACGTGGAGCCGGGCTTCGGTTATTTACCCGGAGTTCGTCGGCCACACCATCGCCGTCCACGACGGCCGGAAGCACGTTCCCGTGTTTTGCACGGAGAACATGGTCGGACACAAGCTCGGGGAGTTCGCCCCGACCCGAACCTTCCGCA
>JACCWD010000104.1 GCA_013697825.1 Rubrobacter sp.
CCGTCTCGGGGTCAAACAAATTCACGAGGGCGAGTTCGCTCGGAAGCCCGAGCTTGTAATTGTCCACGAAGTCGCCCACGATCTTCACTCCACAAACATTCTCGGGGCCAACGTACCCACGAAGGACATTGAAGTGACCCTTCCCGCCATTCGGAGGCATAAGGTGCATCCTCGGCTCGAGAACCACATCGCCCTCGCCCTGCGCCCAAACCGCCCCCTCCACCGAATTAAGGATTTCTTCCCTCGTCAGACGGATGCGCTCGACATCCCTCCCCGAAACAAACCGGAGCCACGCAGCCTTCATTCAATACCTCTCATACGTCGCCCCCAAAAGAAAACGAAGGGTGAACCCGCCGACATACTTCAGAAGCTCGATCCAGCAAAATAAACCGTCCGTGAGTATTCAAGAATAACTTTATACATTTATTCGATACCATGTCGTTGAAACCTCCCTTAAACAGCCATCTCCACCTTTATTGAATAGCTTTATACAGTATTGAAGTAGTCCCGTCAAACACAGGATTGAAACTTTTGACTCGAAGTGAGGTTCGGGCGCAGCCTTGACAAGTTCGCGGTGAAGGAGGCTCGGCTACCCAGTCTAACTCGGCGACTTGGAGGATGCTTTGGTTTCTGTCTTCTCCGAAGAAGCGTTTCTGCTTCGCCAATTCGCAAACAAGGTGATCGAAAGCGCGAGAAGCGCGGAAGTCAGCATCGCCGCCACGAAGGCGAGGGCGTTATTCGAGACAAACGGGGCGACGACCGACGGCACGTAGGCGGTTCCGCGAATACCGAAGAGTCCGACGAGGCTCCCGCCGACACCGGCACTCACGATGGCTCCGAAAAAGACGAGGCGATCGGCGAACATGAAGGGATATGCCGCCTCGACGAAGGTTCCGAAACCGACGTTGATCGGGAACCCGGAGGAGGCCATCGCCCTCTCGGCGGTAGTCCGGGGATATATGATGTTCGCCAACGTTATCCCGGCGGCGACCATCACAAGCCCCACCATGTCTATCGCGCCGAAGAAGCTGTTTCCACTCCTCTCCATCTCCAGAAGCACGATCGGAAGTATCGCGGAATGGTAGACGCCGCCTATGATCGCGGGCCAGATGAGAAGGCCGGCGATGGCTCCGGCGAGTATGCCATTCACCTCCACAGCCCACTCGATGGCCGTCCTTATCCCGTCCCCGGCGGCGAGAGCCACGGGCGCGACCGCGAAGTACACGATAAGACCTCCGATGAGGCCGGAGAGACCACCGGAGACGATGTTCGCCGTCGTCGCCGGAAAGCGGCGGGCGAGGGTGAGGACGAGAAGTTGGTGGGCGAGGATGCCCGCTATGATTCCGCCAACTATCCCACCGAGAATTCCGCCCTCGACCGAGAGAACGCCAGCCACAACACCGGCTATGACTCCCACCTCGTCGAGGCCGGATACTTTCCGAGCCGCGACGACCGCGACGACGACCGGGAGGGCGTCAATGAGGAGCGTGAAGACATCTTCCATGAAGTCGAGGCCGGGGATCTTCCCGATGGCGAGGACGAGCGCCATCGCGATGAAAGCCGGAAGGGAGGAGATCATGATCGAGGGTAGGCTTATCCTCCGCCACGGCTTCTCGTCCGAAGCCGCGTCGCTCGTCGCCCCGATCACCGGCCGATACGAAAGCCCCCATTCCCGCGCAAGGCCGGAGATGTACGACACGGCCCGCGTCCGGTTCGTCGTCCCGGTAGTTCCCGATGCAGCGACGAAGTCGAGACCCCGCTTCTGAGCCGCCGATATAGAGGTCCCACCCGTGCCCGATGCGGGCAGCCCGTGTGATGCCGCAGCCTCGACCGACGTCCGGTTCACGCCGTCCGGATCCGCGCTGACGAAAACGAGAGCATCAATCTCTCCGGCTTCGATCATCCGGGCAAGATTCCCGTCCATCTCGCGGGCGAGGCCGTTCATCTCTTCGAGCGTGCCTTCGTCAAGCCGTATCGGGGTTTCTTCGCGCAGGCTCCAAAGCGAAGCGGGAACGTCCTCGTTAGCCGAGTCCATCGAACGTTTCGCGGCGACGAACTGAACGTGAGAAATCTCGATGTTAGCGGCGTCCGACTGGCGTACTATCTCGGAGATCAAAGCCTCCGGATCGTCCCCGCCCAGACCGAAGAGATTCCCACCGCTGCTCCCGACTACGGCTATACGCTTCGGCAAAAGCTCCTTACCTCCATCCGGAACTCGAGTTTGCCTGAGAGAAAGACACCCCTTCGGAAACGCCCCCTCTGTGAATGGCGCTCCTCGATGGCTCGGTCGTCGCCACTAAATTCCCGTCCTTCACCACACGAATCCGGGCTGGATCCAGCCGAAGGGCATCCGAGATCGATGTCGCGTCGAAGACGACGAAGCTCGCGGGCTTCCCCTCCTCGACACCGTACCTGTCGGCGACCCCGAGGGTTCGGGCAGAGCGACGGGTGACGAGTTCGAAAACCTTGGCGATCTCTTCCTGCCCGCTCATCTGGAGGATGTGGAGCGCGAGCGAGGCGGCCTCGAGCATGTCGCCCCTCCCGAGCGGGTACCACGGGTCCATGATCGAGTCGTGTCCGAGAGAGACGTTCACCCCGGCTTCGAGAAGCTCCTTCACCCTCGTCATGCCCCGGCGCTTCGGGTACGTGTCGAAGCGTCCCTGGAGGATGATGTTGTCGAAGGGATTGGCGACGACGTTCATGC
>JACCWD010000128.1 GCA_013697825.1 Rubrobacter sp.
CCGTTTCTCGTGTTTTACCTTCGTGGCCGCAATTCTCGCCCGGTTGGAGGGGAGGGCCATCACGCGGATAAGCGATCTTTGCCTAGTCCATGTGAGCTACGAAGAGGCCGGAGCGCCCCGGCTCCTCTCGCTGCCGACAGCCACGGCGTTCGCAAAGCCGCCGCCGCGGTTCGCCGCGAAGGTCGAATCGGCTCCGACGGCCAAGATCCCCGCCAGTCTTTTCGTTCGCGCACGAGGCGCGCCGCCAACCTCGCCGATCATGCGGAGCCGGATTTCTCCACCGATCCATACAAACCACGGAACATTTCATCTCGCGGCGAAAGAACGCGCCGGCCCGCTCGCCGCGAGATGGTCCGCGTCGCCCGCGAACCGAACCACGACGGTATAGTTCCCGGCCCTCCTCGGAACGAATGAAGTCCGGTACCGCGACTCGCTTAGCGGAGCGACGCTCGTCGCGGCGAGCGAGGCTCTCCTCTCGGCGACGACGCGACCGTTTCCGCGGATGGTTACGACCACGCTTCCCGAGTGCGCCGGAGCAACCGCCCCGGTTACGACAACGGCCCGCCCGACTTTGACCCTCGACGCCGAGAGCCTCGTCGAGACGACAGCCCGAACCTGCGCCCGCGCGGCCTCGGAGACGGATGGCTTCAGCCCGGCATCGCCCGCGAACCTCGCCCGGTAAAAAGTGTGTTTCTTCGGGCGGAGCCCGGTGAAGTCGTACCGCCCGTCGGATCCCGTGCGGGTTTGTTTCGTCTCGACGAAGTTCGGGGCGCCCGAGGGGCGGGCGTCGAGGATCACGGTTCTCCCCCCGACCCCCGCACCGCCGGAGACGAGGCGGCCCGAGACCTTCGTGGCGTCGCCGTGTTTCACAACCGAAGGCGAGGCGGAGGCCGTGAGAGAAGTCGCGGGTATGACGACCGCGACTCTCACCGTCCCGCTCACCGAAGGCTCGAAACCCGAGGCCGGAAGTCCAGCGAAGCTCGCCCGGAAGTCCGCGGCCTCGACCGGAGCCACACCCTCGAAGGCGAAAGCGCCATTGGAATCGGTTTCGCCGCGGGAGACCTCCTCGAAGTCGTTCGCGCCCGCCGGACTCTTTTCGAGCACGATCTCGCCGTCCGGAACCGGCCCGCTTTGACTCCCGAAGACGAGGCTCCCCGAGAGATCCACCGTCCCGCCGAAGCCCACCGAGGGCGCGCTCGCGGCGAGCGTCAAGCTCGTGTTCGAGAGGGCCGCCACGCTCGCCGAAGCCGGGCCGGAACTCTGTCCGGCGCCGTCCACCGCCCGCACCTCGTAATGCGAGACGACACCCTTCGGAGCCTCGATGTCCGTATACGCGGGCGTGGTGAGCGGATCGGCGTTTATCTTCTGGAAGTCTCCGTCGGAGTCCCTCCGGTACACGTCGTAATGGTGGAAGTCGCTTTCCGTGTTCGGCGTCCACGCGAGGCTCACGCCTCCGAGCGTCCCGGCCGAGGAGAGGTTCGCGGGTTTCACCGGAGCCGCGTCGAGTGAGGCGGCGTGGATGTCCCAGTCGCCGAAGTTCGTCTCGCCGTCGCGCTGCGCCTCCCACACGACCGTCTCGCCACCGATGGCCGGAGAATCCTCGGCGGAACCCTCGCCCGCGACGGGGAACTCCTCGCCCGTTTCGAGGTCGAGGCCGAAGACGTCCGCGCTCGAGCCCCGCCCGTCGGTCCATACGGCGAGCTTGCCGTTTATGTCCGGGGAATGCTGATCGGCGGGATCCACGCACACCTCGAACTCCTCGCCGCTTTCGAGGTCCCTCCCGTACACGTCGTCATTCCCCGGCCCCTCCTCGCGCCACACGACCGTGGAGCCGGAAACCCGAGGCGTGTCCTCGTAAATAGTGGAGTCGCCGCTCACGGAGAACTCCCCGCCGGAGCCGAGGCGCTTGCCGACGATGTCGGACAGCCCCGCGCCCGCGTGGTTCTCCCACACGACGAGGCCGCCGCTTATGTCCGGACGGCGCTTGTCGCCGGGGCTTTCGGAGACGGTGAAATATTCCCCGGACGCGAGGTCGTATCCATATATCTTCCATCCCGAACCCCGATCCTCCTCCCACACGACCCTCCCATCGCTTGTGGCCGGGCATCGCTGTGGAGCCGCGCCCGTGGCGACGGGAACCTCGGCCCCCGACTCGAGGTTGTATGCGTAAACATCCCCATCCGGGCCGTTTCGATAGTCTTCCCACACGGCGAAGCCGCCGTCGGTTTTGGGACGGAACTGGTC
>JACCWD010000075.1 GCA_013697825.1 Rubrobacter sp.
GTCGTCGAGCCGTGGAAGGTAGAGCCCGTAGCAGGAGACGGCCTTGGGGTCGGGGTCGTCCTTGGCGACCGACTGCTGGACCATGCGATGGGGCCCCCCCTCCTCGGAGAAGCTGCTGAGGGTCGGCAGGGCCACCCTGCTCCACCACTAGCCGAGAGGACGCTCTTCGCGAAAGACAAGTTCCCGAAATAGTCGGCCCTCGGCTCATCGTAGAGGTTCATGCCTTCGAGGGCGGATGAGCCGCCGTGGAGATCGAGCAAAGCCGTGATCCTTTGCCGGATCCCCTCGCGGACATCGGCGGAACTCGCGACCCGAACCCCACCCTCGTCGCCCATCACTCGAAGCTCGTCCTCGGCGAGGAGCGCCCGCATCGGACTTCCGGCGCCCCCCGCCTCCGCCGCGCTTCGGACGGTTTGAGCGGACGATCCCCCGCGTATTCTTCGGTGGAGGTCGTAGTCGGTGAGGATGAAGCGGATTCCGCCTTCGGCCGCCGCTTCGAGGGCTTTCGAGTTCGTCGCGTCGCCTCCGACGCCGTTGCCGCCGATCACGAAATTGAAGCCCGCGTCCTTTATCTCGCGGTATCTCTCCGCGGTCGTCTCCGCCGGAGGCGGGGGCCACCATATCCCGATGGGAAACTCCCCGCCTCCGAGTATGCCCGCCCGAGCCTCGTCGGAGGCGAGCGCGGCGAGCGAGCCGGAGAGAGCCATCCCCGCCCCCGCCCCAAGCGCGAGCCGGAGGAACTCCTCTCGACTGAACACGCCGCGCGAAGGCTCGTCGTGTATTCCTTCGTATCCATCGTTCATCCTCGACATGGGCTTCTCCCCGGCGCAACGAACATGACTTGCCGCAATGGCGGCAAAGAGAAGCATACCCTCCGCGCGAAGCGCCGCGCATCACTCAAATGAACTATTTTTCGAGGATCGGGGAAATCAGTCGAAGAGCGAGGGCTGTCCGCCCGGAACCCGGAACGCCTCCGCCGAGAGCGGTGCATGCTTTCCACGAAGACCGGCCTTTCGGACGGCGACTGCGAAAAGCTTCGAGACGTGATCGGCGTAAAAACCCTCGCCCTTCATGCGGGAACCGAAACGGGGGTCGTTCAGTTTTCCGCCGCGTATCTCCCGGATGCGGTTGAGTATTTTCCCTCTCCGATCCGGATAATTCCGAACGAGCCAATCCTCGAAGAGCGGCGCGACGGCGTACGGGAGCCGGAGCATCGTATACCCGGCGGAAACCGCCCCCGCCTCCGCCGCCGCTTCGAGGAGCTTCGGAAGCTCGTGGTCGGTGAGGCCGGGGATGACGGGCGCGGCCATCACCCCGACCGGGATCCCCGCCCCCGACAATTTCTCGATGGTCGCGAGGCGACGCGAAGGCGAGGAAGTGCGAGGCTCCATCCTCCGACGAAGGTCGTCGTCGAGCGTCGTGAGCGAGACCATGACGGAAGCCGCGTTATTTTCGGCGAGTTCGGAGAGGAGATCAATGTCCCTCGTCACGAGGTGGTTCTTCGTGACTATGGCGACGGGGTTTCGGAACTCCGCGAGTACTTCGAGGCATCGGCGCGTTATCTCGAGCTTCCTTTCGACGGGCTGGTACGCGTCGGTGGCGACGCTCATGGCGAGGGTTCGAGATTTCCACTTTTTGGAAGAGAGTTCTTTGCGAAGAAGCTCCGGGGCATCCTCTTTCACCATGATCCTCGTCTCAAAATCCAGCCCGGCGGAGAATCCGAGGTATTCGTGGTTCGGGCGAGCGAAGCAGTTGTGGCTCACGATACCGTTCGCGATGAAGTCGCCCGTTCCGGTCATGATATCGTAAAGGGTTCTCTCTCCGACGGTTTCGATACTCTTTACTCGGAGGTCGGCACCGCTTTTTATCGCGATTCCTTCGATGCTTCGTTTCCGGGAGATGGCGGGGTTCGTGATGTGAAAGAATCGGAGATGTTCTCTCAAGCCTCCGCATATCCGTACCACCTTCATTGGACGATTTCGATTCTTGCTCGAAACTTCGACAATGAACAGAAAGCCAAAGAACTTCAAAGACTCCATGACACGCTCGACTATCTCGGGATCCGTATTCGAAATACGGAGCGTGTTAGCGAGGTGGCTGCCTTCCGCGTCGAAGATGCCGGCTAGAAATCCTTTACGCCAGCTTTCGGAAGGGGAAGAGGGGAAGGCGGCGACATCGGCCACTCGCTCCACGTTACCACGCGAAGAAGAGCGGATGGCATGAATATCTTTTCTCCCGATCAAAGCCTCCTGAAAAACGAAGCTCTGTGTCTTCACGCCAAATTCAAGAAGATACTTCGACGCCCTCTCCAAAGCTTCGTGGTCGCAAAGCGCCAGCCGGAAGCGATGCACGACGCTCGTGCCGACTCGACCGTTCCTTTTATAAGCGTATGTTCCGATATGTCCGTCACCACGAATGAGGCCGCAAAGATACCCGAGCTTATAATTTCGGTCTATTTCCGGCGAAAGCGCAAATGCTCCCATCCCCATGAGTTTGTTGTTCATTGTCAAATGCGGCCTTTGTCCCTCTCCACACCCTGTTCCGGTTACGAACTTCCAGCCGCGCTCCGTCAGAAAACGATGGTCGCCGCTCGCCACGAGGGAAGTTCCATCACCGAGCGTGATCCGGTACGCTCGCTTCCTCGTTTGCCAATGGTCGAGTACCCGGGTTTTCGCATACCGGCGATACCGTCCGCGCACGACTGTGCCGATTATTCCCTCCCCGACTCGAAGCTCTTCGAGGGGTCGGATGTTTCCGTCGGCCATGAGGATGGGCGTGTCTCCATCCATGCAATACGAGCATCCATGCGAACATCCCCGGTACGGGTTCACGCTCGCGTCGAAGCCGACGTCCGGGCTGTCGTTCGTCGTGATGATGGAGCGGGAATAGTCCCGAAGGTACACCGTATCGGGCCTCGTTTCTCCGTCTTCGAGTTCGTCGAACTCGTCGAGGTGGTCGAGGTCCGGCTCGACTTCGATGCGCTCGAAGCGGTTCTTCGGGTTGTGCGCCGCGCCGCGCCCGGTGATGTTTCGGTGTTCCATCCCCCGATTCTACGAACGACGGGATGCTTTCACCACGTCTTTTGTCGGCGGCGAGCGGGTATAAATCGGCGAAAGCCACGAGAAAGGACTCGACATCGGCCAGAAAACGATGATACGGCGCATGTTTCTCTTCGGAGCGTCGGGCGACCTCGCGACGAGATACGTCCTCCCCGCCCTCGCGAAGCTCCACGAAGCGAACCTCCTCCCCGAAAACTTCGAGGCCACGGGCTTCGCACGCCGCGACTGGGACGACGACGCTTTCCGCGAGTTCGCCGGAGAACACCTCGATGAATATGCGGAGGACGTGGACGGTGATGCTCGCCGGGGGCTTCTCGAAAGCCTCCGTTTCAGCGGCGCGGACATCACGGACAAAGCGGCAATGGACGACGCGCTCGGCGGCTCGGAGGAGCCGGTCCTCGCGTATCTCTCGCTCCCGCCGGGGATATTTCCATCCGTCGTCGAGGCTCTCTCGGGGATGCCGAAGGGGAGCCGCATCGTCGTCGAGAAGCCTTTCGGAGAAAACCTCTCGTCGGCGAGGGAACTCAACGAACTCCTTCATAAGCACTTCGATGAAGAAAGAGTCTTCCGGGCGGATCACTTCCTCGGCATGAAGACCCTCCGGGACGTACTCGCGCTCCGGTTCGCGAACCGCGTGTTCGAGGCGGCATGGAGCCGGGATCACATCGAGCGCGTCGAGATAATATGGGACGAGACGCTCGCGCTCGAAGGACGAGCCTCGTACTACGACGGTGCGGGGGCGATGAAGGATGTCATCCAAAACCACCTCCTCCAAACCATGTGCATGATCTCGATGGAGGAGCCGTCCTCGGTGGAGGATGTCCGAGAAGAGAAGATGAATCTCCTCCGGGCGATCCGGAAACCCTCGCCGGAGGAGGCCGGGGAAAACACGGTGCGGGCGAGGTATTCGTCCAGGGAGATCGGGGGCCGCGAAATCCCGGCGTATTCCGAGGAAGAGGGCGTGGACGCCTCCCAAAACACCGAAACCTTCGCCGAGATCACACTCCACATAGACAACGAAAGATGGGCCGGAGTCCCCTTCCTCCTCCGAGCCGGGAAGGCGATGGCGGAGGATCGCCAGGAAATCCGCATCCATTTCAAAGCCTCCCGAAGCCCGCTCTTCGAAGGCGGCGAACCGAACACCCTCACGCTCCCGTTCGACGGCGGCGAGGCCGGACTCTCCATGAACGCGGCGGCGGACGGGGACATCGGCGGCCTCGCGGAGGCGCGGCTCGCCGCGGAGTTCGAGACGCAAAAACTTCCCGCGTACTCGATGCTTTTGCTCCGGGCTTTGCGCGGCGAGACAACGTTCTTCGTGCGCGGCGACGAGGCCGAGGAATCGTGGCGCGTCGTCGAGCCGATCATGGATGCGTGGAAAGAGAACCTTCCGCCGCTTCGGGAATATCCGGCGGGTTCGGAAGGGCCTTCGTGACGCGGTTTCCGCCGGGAGTCGGGAGTCGGGAATGGTGAAACTTCCGCCGCCGAAGTTTCGTTCGAGTCTATCGGGGGTTCCGATCGAGGGCGTTCCGACTCCCGGTTTCGCGGGGATCTTCGGGATTCGCCATAGCGGTGGTTTGCCGCTTTCGGAGAAAGCGCTTCATCGTGGCCCGAAGCGACGCGGTATTCGGTCGAGTCGAGGCGCATTCATGGGGTTCGCACCGGGATGTTTCGGGCGATTTCGACGCCTCGCCCCGCTCCGACAAACCACCGATAATGCGAGATTTCGTGGAAAGGAAGGGTATGGAGAAGATGAAGGTCGGGGGAATGGATGTCGCCGGGGCGAAGGTCGTGGCGGGATGAGAAGTCCGGGTTTCACGACCATCACCGCCGACAATCCCGGCCCCATGACCCTCTCCGGAACGAACACGTATGTGTTCGGGGATATTGTCATAGACCCCGGCCCCGAGGATGAGGCGCATCTCTCGAAGGTCGCGGGAAGTTCCGTTCGAACCATACTTCTCACGCATCGGCATCCGGATCACGCCTCCGGCGCGCCGCGGCTCTCGGAGATAACGGGGGCTTCCGTCCTCGCGTTCGGGGAGGGCATCTCCGACGGCGACGAGTTCTCCGGCCTCGTCGCGGTGCATACGCCGGGACACGCCCCGGATCACGTATGCTTCTTCCACGAGGAGAGCGGGACGCTCTTTTCGGGCGACCTCATCGCCGGGGAGGGAAGCATCATAGTCGCGCCGCCGGAGGGGAGCCTCGCGGATTATATGGAGTCGCTCGACCGGGTGCGAAAGCTCTCGCCGACGCGCATCCTTCCGGGTCATGGGCCGGAGGTGGCGGACGCCGGGGCGAAGATCGAGGAATACATAGCCCACCGCGAAGAGCGCGAGGCGAAGGTCATAGCCGCGCTCGAAGCGGGCGCGGAGACCGTCGAGGAGATCGTCGCTCTCGCGTATCCCGAGGTTCCGCCGGAGATGCGCCCGTACGCCGAGCGCTCGGCGGAGGCGCATCTCGAGAAGATCGGATCGCTTCGCGACCGTTTTTAGTTTTTAGTTCTCGGTTTTTGGTTTTTGACTGAGAGCCGGGAGCGAAACGGCCTCGGCTCTCGCCTCTCCCCCTTCGATGCGAAGTATGGCGAACGTGAACGCCGGCTCGCGCCGCTTGTCGGTGGGGCTTCCGGGATTGAGGAGGAGAAGGTCGCCGTCGTCTTCGAGGAATGGGATGTGGGAGTGTCCGAAGACGACGACCCGGGCTTCGGGGAAGCGGCGCTTCAT
>JACCWD010000174.1 GCA_013697825.1 Rubrobacter sp.
GTGCGCGGGGGAGCCTGTGGAAACCCTTTCGGTGGGTGACGGGTTGCGGGTGAGTGAGAAGTTCGAGCATTACCTCGGTTTTGTGGTGCCGGGTCGGGGCGGGTTCGAGAGGGGCGGAATGTATCGCCTCCGGGTCGTCGCTGGTGGCTCGGAGCTTGGGCATGTGGACGTGACGGTGGTTCGGCGGGCGAGGGAGGCGCGGGAGGTGTACCGCACGGGGGGCGTGCCGATGTTCGAGCGGGCGCCGTTCCCGATCCGTTTCCGCATCGAAGATGGCCTCGTCACGAAGGTCAAAGTCGAGCCGGAGTCCGCCTCGGTGGAGGCGGGGAAGTCATCGCAGCTTTCGGCGACGGTCTTTGACGCGCGGGGCGAGGAGTTCTCGGGGCGCGAAATCTCTTGGGAGAGCGACGCGCCGGACGTGGCGAGTGTGGATGCGGATGGAGTCGTCGCCGGAATATCCGAGGGGACGGCGACCGTCACGGCTTCGGTGGATGGAGTTTCGGACTCGGCGAGTGTGGATGTGGCGGCTCCGCCACCTCCGCCGGAGGACACATATTACGTGTCGAACGATGGCTCCGATGAGAACACGGGTCTTTCGCCGGAGGAGGCGTGGCGGACGGTGGCGAAGGTGAACGGTGTTTCGTTCGATCCGGGCGACACGGCGCTTTTCGAGGGTGGCGGCGTGTGGCGTGAGATGCTCCAGCCGCGGTCGAGCGGGACGGCGGATGCCCCGATCACATTCGGTGGCTACGGCGAGGGGCGGCCCGTTCTCGACGGCGGTGAAGGCGCGACCGGGTTCACCGGGATCAACGCCGGAAACATCTCCGATGTCGTCTTCGAGGGCTTCGAGGTTCGCAACCGCCCGAACGACATGCTCGTGTATCTCGCGGGCGCGGAGGATGTCGTCTTCGAAAACTTGCGTCTCCACGACGCGAGGGCCGGGGTGCATGCGACTGGCTCGGCCCCCTCGTCGGGCATCGCCATCCGGGACAGCAAAATAGAGGACACCTTCGCCCGCGACGCGGACGGAGGCGCCATCGGCGGTATCGGCATAAACGTGAACGACGGAAGCTCCGGCTGGAAAATCAGCGACACCGAGGTCGCGGGGGCGGGGGACTCGTGCGTCATAGACCGTGGCCGGGACAACACGTATGAGCGGGTGAACGTACATCGTTGTGGATACTCGCCGATCACGTTCGGGGCGCACGGGCTTTATCTCAAAGGCCCCGGACACGAGCTCCTCGACTCCGAGGTGTGGGATGTCAAGGAGTATCTGGCGAACAGTCGCGTCTCGGTTCGTTACGAGGACGTGCGGATTCAGGGGAACCGCATTCATGGTTGCTACGGTGGATTGGAAGTCTTCGACGAGACGAGTGTTCCCGGCGTGGTCACGATTCGGCGCAACGAGTTTTGGGACAATTTCAACGCCGTGTACGTGGATGGATCCCACGAGCAGACCGTGCGTATTTCGAACAACACCATCCTCGGGACGAGGAAGAACGCTTCGGGAACCCCGATCTCACGCGCCATATACGTCAGCGACTCGCCGGGCGCGACGGCCCCCGTGCCGGGTCTACACGTCGAAAACAACATCGTAACCGGAGACGTCTCGATACCGCTCTTCGTCCGCGTTGGGGCGAATACGGAATATGTCGAGCGGCACAACGTGTACCATTCGACGGGTTCGATGAATTTCTGGTGGGCCGGAGGCCCGAGGACGTTCGAAGTTCATAAAACGCTCTCCGGGCAAGGGGCGAACTCCGTGGTCACGAACCCGATGCTCGTCTCCGCCGACCCGAGCGAGCCGGACTTCGCCCTTCAAAGCACGTCTCCGATCATAGACACGGGACTCTCGGATCCGGCGAGCGGCGCACTCTCGCCCGGCTGCGATGGCGGCCCGGATTCATACTGCGGAGACGCGCCGGATCCGGGTTCGAGGGAATACATCCCGGAGTGACACGGAATCCGGACAACCACTTCCCGAAAGCCATGTTCGCCGGTTGGCGACTCCCCAACCCCGAAGCGAGTGAAGCCGAAGGCGGCGAAACCAGATACGGAGCGAGCGGCTCCCGACTCCCGAACTCGCCGAGTATGGAACCATTCACCCGGATTCCGTATGATCGCCCTCCTCCGTAAACGCGAACGTAAACGC
>JACCWD010000177.1 GCA_013697825.1 Rubrobacter sp.
GCCGCCGCCGAGAGGCTCCGCAAAAACATCGAGGACATGCAAATCCCCCACACAGCCCGCGAGCGGCCCGAGATCATCACCATAAGCATCGGCCTCGCCGAACTCCGCCCCGGCGACCGGAAATCCCCCGAAAGCCTCCTCAAAGAAGCCGACGAAGCCCTCTACGAAGCGAAGGAAAAAGGACGGAACCGGGTCATGGTGAACGGAGTCCGAAGGTGAAACTCTCCCTCGGAGAGCCGCGCATTCGGAAAGGCGCTCCGTCCCGCACGGCTCTCCGCCCAGACTCGATGTAAATCGCGACTCGCGCTCGCGGCTCCCGGATTTCGAGGGGATCCCGCGGATTTTTCGTAACATGGGGGGCGGAGCGCCTCCGGCTACGAGAAGTGGTCCCAGCCGGAAAGGTCTTTGACGACTTCCCCCCCGCGCTCGAAGACGACGACCTCTCCCTCAACGACTCGTCCGACGACCGTGATCGGAACCTCGGCGCTCCGCGAAAGCTCGTCAATGGCATCTTCGGACGCGGCGATGAGAAGCTCGTAGTCCTCGCCCCCGGAGGCCGCGAGGACGGAGGCATCCCGATCGAGGGACTCCGCGAGGCTTTTCGTGTCCTCGGAGACGGGAAGGAGATCGAGGTTTACCCGGCACCCGACCCCGCTCTTCTCGCATATGTGGCGCGCGTCGGAGGCGAGACCGTCGGAGAGGTCGATCATGGCGTGGACACCGAGCTTCGCCGCCGCGATTCCGACGCCGATTCTCGGCTCGGGACGAAGGTGTTTCCCCACGAGCCGTGTATACCCGGCCACCCCGTCTTCGAGCGCGAGGAACCCGGCGGCGGACGCGCCGAGCTCCCCACTCACGGCGAGGAGGTCTCCGGGCCTCGCGCCGGAGCGAAGCACGGGAGGGAACTCGGCGACGCCGAGTATGGAAACGTCCACGGTGAGGTCGGCGGCGCGGGTGGTGTCGCCGCCGAGCGGATACACGCCGAACTCGCGGCACGCATCGGCGACGCCCTCAAAGACGCGGAGCGCCGTCTCCGGCTCCGGCGATCCGCCCGACACGAGGACGAACCGCGGCCTCCCCCCCATCGCCGCGATGTCCGAGACATTCACCGCGACCGCTTTGTACCCGACATCCTCGGGGGAGGCCCACCCTTTGAAATGCCTTCCGGCGACGAGCATGTCGGCGGCGGCGAGCCACGTTTCGCCCCCGATGCGGAACGCGGCGCAATCGTCCCCGATGGGGACGACGACCTCGTCGGGAGGCTCGGGGAGGAGGCGGGCCATCCTCCGAATGGCGTCGAATTCGTTCATCGCCCGCTTTGCTCGCCGGGGGTCGGGAGCCGCTCGCCTTCGCTCGCTTCGGGAGGCACTCGCTTCGCCTTCGGCTTCGCTCGTTTCGGGAGTCGAGGGGTTCTCGCCTCGCCCCTCTCGGACACTTTCGACTTCGTGTGCGATGGACTCTCGCCGGATTCGACGACGTATCGCTTCCCCATACTCCCCGGCTCCCGAGGCGAAATGATACAAGGTACGCCGGGCGGGTTCCACCACCGACGGGATCGCGGGATCGCGGGGCGCGTCGCCGTGCGCTCCGCTCCGCGACGATTCGCGGGGCCGTGAGTCGAGAAATGCGATCTCACGAAGCGAAGCGGCCCCGCGACTTCACGAAAAATAAAAGACACGAAACGATCACCCAAATTCCGTACGACCTCACGATTCCCGGCCTTCCCGCGAAGGACGAAGCCATCCATGCCTCGCGCCTTCACCGCCCCATCTCCCGAATGATCCTCCACAAAGCGTCCGACTCTTCCGATGTATACCACGTCCTCAACGACCGCCATTCCTCCTCGTTCGCCCAGAAATGGGCATCGTGGGCGGAGGCTTCGGGCTTTATCTCCCCGCCCGGATGACGGGACACGAAGCCGACTCCGGCGTAAAGCTCCGGGTCGTCGGGGTTTCGCCACGGTTCGACCTTCGCCCACCACAGCGACTCCGGCTCGGCTTCGACGCCCGTCTCCTCGAATGTCTCGCGGCGGGCGCATTCGATGAAGTCCTCGCCGTCTTCGAGCATGCCTCCGGGGTTCTCCCACAATCCCTCGGGCGGCTTTCGGCGGCGGAGAAGGAGGGCGCGAGGCTCGCCGCCGTCCATATCCACGAGGACGCTCCCGGCGCCGAGGCTCGCCTCGACGGGCGGGGAGTCGGGGCGGGTTCTCGGGGGCGATGGATCATGAGCGTCGCTCTTCGGAAGGGAGTCAATGGCTTCGGCGGCTCGTCTCCGGTTCTCGACGCTCCACCAGCTTCGGAGGTCGAGCCATTCCGAAGGCTCGACCCACCGCGAACCGAGATGCTCCTCGGAGAGTCGGACGTCGGTTTTTTCGACCCGCCCGATGTACGTGACGGCGGCGAGGCGGCGCCCACCCGCGCTCCCGACCCACGTGGCGAGCATCCGCTGCGGACTCGCGAGAAGGCCCGTCTCCTCATAGAGTTCGCGAACGGCCCCCTCCTCGAAAGCCTCGCCCGAGGCGAGGCGGCCTCCGGGGGGATCCCACGTCCCCTCCGGCCTTTGAAGGAGGAGTATCTTCCCATCCCCGCGCACGAGGAGCATCACGGAGACGAGGTCGGCCCTCACGCTCACCGGAGAAAATTCCGCATCTCTCGCGCCGCGTTCTCGGGGTCTTCGGCGTCGAGGACGGCCCGCACGACGGCGAAGCCCCACGCCCCGGCCTCAGCGACTTCCGGCGCGGCGTCGAGCGTGACACCGCCGATGGCGAACCACGGGACGGGGAGGCCGCTCCGCGCAAGCTCTCGAATAAACCCGAGTCCCGCCACGTCTCCGTCCGGCTTTGTCGGTGTCGCGTACACAGCCCCGACCCCGAGATAATCCGCGCCCTCGGCCACGGCCTCCCGAGCCTCCTCCATCGTCCCGGCGGAGCGTCCGATGAAGGGTTCGTCCCCGAGAACGTCCCTCGCGGCGGAGAGTTTCCCGTCTTCCTGCCCGATGTGGAGGCCCGCCGCGCCGGAAGCCTTCGCAAGCTCCGCGTCGTCGTTGACGGTGAACAAAGCTCCGCCCCTCTCGCAAATATCCCGAAGCTCCTCCGCGAGCGGCAATGCCTCCTCCCTCGAAGAACGCTTCTCACGAAATTGAACGATGTCCACGCCACCTCGGACGGCGGCCTCCACCCTCTCGGCGAGGTCGGGGCGAGGGTCGGTGACGAGGAGGAGCCTCGCCCTTTGCAAATTCGCTCGGTGGCTCATGCGTACTCCGATCTAAAAGCCGGGAGGCGAGAGGCGCCCGCTCCGTGTTCCGCTCCCCTCGTTCCGGGAGCCGTTCGCTTTCGCCCGCTTCGGAGGTCGGGGGTTCTCGACACGCCCTCCCGTGGCATCCTCTCCGACGGACTCTCGCCGGACTCGCTCGGACGCTTCGTCGGCGCGGGCTTCGAAACCATGCCTTTCCCGACTCCCGGCACCCGACTTCCCACTTCCGAAATCCGCGAGTTCGCCGCCACGCTCCGCATCACGCCTTCACCTTTCTCGGAGGCCACGCGAGAACGTCGAGGCGTTCGGCGTAATGGAGGAGCGGGGCGACATCCGGGAGCCTCGCCCCGATTTGATCCACCATCCGGAGCCTCCCGACATCAGCCTCGGCTCTTTGCAAAGGCCACATGACGTGGTGGATGTCCCCGCGCTTCACCACCCCACGCCTCGCCGCGTAAAGGCAATACCGCTCGGTCAAAAACTCCTCGATGCTTCCGGGCTTCGTGTCCTCGACCTCTCCGGTCGGGCGATACCGTCCGATGAACTCGGCCTCCAGGGCGTTTCGATGCGTTCGAACGCTTCGGTATTCGACGGTATCGCCCTTTCTCTCGCACGACATTTTCGCGTCGAAGTATGGGAGGGAGAATGTGGCTCGGGCGAGGCGGACGGCGACGGGATTGTGGGCGTCGAGGGAGAAGAACCACACGCCCGGCCTCCCGTCGGCGGTGACGTACGTACGCAAATTTATCTCCGGAAAGTCCGAGAGAATCGGCACGGACGGTGAAAACCTCGGCCTCACACCGGACATTCGGAACGGGACGACGCCGAGCCACGCCGATCCTTCGAAGGTGTCGAGGCGGAGCCGGGGCGGAATGAGCGAACGAAGCGACTCCTCCGGGACGGGCCAATGCATGAAGAGGACGTCGTGCCACGACATCGAGATCCCCCACGGCGACGAGGAAAGAGGGTACGGGCGGTGGGATATTTCCCCGAGCGTCTCTTTCGGATCGAACTTCATGGACGGAATCATAACGCGGCGGCCTTCGGTTTATCTTCCGAGAACCCCGGCGCGGCGGAGGGCTTTGAGGACGAAATAGCCAACGATGGCACCCGGAATGCTCGACAGCGCGAACGAGACGGCGAGCGCGACGAGACCCCCGGTCGCCTCCCCGATGAACGGCGAGATGAGGAGCGCGCCGAGCGTCGCGCCGATGAAGATCGTCCCGAGAGGCTCGAAAAGCGCGGCCTCGTCGCGCTTCATGTACATGTACGCGAGTCCGACGGCGACCGCTCCGAACGGACTTCCCGGAAACGCGAAGAGGCTCCCGGTTCCGAAGGCGAAGCGGAGGGTGGCGGTGACGAGCGCGGAGAGGGCCGCCCACCACGGCCCGAGGAGGACACCGGCAACGGCGTTTATGGCGTGCTGAAAAGGGAGAACCCTCGCCCCGCCGACCGGAACCGCGAACGAGGAAAGCAAAACCCCGATCGCCGCGAAAAGCGCGGCGAGGACGAGCGTGCGCGTGGCGTTCCGGGAGGGGCTTCGGGAGGAGCCGTTCCTCGTATTTCTCTCATCCACGTTCCGCTCTCTCTTCCACGATCACCTCTCCGCCGGGTTCGACCTCCACCGTGAGGATGCTTCCGCGTAAAAGGGCCATGCCCACGAGCGGGCCGCCTTCCGAAGAGAGAATCTGCACGCCGCGCTCGCGACCATGCCAAAGTATTTTGCCGCGATGGTATCGGGTCTCCACCGCTCTTCCGTCCGCCAAAATCGCGGCTCCCCTTCCGACGAACGGCAAACCGAGGGCTTCGACCTCCTCCGCGCCGAGGCACAAAGATCCGGTGAATCCGGTGTCCACGAGCTCCTCGATCTCCGCTCGCTCCCCGTACGGGCCGAAGACACCCACCGTGAGCATCACCTCCCGCGCCCCACTATCCACACGACCGCGCATCGGCATGGCTCCGCTAAAATCCGCCGATGCGATGCGCCGGAGCCGACGCTCCGCCCGCCCCGACGCGGGCGAAGAAGAAGAGAGCCTCGGGAGCGGCGCGCTCCGACGCTTCGGCGAAAGCCCTTTCCTCGTCGGCGTCCACCGCATATTCCCCGCCCACGACATCCACCACGACGAACTTCCCCTCGTCCTCCGGGCGAAGACCGGGACGCACGGACTCCTCGTAAATCTCCTCGCCCCGAGGGACGATCTCCTCTTCCGGTAGGCGCGAATTTTCCATGACATCCATTCTATCGGACGCTCATCCACTTTCGACCTCGCTCGTGCGGAGCCGTCCTTCGAGGAGGCGCGGTTCGGCGGCGAGGGCGGCGACGGCGTCGAGAAGGTGCCCCTCGAAGGTTCCGGGGCCGCCGACTTCGGGGCCTTCGGCGGCGTCCTCACCGGCGCGTCCGAAGAACGCGAGGGCTTCGGAGACGGTTTCGAGGGATGCGTCGTTCGCGGCGGCGGCGAAGCACGCGATGATCGCCGTCGAGGCGCATCCGCTCCCGACGATTTTGCCCATGAGCGGATGGCCGTTCTCGACGGCGAAAATCCTCTCTCCGTCGGAGACGAAGTCCGTCGGGCCGGTGGCGGCGACGGTCGCGCCGAGGGACTTCGCGGCTTCCCGAACCGCCGTCCTCGCGTCTCCGCCGAGGCTTTCGACACCGCGGACTTCGGCTTCGAGTCCGGCTATGGTGGCGATCTCCCCGGCGTTTCCGCACACGGCGGAGAACTCGACCTCCGAGAGGAGCTTCGCGGCCATCTCCGTTCGGAAAGAAGTCGCGCCCACTCCGACGGGATCGAGGACGATGGGGATTCCCCTTCGGTTCGCCTCGCGTCCGGCTTTGAGCATCGCCTCGATCCACGGCGGGTCGAGCGTCCCCATGTTTATGGCGAGGGCGGAGGCGTGGGCGACCATCTCCTCGACCTCCTCGGCGGCGTGGGCCATGACGGGCAAAGCGCCCGCGCAAAGCGTCGCGTTCGCCACGAGGTTCACGGTGACGTAGTTCGTGAGATGGTGGACGAGGGGTCTTTCGGCGGCCATTTTGCGGAGGGTATCTTCGGCTTTCATGTGCGGCTCCCTTCGGTCGCTTCGCAGCTTTTAGCTGTCAGCCGTCAGCTTCTTGTGTACGGTGCGTCTTCGCGCTTTCGAGCCGCTTTTTACGGCCTCGCGCTTTCCATCGAGTTTCGGCGGCCTCCACATGCCGGACTTTCCGTGTTTTTGCTGACGGCTCATTCCGAAAGGAATGCCCCGAGCGCGTGCACCGGCCCCGCTCCGGCCCCGATCTCCGCGAGGCCGTGCTTCACGGCCTCGGCGGCGACTTCCCGCGCCGCCCGGGCCGCATCTTCGAGGGGAAAGCCCATTGCGAGGAAGCTCGCGAAGGCGGAGGAGTGGGTGCATCCCGAGCCGTGGGCGTTTCCGCCTTCGTGGATGGGGCCGGATATCTTCGTGAAACGTTCGCCGTCGTAAAGGAGATCCGCGCCCGCCTCGGTGTGGCCGCCTGTTATGACGACGGCCTTCGGTCCGAAGGAACGGAGTTCGATGGCAGCCTCCTCGACGCGCCCCTCGTCCACGTCCGAGCCGAGGATGGCGAACGCCTCGTTCAAATTCGGGGTGATGGCGGTGGCGAGAGGGAGGAGATCGCTTTTGTATGTCTCGATGGCTTCCGGCTCCAAAAGCGTCGCGCCGCTCTCGGCGACCATCACCGGGTCAACGACGACATTCGGGAGCGAGAGTCGATTTATGGCCTCGGAGACGGCGGCGATGATCTCCGCGTTGAAGAGCATCCCGGTCTTCACGGCGTCGGCTCCGATATCTTCGGCGATGGCCTCTATTTGATCCACAGCGACGTGCGGCGGGAACGGGAAGATGGCGTTCACCCCGACGGTGTTTTGCGCGGTCGTGGCGACGATGGCCGTCGTCCCGTATACGCCGCACCGGAGGAAGGATTTAAGATCCGCCTGAATACCCGCCCCCGCTCCCGAGTCGCTCGTGGCGACGCTCATGACCCGCTTCACACGACCCTCCCGCGAGCCTCGCGAAGCTCCGTTTGTCTCGCCGACGGCCTCGCGCCTTCGAGGGCGCGGAGGAGGGCGACCCCGGCCACGAGCGCGACTATGAGGCTCGGGACGAGGTACGCGGCATTGTATGCCATCGAATAAAAATACGGGTTCCATCCGGCGGGGGCGTACGAGGCGAAGAAGACGACGCCGGAGATGAAGTGGCACACGAAGCGGGCGGCGACGGCGACGATGGTGCCGAGGATCGCGCCCCGAACGGTCGGAGAGAAAAAGCCCGCGAGGCCGAGGACGGCGAATGGGAGCGGGTAGTCGAAGAGGACTTGGACGGGATGGAGGATGATCGGGTTCATTATGAGGTTCAAAATCCCGTACGCCGCGCCCGCGACTATCCCGACCCACGGCCCTTGCCGGAGGGCGAGGAGGATAAGCGGAACCATTTCGAGGGAGATCGAACCTCCGAAGGGCATTTGAAAGATTTTTATGAGGCCGAGGACGAACGCGAGGGCGATGGCGAGGGCCGCCTCCGTCAAAACCCTTGTGTCCTTGAATGAGTCCACGCGCATCCTCCTTGGTTTTTTCGGGGATGCGAGAATTCTCTGGTTTCCCTGCGCCGGCATTATCCGGGTCAGGTTCAAAGGGTCGGCGCGGGAACTTCCCGACACCCTCTCAGCCTCTCGGCTCCCCGCCTTGTTTCACTCAGGTTATCCCACCGCCGACTCAGCGGCAACCGCCTTTGGAGAAAGCCGTCAACGCGAGGACGGTTACGGCGTCCGTGATCCCCCCTCCCCGAACCTCCTCCATCGCCTCCTCGAAACCCATCTCCACGACCTCGATGAACTCGGTCGAGTCCGGCCTCGGCCCGATCTCATCTGGAGCCGCCCGGCACTCGAAGACGTGGCACATCTCATCGCTCCGTCCGGGCGTCGTGTGGACGGAGGCGATGCGTTTCATGCCTTCGGCCCGGTATCCGGTCTCCTCGAAAAGCTCGCGTTCGGCGGCGGCCTCGGCGGCCTCCTCCGCCTCGACCGCGCCGCCGGGGATGCTCAGCGACATCCCCCCGAGCGGCTGCCTCCACTGGCGGACGAGGACGATGTTTCCTTCGTTGGTGATGGCGAGAGTCGCCGAAACATCGTTCGCTTCGAGAACGCCATACTCGATCCCCGCCCCGTCCGGAAGCGAGACCTCGTCGAGCCGGAAAGCGAACCACGGCGTGCGGTGGAGATAGTTTTTGCGGATGGTGCGCCACTTCTTGTCTTCCATGAGGCGCAGTATAAAGAAGACGCGAATCGCGAGTCGCATCCCCTCAATTCGCGACTGACGATTCGCGGCTTTTCCATGATTCGAGGCAAAGAAAGAGGGGCCGTGAAGCCCCTCGGAAAAAACGCCTTTCGCTTCGCGTTTACTCGAAGTGGTCGGCGGCCTTGCTTATGTAGCTCTCCTGATCGTCGGGGACTTCGTCCTCCGGGAAGATCGCCTCGACTGGACATTCCGGCTCGCAGGCTCCGCAGTCGATGCACTCTTCGGGGTTGATCATGAAATGATCGCCGGTCTCGTAAATGCAGTCAACCGGGCAAACCTCCACACAACTTTGATCCTTCGTGCCGATGCACGGCTCCGTGATCACATACGTCATATCTCGTTGCCTCCTCTCGAAATTACTCTGTCTCTCCCCATGCTTTATATCAATGCCGAACCTCACCCACCACCCGCCGATGACACCCGTCATCGCCACGCATGACCGCAAGCACGGGCGTGTGTGATCGAGATCAAAAACCGTTCTTGTTGCTAAAAGCTCGCAATTGAGCGGCTCCGCTTGGCGGCTCCGCCGCGCTCGCGCTTCGCGCTTTCAGCCCGCTTCGCTCTCAGCCATCAGCCGTCAGCAAAAACATGATGTGGATGGCGCGGCTTCCGCCACGCTTGCCGCGCCCGGAATATCGAGGGGCATACTCGGATGAAGGGAGACAAAATCTGATAGCCGAAAGCTGAGGACTGACAGCGCATTCCGACGAAGGCGAACCGCTTACGTCCGTGCGCGGAGTTCGGCGGGTTTCAGGATGGTTATGGTTTTTCCTTCGAGGTCTAGGATGCCTTCTCGCGAGAGGCGCGAGAGGGCGCGAGAGAGGGCTTCCCGGGATATTCCTGTGGCTTCGGCCATTTCCTGGCGCGAGAGGGACGGTTCGAAGACGACGCCGTGCTTCGTTACGCGGCCCTCTTCGGTTGCGAGGGCGAGGAGGATGCGGGCGACTCGCTGGGGCGCCGAGTGGAAGACGAGGTCGGAGACGAGGTCTTCGAGTTCGCGGGAGCGGGCGGAGAGGGCGCGGGCGAGCCGGACGGAGGCGGCGGGGAAGTCGCCCATGATCTCCGCGAGGTCGTCGCGGAAGATGGCGTATAGCGTGCAATCCGTGAGCGCGGTCGCCGCCTGGCTTTGCGGCTGCCCTTCCAAAGCCGAGGCGAGTCCGAGGACGGAGCCGCCGCCGACGACGCCCAAAATCTGGTCGCGCGCCTTCGGACCGCCGATGGAGCGGAAGAGCTTCACGCGGCCCTCGGAGAGAAAATACACCGCCCCCGAAGGCTCGCCTTCGCGGTAGAGCGGGGTTCCGGCCCCGATCTCCACGACCGCCGCCGCGATGGATATCGCCTGGAAAAAGTCCTCGTCGAGGCCCGCGAGGAACTCGAACTCTTTCAAGCCTTCGAGCTTCTCAAGATGCTCGACCGCCCGGCACCTCGCCCCCGGCAGCCTCGCCCACGACGGAGGCGCGTTCTCACCGTACACAGGAACTCTCCATTTCCATACGTTCTTTCATATTCCCTTTATACGCTAAGCGGCCGATAATTGCAGCGAAAAGAAGTCTTCGGATTTCAGGTTTCGGGTAAAGTCCATCCTCGCCCCTCAGCCGAAACGACCGCCCATATCGGAGCAAAGACACGAAGTTTCGAACAAACATTCCGACCGGAAACGGGTAAGCTGCAGCCTGACGCCCGTAATCTGAAACCTGAAAAAGGAGACATAATGCTCACAGACAAAGTCGCCGTTATCACCGGAGCGAGCAAAGGACTCGGGAAGGCTCTCGCCCTCGCGTATGCGAAGGAGGGCGCGAAAGTCGTGGTGAACTCCCGCAGCGAGGAAAGCATCCGGCCCGTCGCCGAAGAGGCCGAAAAACTCGGGGGCGAAGCCCTCGCCGTCGCGGCGGACGTTTCCACAAAGGAAGGAGCCGAAAAACTCGTCGAACGAACGGTCGAACGCTTCGGCTCCCTAGACATCCTCGTGAACAACGCCGGAGTCCTCGGCCCGCGCGTCGCCATCGCGGAGTACCCGGAGGACGAATGGAATTCCGTCATCGAAGCGAACATAAACGGGCCGTTCCTCGTGAGCAAAGCGGCCTCGCCACACATGAACGATGGTGGCTCCATCATAAACGTCGTGAGCGGCGTGAGCGTGGAAGGACGGGCGGAGTGGGGGGCATACTCCGTCAGCAAATTCGGCCTCGAAGGACTCTCGCAAATCCTCGCCGCCGAACTCGAAGAGCTAGGCATCCGCTCGAACGCCGTGGATCCCGGCGGGATGCGTACCGAAATGCGGGCCGCCGCATACCCCGACGAAGACCCAATGAGCCGCATCACACCCGAGGAAAACACCGCCGTTTTCGTATACCTCGCCTCCGACGAGTCGAAAGGTGTGAGCGGGCAAAGGTTCAAGGCGCAAGAATTCGGGGGAGTTCTTAGTTTTTAGTTCTTAGTCTTCAGTTCTCGGTTCTCGGCTAAAAACTAAGAACCGAGAACTGAAAACCGAGAACCGGAGTGAAGCGACCTCACGCCGTCTCCACCAGTTCGGCGTGGACGACGAGGCGTTGGGAATAGTCGGGGAGGGTGCATGTCTGGAGGGTGATGATGTTCCTGCCGGAGATCGGCTCGGTTACGGAGAGGTCGGTCGGGGGGACGGTTTTTTGCTCGTAGACTTCGTATGTGTAACGGGTTCCGTCGGCGTCTGTGAGGAAGACTTCGTCCCCGTTCTCGAGGCTCGGGAGGTCGTAGAAGGCGAGGAAGCTGTCGGAGGCTGGATACCCGAGACGGTGTCCGGCGATGTACACGTTCGCCTCCTCTTGCCACGGGAAGCCGGTCCCGTTGAGGTGTATCGCGTGGTTGTCGTCGAGGGCTTCGGTGTCGGTGCCTTCGGCGGTCGGGACGGTCGCCTCGTCCAGCCGGTTCATGCCCGGAACCGTGAGGCGGAGCGTTTTGTCTTCGGGGCCGCCGGAGGCGTCGGCGCTCCCGCCGGAGAGGCTCGGGACGCTGAAGCCGCCCGGCTCCGAGGCGTTGCTCGCGACCGATCCAAGCCCGCCCGCGAAAAAGAAAGAAGAGATCAAAGCGACCCCCGCCAGAATCATGACAACGCTCAAAGCTCCGGATATCACCCCACGCATGCGACTCCTTTTGTAATTGTGAGCCTTCATCGGCTCCGTTCGTCAGGCTTGCTCGATGGAACGGCCTGATTTTAGCTCATTCCTCGACAGGGAGATCCTCTCGACTCCCCCACTCGTTCCACGACCCGTCATAGTTCGCGAGGTTTTTATAGCCGAGCCGATGGAGCGCGAACAACGGCACCGTCGCCGCCACCCCGCCATTGCAATAAGCGACGATCGGCGCGTCCTTGTCGTCCGAAACCCCCGCCTCGCGCAGCTTTTCTTCGATCTCCCCGTCCGGGAGGAACGTCCCGCTCTCCTCGTCGAAGAGCGAGTCGGCGTGGAGATGCCTCGCGCCCGGCACATGCCCCGCCCTCCCGTTGCCGCGGGCGACCTCGCCGAAATACTGTCCGGGGTCGCGCGCGTCGAGGATGAATCCCCCGCTCGCCGCGAGGACACCCTCGGCATCCGTCCGCCACTCCGGGCGCGGCCTCGGGGTGAAGGATGCGGGGCCGGTATCCGGGATCTCGTCCGTCGCCGGGCGGCCTTCGTTCGTCCACTTCCCCCATCCGCCGTCGAGGACGGACGCCTCTCCGTGGCCGTAATACATGAGTGCCCACCACAGCCGCGTCGCGAACTGCCCGCCCGAGTGATCATAGACTACGACGTGAGTATCGTCGCCGATACTGAGGGATTCCATGAGTTCCCGGAAACGCTCCGGCGGCGCGAGTTGCGCCGGGACGGGATTATCCGGGTCGGTGATGTCGCTCGTCCAGTCCACGTACACCGCGCCGGGGATGTGGGACTCCTCGTATTCTTCCCTCGCGCCGAGGTATTCGGCCTTTTGGCGGCCTTCGCCGAGGTCGGTCTTCTTCACATATCCGCGAATGTCCACGACGCGGATGTCCGGGTCTTCGAGGTGTTCGGCGAGCCATCCGGTCGAGACGAGGGAGTCGGTTCCGTCCACCATGTGCGATACCCTCCTTTTCGAGTGGAATTTCGATCCCATCCGGTGTCAGTTTAACCCGCCGACACGACGTAAAGGAGCTTCATGGCGAAAGACGAAAATGAGCCGATCTCACTCGCCCACACGTTTCTCAAACCCGGAGCCGTCGAGGCGGAGATCGCGAAGCTGCCGCCGGAAGTCCTCGACGGGCGAGATCGGGAGGCTTTCGTCAGAGAGATGGCCCGCCGATGGCAATACGGCAAGCAAAGGATGTACTCCGACGGGGATCGCCCCCGCGGATGGTTCAGTTTCCTCGGACGCTCCCATCTCCCCGAAAGACTGTGGCCCGGCCTCGGCGGGTACGAGGCGGCGATCCTCCGGGGGTACGGCCCGGACACGGAGATAGACTTCCACGAATCGGAGGCTTTGGCCCGCATCGAATGGAGCCGGATATTCGTGGAGGAGGACGGAGTGGTGGATATGGCGGCGAACCACAACCGCGAGCCGAAAGACTGAGAACCACTCCGGCGGCTATCCGGAAAAACCGTTCTCCCGGACGAACTCCTCCGCGAGCTTCCATGCCGCCTCTTTGTCGTCTTGTTTCAGGCGGCCTTCGACGACCTCGCCTTCGAGGAAGTCTTTGACGGGCTTGATCCACGGCCCCGGAGACCTCTCGAAACGCTCCATAAGCTCGTTCCCGTCGAGGGGACTTTCGAGCTTTTCGATGGAGTCCTCCTCGCGGATTTCGTTGACGCGATCGTAAAGGCTCCGCCACGATGCCTCCGCGACGCCCCGTCGCCTCGGGTTGCCGCCCGTGATGTCGGCGCGGGCGAGTTTCAAAAGCGTGTCCACGTTCGAGAGTTCCTTGTCTCCTTTGGCGAGGTACGTATCCCGGATGAAGCGGCGCACCGCCGAGTCGCTCCACGGGTCGCGGCCCATGGCGTAGCTCATCGGGCGCATGTGGTTCGAGACGAGGTGGGCGACAGCCTCCGTGTCGTCCTTCGGGTACGCGAGGCGTTTCATGGCGCGGCGGGCGATTCCGGCACCGACGTTCTCGTGGCCGTAAAAGTGGATCTTCTTCGGAAGCGTCCTTCCGCCGCATACCTCGCACTCGCCCTCCTCCGCCGTTTTCCGCGTGCTCTTCGCGCCGCAATACGTGCATCGATGCTCGTACACGAGCGTCCTCGGCTTCCCGATATCGTGGAAGAACGCGGCCTTCCGGAGGATCGGGATCGCCTCGACGTTGCCGACGACGATGAGGGTGTGCTCGAAGACGTCCTTGTGATGGAACTCCGATTCTTGCTCGACATCCACCGTCTCCATGAACTCCGGCACGACGAACGGCATTAGCCCGAGGCGCACGAGAGCGCGAAGACCGTCCGACACGTTCGCCGAGGCGAGTATTTTCTCGAACTCGTCCCGGATGCGCTCGACGGAGATATGGTCGAGCCAATGCGCGTTCCCGCGTATCGCCCGTTCGAGTTCCGGGGTCATGGCAAAGGGCTTCTCCGGCGTGGAGAGCGTCGTCTGGAAGCGGACGGCACGGAGCATCCGGAGCGGGTCGTCGCGCATCCGGTCGAGGGGTTCTCCGACCGGACGGACGACGCCGAGCTCGAGGTCTTTGCGCCCGTCGAAAGGATCGAGGATACCGCCCGACAAAGCGTCGGCGGCGATGGCGTTTATGGTGAAGTCGCGGCGGGCGAGGTCGCCTTCCAAAGTGTCTCCGAACTGGATCTCCGGGTGTCGGCTCCCCTCCGTATAAAGGTCGCTCCGGAAAGTCGTCACCTCGACATCGTAGCCCGATATTTCGGCTCCGATGGTCCCGAAGCGTTCGCCGATGTCCCAGAAAGCCTTCGCCCGCTTTCGGAGGATCTTCTTGAAATCCTCGGGCTTCGCGTCGGTCGTCGCGTCAATGTCCGGGCCGTCGAAGCCGGAGAGCTTGTCGCGCACGTATCCGCCGACGAGATAAAGCTCGTGTCCGGCTTCGCCGAACGCCTCTCCGAGGTCAGAGAGGGGCTTCGGGACTTCGATCTTTTTCAGGTCGGCCATCATAGCGAGGCAATTTTAGTACGAAAGGGGAGGGAGTCTATGCGTCGGCGGGAAGGATTCGAAATGGTCGATCCCGGTATCCACGCAAAGTTCGGAAATGTCGTTCGTCGAGGGTGAGGATGTCGTTCGTCTCGTATTTCCTCGAAAGCACGACATTCGATGCGTCGGCCAGCCCAACTCCGAAATCAGCATAACGCTCGATGACTTCGATGGCGTCGGATACATCGTCGGATGAGAAAGGCGCGAGCTGGTACGCGCCTCGGGCGACTTCGTCAAGAAGCGCAACCTGCGCGGCCTGTCCCAGCTTCTCTCCGACCAAATAGTCGAGTTCCGCCAACACGAACGGCGAAAGCACTCTTCGCCCCGCCAATCTCGACAAGACCCGAAACGCAGTCTCATAATGACGCTGATCCGAATCTATAGCCGCCAGCACACCGCTCGTGCCGAGTATGGTCGCCGTCATTCACCGAACCCGGCAAGCTCCTCGTCCACCCTTTCCGCCCATGTGGGATCCCCGCTGGAAAACAACGGCAAACGCGGCCTCGGAGGCTCCGCACCATTGACAAGCTCGCGCACCGCCTCCCGGATCAACTCGGCCTCGCTGAGACCCCGATCTTTGGCTATGCGCCCCAAAGAGGACTTGAGGTCTTCCGGCAAATATACAGTCGTTTTCTTCACGCCATACGTTTTACCATACGCCTAG
>JACCWD010000192.1 GCA_013697825.1 Rubrobacter sp.
CCAGGAAGGTGGCTCTGGTGGCGTGCATGAGGAAGCTGCTGTCGATCCTCAACGCCCTGATGCGCGATCGCTCTATTTGGAGGTGTCCTCATGCCCTGACTCCTTGACATTCAACACGGTTGCTGTCACGAGGGCTCGCTTTTTACGTCCCACGTCCACCATCGGGTCCGCCGCCCCTCTCCTCGCGCCCGATGCCCCCCTCGCCGGGGGACTCGTCCCCTCCGCGACCGCCGCCGGATTCGGGCGCTCCGCCCCGCTCGCGCTCCATGCGTCCTTCGTCGGGGGTTCCTTCCTCCGCAGCTCCGCCTTCTTCTTTCCCTCGCGGGCCGTCGCCTTCGGCGCGCTCGGAGTATTCCTCGCGTCCGGCGCCGAGTCCTTCGATTCCTTCACGCCTGCCGCCGTCGGCTTCGGAGGATTCGCTCCGCTCGCGATCCGTGCGTCCGCCGTCTTCTTCGCGCTCGCCGCCATCGGCCTCGCTCCGTCCGGTTTCTTCTTCACGCACGCTCTCCGCGTTCTCCGGTTTCGCGAGTTCGCGGTCGGCGACGAGGACGAAGACGACGGTGAAGACGACCGCGGAGGCGGCGAGGATGGCGAGGAGTATGAGGGCTTGAATTGCCGGGTCCATAAGTCCATCTCCTTTACGTGAAGAGCAAAAGCAGTCGGCTGAAGCGGCTTCCGCGTTCGCTCATCGCCTTCAGGCGGGGGCGGAGTAATCGGTCGAGCCCGAAGTACCGACCCGGCGCGATGCCGAACAATACGACGGCGAGGATCACCATAAGTTGATAACTCCACTCCCACTCATACGGGTCCGGTATCCCCGCGAGCCCGATCATAAGCTGCAATGACATCCCGACCGCCGCGAGCGCGCCTAACCGGCTCATGAAACCGAGGCACAAACTCAAAAATATGAACGCCTCGGTGAACCATATGACGTAGCCGAACCACGCGATGTTCGGTTTGACGACGTTCTCGATGAACGCTCCGTTCATTTGCTGCGCGAAGCCGATGGGGATGCTCAGTTCCGGCCCTTCGTTGCCCCGGATGACATCGGCGGTGAAGAGTTCCCGAGGCTCGTCGGCATAGTACGCCTCGATCCCGATCCAGCCGCAAAGACCCGGTCGTTGCACGAGCTCGCCGTCCGGCCCGGCCTCGGAGAAGGCGTATCCGTCCTCGCACCGGAAATCGGGCGGAGCCTTCCACCAAAGCTGCGTGAAGAACAAATACCCCATCCCGATGCTCGCGATCGCAATCGCGATGACCATGAGGCTCCCGTCCAAACGCGACGACGAGTGGATGCCGTCCCTCGGTCTCCGGCTCTCCTCGGGGTTCCTTTCAGCCATCTCGATTCTCCTTCCACGAATTTCCCTCGCCCACCGAACCATTCCGCCGAAGCCGCGCATCCTCGGGCTTCCACCGAACCTCTCGCGTCACGCCTCGCCCGCGAACCCTCCGACCTCGTTCTCCGACAAATCCTCCATCATCCCGATGTCTTCGAGGGCGGCGCGGGTCGCCGCGAGGTCGGGGCGGTTGAGGGCGGGGCGAACGAGATGGCGGAGGTCGTCGGCCACGTCTATGTCGAAGGTCGCTTCGAGGAGGCCGACGGAGAGGCCGGAGCGTTCGGCCCTCTCTACGACGTCGTCGAGTTCGGTGCCGGTGCTCATCGGGTCTTCGAGGATGTCGTGGGGGCGGCTCATCGCAATCAAATAATATCCGCCATCGTATGTCGGCCCGAAGACGACATCCCGCTCCCCGAGGAGCCGGAACGCCTCCTCGACGACTTCGACCCCGATCTGCGGCGAGTCGGCGGCCATGAGCACGACCCGCCCCTCCCCCCTTTCCTCGGCCCCGACGAAGAGATCCCTTTGCCGCCGGGTGAGATCCCCCTCGCCCTGGAAAATCACCCGCTCGCTCTCGCCGACGACCTCGGAGATATCCTCCCACCCGTCGGGCGGCGTAACGTACCATCCGAGCGGATACGGAGAATCCGAGAAGCGGGCGGCGAGGTCGGCGAGGAAGGCTTTGTACAAAATCATGGCTCGTTCGTCGCCGATGTCCGCCGCGAGCCGGGTCTTCGCGAACCCCGCCCTCGGGGCGCGGGCGATAATGTAAAGCGCGTCTTTCACCGCCTCGCCGCCTTCGCCTTTTTGCCGGGTCGCCAGCGAGAATACCGGAAAGTCGCCAATATAATCCGCCATCCGGCTCGGAGGCTGCCGGAGATGGTGCCCCCGACCTTCGAGACCCCGATCCTCCGCCGATAAACGACCGGAACCTCGTGGTACCGATACCCCGCCCTCGCGGATTTCACCATCATCTCGACGGGCCACCCGTACGTCATCTCGCTCATGTCGAGGGAGATGAGGTCTTCCCTCCGTATCGCCCGGAACGGCCCCATGTCCGTGACTTCCATCCCGTATATGCGGCGCATCAAAAACGCCGCGAGATTGTTCCCGAAAACTTGCTGCCACGTCATCGAGCCGGACTCCCGCTCGCCGAGGGCGCGGGAGCCAATGACGAGGTCGGCCTCGCCATCGAGGAGCGGCCCGAGGACTTTCGGGAGGTCGTCCGGATCGTCGGCGGCGTCACCGTCGAGGAAGACGAGGATTTCAGCCTCCTTCGCGGCCATCACTCCGGCGAGGCATGCGCGACCGTATCCGCGGCGGGCTTCGCGGACGACCCTCGCCCCGGCTTCGCGGGCGGCGTCTCCGGTTCCGTCGGTCGAGGCGTTGTCGACGACGATGATCTCGGAGAGGAGGGATTGCTTCCGCATGCCCTCCACGACGCCGGAGATCGAGGGCGCTTCGTTCAATGACGGGATGACGGCGGCGATGCGCGGAAGGGAGTCCGGCTCGGAATCCGGCTCGAAAGCCCCTCCCTCCGTTCCTTCGCGTGAGTTCTCTTTCATTGCGATGGCGCGGCCTCGGCGGTTGTGATCACGGTCGTGCATGCGTTTCCCGCCTTCGGGACGTCCGAGGGGTCGCTGAGCGTGTACCGAAGCATTTCCTGAATGCGCCGAACTTCCTCTTCGCCGCCCCGGACGACGGGGCAATATTCGTCCGGCTGTTCGAGATTGCCGCGGATTGCGCGTCGGCTCGCGCATCCTCCCGCGCAGCTTTCGACGAAACGGCACGGCTCGCACGCCTCGGGAACTTGGCGGGACTTCTCGAACTCGCGCGACTTCCATATGTCATGTCCGTTCCCGGCGAGATGGGGAATGATCCCGGCGGCGGCGGGCCAGTACGGACATGGGGAGATGGTTCCGGCGGGCAAGGCACGGATGCTCCGGTTTCCGCACGGGTTTCCGCGAGTCGTTTCGAGACCCATGATCGCGTTGACGAGCGGCTCACTGCACACGACGACGGGGCCGGCGGCGAAGAGGTTCGCGAAGCCTCGCCAGAATTCCTCATACGAAAGGGTGAACTCCTCGCCGATCACGGGCTGGTACACGTTGACGCGGAGGTCGCATCCCAGCCCGAAGGCGAAGCGGGCGGTGTCCCCCATTTTGTCGTAGTTCGTGTTCATCATCACCGCCGCCACCGAGGTCGGGACGCCGAGCCGGAGGCACCTCTCGACGGACTCGACGGCTATCTCCCACGAGCCCTCGCCCCGGAACTCGTCCATCTCCTCTTTGGTCGGGAAGTCGAAGGAGAGTTCGACGGAGTGGAAGCCCGCCACCTCCTCGTCGGTGAGCATGTCGAGGCTGTATCCGTTGGAGGTGATGGCGGTCTTCACGTCGCGTTCGCGGAAGAGGGCGAGCATGTCGCGGTACTCGGGGTGTACGCCGTTCTCACCGACCCCGAGGTTCACCGAGCCGACATCGAGGTTGTCGAGGATCGTCTCGACCTCGGGGATCGAGAGGCGTTGCTGCGTGAGCGTGGGGCGGTAGCAGTGCGGACACGCCAGATTACACTCGTTCGTCAGGCCGATTCCTACGGCTACAGACAATGTATGCCCCTCTCTGTTTCCCACAATTTCGCGGCGCCGCGCATGCACTTGAATTATCGCGGGCGATGTTAATAGTGTATTACAGGTTGCTTACGCTCCCGATAACTCCGCGGATCAAAGCCGCCGAACCGAGACTCCGATAAAATGCGCGACAGCGATGGCATCGGTCGAAGAACACTACGAGAGCCTTCTCGCGCGCCACTATACGTGGATGCGCGGAGACTACGATTCGAGAGTCCGCGAAAATCGCGACCTCTTCGAGAAGTCCGGCATCTCGCCCCGAGAAGGCGGGAAAGCCCTCGACCTCGGATGTGGATCGGGCTTCCAGTCGGTCGCGCTGGCGGAGATGGGCTTCGAGGTCGCGGGCGTGGACTCGAGCGAAGCCCTCCTCCGCGAACTGGAAGCTCGGACAGAGAAAAATCTCGCCATCCGTCCCGTACTCGGGGATATGCGCGATGCCGGACTATACGCGGAGCATGGCCCCTTCGAGGTCGCCGTGTGCATGGGCGACACGCTCACGCATTTGCCCTCGCGCGAGGAAGTGTCGGCCATGATCCGGGACGTATACGACTCCCTCGAAGAAGGGGGGAAGCTCGTCCTCCAATTCCGCGACCTCACGAGGGAACTCGAAGGGGCGGAGCGGGCGATCCCGGTCAAAACCGATGACGACGACCGGATCATGGCGACCTTCCTCGAATACGAAGCCGAACACGTGAACGTCCACGACATGGTCTTCGTCCGGGAACCATCCGGCTGGACGATGCACAAAAGCGCGTACAAAAAAGTGCGCCTCGGCGCGGAGGATGCCCTCGGCCTCATGGAAAGAACCGGGTTCGAGATCGCCGCCCGCCACGACCACGAGGGCTTCTCGACGATCATCGGCCGGAAATAGCCGCCTCCGCAAAAACCGGAGGTCGAGACAAAAGTTGCGGATCGCGTACCGAAAAACAACGCCTCGCGATAGAGCATTTCATGCCGAGTCCGGTCGCCCGCTCCGCGAACCCGCCGTGGATCGCCTCCCGGTGGGTCGCCTTCGATCGGATTCCGTTCCCGTCTCCCGAAGAAGCGTTCCAACGACGAAGGACGCGCCGCGGGCGAGACGCGCCATCGGCACGTCTCTACGTTGGGGTTGGCGGAAGATCGGCCTCCCGGAATCCGGTCGGCGGATTCCGTATCGCACGTCCACTATGGATGGAAACCTTCATGAGGCTCCGCTCTCTTTGCCGACCCCTCCCTCGACCCGGTAGACGTAGCCGTGGTCGAAGGCGAGGTCGTCCTCTTCGAGGGTTTCGACGGTTTTCAAGAGGAGTTTCGGGAGGGTCTCGGAGGAGAGCGCGAGGAGGCGGTCGAGTTCTTCTTTCGGTTCCGGATCGGAGATCCCGGTCGCGTAGTTGACCGGGAAGCCCGCGAGCGCGTACGGCATCCCGAGCTCTCCGGCAAGCACCGCCTCCGGCCCGCACGTCTGGCTCACCGCCGAAACCCCGAGCGATTCGAGCGCCCGTATCTCCGGGCGCGTCTCGAACCTCGGGCCGTTCGTGTGGGCGTACACGCCGCCGATTTCCGCTTCGACTCCGAGGCGGTCGGCGGCGAGTTTCATCTTCTTTCGGAGCTTCGGCGAGAACGGCTCGCTCGCTATGAGGTGGCCGCGATCCGGCTCCCCGGCCTCCGTGAAGATGGTGCATGGATCCCCGTTCGGCAACCGATTGTCGGGGAAATGCAAATCGTCGAAGATAATGGCGCGCCCCGGAACGCCATGCACAGCTCCCACGGAGGTCGCCGCGAGAACCGCCCGCGCACCGAGTTGTTCGAGGGCCGCGAGGTTCGCCCGGTGAGGGATAGTGTGCGGAAGGTGGCGATGCCCTTTCCCGTGGCGCGGGATCGCCCCGACCATCCACCGCCCGAGTTGGAATACGGCGATCTCCGCCTCTCCGAAGCGGCTCTTTACGATGTGCGGCTCGGACTCGACGGGCATCTCGTATGCGCCGGAGCCGGTGATGACGCCGATGTCTATCATGGGGAGGTCGAACCGAGGGTATGCAATTCATCGGGCCGCACGACGCCGGCCTCGGCGGCGATGGCCGATACGAGGTTCGCCGAGGCCACGTCGAAGGCGGGATCGTACGCACGAGTACCCTCCGGGGCGACGCGGGCGGCGTTCATTTCGAGGGCTTCCGACTCGGAGCGAAGCTCGATGGGGATGGAGCTTCGGTCGGGGGTGTCGAAGCCAATCGTGGAGAGAGGGGCGGCCACGGCCGCCTCGGCGGGATCCTCGACATCGTTCATGGAGAGCCACACCATCTCCATCGGCGGGCGAGTCTGTTTTATGGGGCGAACTTCTCCGTCCACCCAGTCTATCGTCCGCACACAAGCTCCATTTCCGGGATCGGCTCCGCGCACAAAATGTACCATCGCCGCCGACGGCCCCGCAATGCCGGGAGGCATCCATCATCCGGTTTTTCGTATTTCAGAGCGGGTAAGATCGGAGCATATACGAAAAGCTACGAGAGGTGCCATTTGAGGAATTTCGGCCCATCTTTGCGACTGGCGACTTTGCTCGTAGGCGCGATGCCCCTTTTCGCGCTCGCGGCATGCGGCGGGCAATCCGGCGACGCTCCGGACAGAGGGGTGTCAAATGGGGAGGCTACGGAGGGCGGAGACACGGACGGGCAAGAATATCCCGATGTACTCGAAGCCGAACTCGAGCCTTCGGGCGATTCGTGGTCGGTGGACGTGACGATCTCCTCCCCGTACGACTCGCCGGAGCGATACGCTGACGGGTGGCGCGTCCTCGCCCCGGACGGGACGGTTCTCGGCGAGCACGAGCTTATGCACGACCACGCCAGCGAGCAGCCCTTCACGAGGACGCAAACCGGACTCGAAATCCCCGAGGATGTCGAGGAGGTGACCGTCGAAGGAAGGGATCTCGAGAACGGCTACGGCGGCGACACCGTCACCGTTCCCGTCGAGCGCGCATAGTCGGACGGTCTTCCCGATCGGCATTTCGGATATAATCCGGCGCATGGACAAAAGAGAGAAGATTCGGCTGACACAATATTCCTCGAAGGCTGGTTGAGCTTCCAAATTCGCTCCGGGGGTCCTGGAGCAAGTACTCGACGATTTGAAGATCGGCGCCGCGCCGGACGCGGACGGCTCGGTGAGCAGCATGGAAACCCGCGACGACGCGGGCTTCATCCCGTTCGGGGGCGGTCTGCTTTTGCAATCCGTGGACTTCTTCCCGCCGATAGTGGACGACCCGTACCGCTTCGGGCAAATCGCCGCTGCGAACGCCCTCTCGGACATTTACGCGATGGGCGGAGAGCCGCTCACGGCGATGAACCTCGTCGGCTTCCCAGCGAACCTCGACATGACGATCCTCCGCGACATCCTCGCGGGCGGCCTCTCGAAGATCGCCGAGTCCGGCGCCCAGCTTTGCGGGGGCCACTCCGTCGAAGACACCGAACCGAAATACGGACTCTCGGTGACGGGCTTCGTCGAGACGGACAAGGTCGTCCGCAACGAAGGCGCGAAACCGGGCGATTCACTCGTCCTCACGAAGCCGCTCGGCTTCGGAATTTTGACGACGGCGGTGAAGCGCGGCCTCGTGACGGAGGACGACATCGAAGCCGCCATCGAAGCGGCGGCGACTTTGAACAAATCGGCCGCCGAGGCGATGAAGGAGACCGATGTCTCAGCGGCGACGGATGTCACGGGGTACGCCTTCCTCGGGCATCTCGCCGAAATGCTCCAGGCGAGCGAAAGCGTCGGGGCCGTGGTCCGGTTATCGGACACGCCCATACATGAGCGCGTCGCGGAGCTGGCGGCGGACGGATGCTATCCGGGCGGACTCACGAACAACCGGGAGTACCTCGGAGGGTATGTTTCATCGGACGGCGTTTCTGAAGAGGCCATGCTCCCGCTCTTCGACCCGCAAACGAGCGGTGGCCTTCTCATATCCGTGCCGGAAGGCTCGAAGGCTTCGCTTTTGGGAGCCCTCGAAAGCCGGGGCGTTTCGGCGGCGGTCGTCGGAGAGGTGGGCGAAGGGTCGGGCGTTCGGGTAGTTTCGTGAACCTTCGAGAATAAATCGCCGAAAAATCACTCATTTGAGTGATGCGGCGCCTACCTCACATAGACTAATCTGGCTATATCGAGGAGCGGGGCGGGGTTTTCCGCTAAGGGAAGGCCCTCTGAAACCCGCGCTTTGGGGAGGCAAGGATGGCTTCATCGGAGGTTCACGGCCCGTCGGTTCTGCCGTCATGGAAAAGGAGCGGGAGAACATCGAAGGACTGTTCGGCGATAAAGAGTCAAAATGCTCCGTGACGCGCCGCGCGGCTGCGGCTCGCGGGAGCGGCTCATCGAGATAGAGGGGAAGCTCCCGGAGAGGGGCGCGGTCTCGGCGGACACCGATCCGCTGGAGGCGGTGAAGCGGCGGGTGTACCTCGCCTCCCTCGCGATAAGCGCGCCCTCGCTGCCCCTTTTATGGCTCGCGCTCCGCGACACCGATCCCTTCGTTAATTTCGCCTTTCCGCCGATGGCTCTTTTCTGCGCCGTGGTGGCCGTCTCGCTCTGGCGCGACATGGCCCCGGTGCGGGCCATCGAGCGCATAACCTTCGCGGCGGTCTCGATGTTCGCCTTCCTCCACCTCATCCACGGCCTCTCGACCTCGGAGAACCTCACCGAGCTTCGGGGGGCGTCGGAGGTGACGACGTTCCCGACCTTGATCGTTTTGTACGTCATCGCGTACCTCGTCTTCGACACCTCCGACGGTTTGCGGGCGTCGCTCCTCCTCTACGGCGCGAGCCTCGCGCTCGTCCTCGCGGGCGCGGCGGCGAACGGGTTCGGGAATTTGAGCGGCTCCGAAATATCGTGGATCGCGCAGACGTATGCGTTCATGGGGGCGGTGGTCGTACTCCTCTATGCGACGGCCTTCGCCAAAACGCAGCTTTCGCGCGAGCGGACCCTCACCGAGGCGATGAGCCATCTCGCCCTCACCGACCAGCTAACCGGCGTCTCGAACCGACGCAAACTCTATATGGATCTCCATCACGAGATCGAGAGCGCGAGGCGCTACGACCACCCGCTCTCGGTGATCCTCTTCGACCTCGACCATTTCAAGAAGATAAACGACTCCCACGGCCACGACCGAGGAGACGAGGTTTTGCGCGAGGTCGTCAAAGAGATCTCCCCCCTCCTCCGAAAGATCGACCACTTCGGACGATGGGGCGGGGAGGAGTTCATCCTCATCGCCCCCGAAACCACCCTCGACCGGGCATCGAACCTCGCCGAACGACTCCGCCACGCCATCGCCAACATCTCCCCGGAAAACGAGATCACCGCGAGCTTCGGCACCGCCGAACATACCCCCGACGACACCCCGGAATCGTTCATAAAACGCGCCGACGAAGCACTTTACACCGCGAAGGCCGCCGGAAGGAACCGGGTCGAATCGTTTTGATTTTAGGCTTCAGGTTTCAGCAAAAACACGATGCCGCCAAGCAACGAGGCTCCGGAAAAAGAGAGTGCCCTTCATAAACGTCGCCGCCGGAAGGCCGCCCTCTCGCCCCCTCTCGCCCCCTCTCGAGAGCGGAGTTCACACTATTCGCTCCACCCCGCCGACGAGGCTTCAGCCAACGGCGGACGCTGTCCGGGGCTTTGTTGCCTGACACCTGAAACCTGATGCCTGAAACCCGGATTCCTGTAAAATCCCAACCTCGTGCAGGTCATCCTCGATACCGCGCTCCCTTTCTTCGCCCTCGTCTTCTGCGGATACGGCGCGGGCCGCTTCGGCCTCCTCAGCGAGGCGAGCGCCTCCGGCCTGAACACCTTCGTCTTTTATTTCGCCCTCCCGGCCTTCATCTTCGTCCTCCTCGCGACCACGCCCATAGACGAGGCCTTGAACGCCTCCTTCGCGGCCGCATACCTAATGGCCGGACTCGGCGTCGCCGCCGTCGCGGCCTTCCTCGGAGTGTGGCTCTTCGCGTCGGATAAAAGCTCCGCCGTGCTTCGCGGGGCTTCGGCGTCGCTCGGGAACACCGGGTATATGGGACTCCCGCTCATCGCCGCCGCCTTCGGCAACGAGGCCGCCGTCGCGATGGCCCTCGGCCTCACCCTCGAAGTCATATTCATGATGCCCCTCGCCATCATCCTCCTCGAAGCCGACAAAGGCCCGGAAAGGAAACTCTCCGACCTCGTCTCCACCGTCGCCCTCGCCCTCGTCAAAAACCCCATCATAATCGCCATCGCCGCCGGAGCCGCTGTCTCGTTCTCCGGCTTCGACCTCTTCTCGCCCGTCGGAAACTTCGCCGAACTCCTCGGCGACGCCGCCGGGCCGTGCGCCCTCTTCACCCTCGGCGCAACGCTCGCCGGACGCCAACTCTCCGGCGGCCTCGCGGAAATCTCATACCTCACCTTCTTCAAACTCGCCGCCCACCCCGCCGCGATGTGGGCGACGATGACCCTCTTCGGCGTGAACCCGCTGTGGACGAACGTCGCCATCCTCGCGGCCTCGCTCCCCGTCGCCGCCAACGTCTTCATCCTCGCCCGACAATACGACACGTACATAGACCGGACATCCGGCGCGATCCTCGTCTCCACCATAGTCTCCGTCGCGACCGTCTCCGCACTTCTCATACTACTCACGTAAATACCGGGAGTCGGGAGTCGGGGGCCGGGGATTCTCGGCTTTCTTCCCCGGACACTTTCGCTTTTCCGCCCGACAAGATCCCGCCGAACTCGACAGCGGCGATGGCGAACGCAAGTTTCGCTTTCATGCCTTTCCCGACTCCCGAAGTGAGCGAAGCGGAACGCGAAGCGACCTTGACGTTCATCCACCCCCGGCTAGAATCTTTGGCTGGCTAAGTAAATTCGCGGAAGGAAGTTTTTGCCGGAGGCGGTTTCGGTGGGCGTGGCGAATGAGACGGTCGGGTGCGCTTTGGCGATGGCGGATCGGGCGTACCGGGCGAGCGTCGGGGAGCTTCTCTCCGGCCTCGGGCTTCACGTCGGGCAGGAGAGGGTTCTCGCCGAATTGTTCCGGGAGGACGGGCTTCGGAGCGGGAAACTCGCGTGTCGTCTCGGCATCGTGGCCGCGACGGCGACGAAGATGCTCTCGCGCATGGAATCCTCCGGCCTCATCGAGCGCCGAGCCGACCCCGACGACGCCCGGTGTGGACGCATCTTCCTCACCGAAAAAGGAAAGAGCCTCGAAGAGCCGCTCAAAAAACTCCGCGAAGAGAACGAGGCGAGGCTCCTCGCCGGACTCGACGGCGGAGAACGGCGCGAACTCGTCCGTCTCCTCGCCCATGTGAGGCGAAACCTCGACGCCGACGAACACGACGCGCCGGAGTCCGGCGACTCGAAGTCCGGCGGTTCGGACTCGTGAGCGGGAGGGCCGGGGCGCCGTCCTCGACGCGGGCGCTTCTCATCGTTCTCATACTCACGGTTTTCGTTTCGGTTTTGAACAGTTCGATGGTGAACGTCGTCGTACCGGTGATCGGGGAGGAGTACGGGGTCGGGGAAGCGCAAGTCGGGTGGGTCATCACCGGGTTCCTTCTCGCGTATGCGATCTCGATCCCGCTTTACGGGCGCATCTCGGATTTTTACAGCATACGGGGGGTGTATGCGATCGGTCTCGCCATCTTCGCGGTCGGGAGCCTCGTGTGCGCGCTCGCCCCGAGCCTCCAAATCCTCGTCCTCGGGCGGGTCGTTCAAGCCATCGGGTGCGCGGCGGTACCCGCGCTCGGGACGGTGGCGATCACGAAGGTGCTTCCGCCCGGGGAGCGCGGCGGCGCTCTCGGCCTCATCGTGTCGAGCGTCGGCGTGGGGGCGGCGGTCGGCCCGATCGTCGGCGGTGTCGTCGAGGAGCTCATCGGGTGGCATTATTTGTTCATCGGCTCGCTCGTCCTCGCGCTCGTCCTCATTCCGGGCGCGATGCGCGTCCTCCCGAACGGCGGCCACACCGGCGAGAAGAACTTCGACCTCACCGGGGGCGTCCTCCTCGGCCTCGCCGCCGGACTTCTCCTCTTCGGCATCACACAAGGACAAGTCGAAGGGTTCGGACACCCCTCATCGTGGGGGAGCTTCATCGGCTCGGCGGCGGCGGGCGCGGGGTTCTTCGGGCGCATCACGACCGTCGCCCATCCCTTCGTCTCGCCCGGATTGTTCAAAAACCGGGCGTACGTGGCGGCGGTTCTCGTCGGGTTCTTCCTCATGCTCGCGAACGTCGCCGCGCTCGTGATGGTTCCGCTCCTCATCGCCGACGTGAACGGGCTTTCGCCCGGCATCGCGGGCCTCGTCCTCACGCCGGAGGCCGTCGCGCTCGCCATCCTCTCCCCCATGACCGGGCAGCTCTCCGACCGAGTCGGGGTGAAAAAGCCCATCTTCGCCGGACTCGCCGCGATGCTCGCATCCGTGCTTTTCCTCTCCTCGTTCGGAGCGGGCGGCTCCCCGTACGTCGTCTCGGCGGGGATGCTCGGCATCGGCATCGGGTTCGCCTTCGCGAACC
>JACCWD010000003.1 GCA_013697825.1 Rubrobacter sp.
GTGGAAAAGGTGGCTGTAGCGATGGCGCTTCTCGAGTTCTCTCAGTTGCTCTTCGTCTTCGGTGATCGTCCGTGGATAGTCTATGTTTGGCATGGCCGCATTATGCCACTAATCAACCTGAACGGTATGAGAAGCAGTTTGCTTCTTTCGAGCATGCTGGATCACAGCCGTCTGTCGAGCAGAGATACGCTATATGGGAACAAGTGAGATTGAAAGTTCAGAAAGAGTACGAAAAACAGGGTATGGAGCAGACATATAGTCGAGCGAGAAGTCAGATAAGAGAGGAACTGGGCTTTCTGGCCTTGGATCCTTCACTCGTTCCAATTTCAGATGAGATCGAGAAGCTGAGAGGCGAATTGCTCAACCTTGACCAGATGAAGCTGAAATCCCCTAATCAAGATTGAGCAACGACTTTGTCAAGCATCCAAAACCACGTCCGACAATGGACTTCCGATGCATATGAGGCGGTATCCCGCTTCGAGTTCCTCGTCGGAGATGGCGAAGGCCATGTCTTGGTCGATCTCGCCTTCGAGGCACATTTGCCGACACGTTATGCACGTCCCGCTCCGGCAGTCCGAAGGAAGATACAATCCCGCCGCCTCGGCTTCTTCAAGGATGTACTCGTCCTCGGCGCACTCGATGGTGACACCTTTTTTCTTGAAAGTTACGTTGTGTTTTTTAGCCATTTTCAGCCGTCAGCTTTCAGCCGTCAGCCATCAGCGAAAACATAAAGCTGATCGCTGACGGCTGACGGCTATTTGCTTTAAAAGTCTTTCGCTTTGAATTCTTCGGGAGCCGCGCCGCACACCGGACACTCCTCCGGCGGCTGATAGCCTTCCGACTCATCTCCGCACACGGTGCATACCATCGTGACGGTGAGCGGGGGATGCGGGGCTTCGCCGTTTTCGTCGGGGGCGATGGTCTCGCCCGTGTCCTTCGCAAGCTCGGCGATGGAGACTTTGCCCGTTATAACGTCCTCCATCGTCATCCGCGCTCCGGAGAGTGAATCTTCCACGAGCGCGAGGTCTATGGTGGCGACGCCCTTCTCCCTCGCGAGCTTCTCGGTCATGTTCCGGCTTATGTTCCGCATGAAGCCCTTCGGCGCGCGTTCGAGACGGGCCATCGCATCATCCGTCCACGAGAAGTCCTTCGATCCGCCCTCGGGGATCTTCGCTTCCTCCCCGGCTTTCTGGAACGCGGAGTGGTCTATGGGGCATTTCGCGCCGCTCGTCTCCTCGACCTTTTGCTTGGCGTGGGAGACGGGGCATTTCTTCGCCTCCGGGGCTTCGCGTCCGGTTTCCTCCATATATTGCTGGCGGGCGTATTCGATCGTGATCGTCGTATACCCTTTTTTGAGCGCGCTCTTTTCGACCCTCGCTTTGACTCGCCGCTTTTCCTGCCACTCTTCGAGCGAGTCGAGGAAGTTCTTCGCTTCGTCCGTCCAGTGAAGCTCGCGCCCGTCGTACACTTCGGAGACGTTCAAATTCTCGTCGCCCGTCGTGGCGATTTGCGAGTCAACGGCGTGGAAGTGGTTTGGGCCGCTCGCGCACACCGGACACTTCGCGGGCTTGCCTTTGGCGACGTACTTGCAAACGTCGCACTCGAAGCGGTCGAGCCCCTGCGCCGCCCGGTCTATCTCCGCCTGAACTTCGGCTGAGACGCCCACGATGTCTCCCTGGTTCTCCGACTCCCCGAACCCGCCGCGACCGGAAGAGAACATCTCCTCCTTCGCCGCCCGGTCGCCGTCGCCGTTCCCGTTTCCATTGCCGTTCCCGTTCGAGGTTCTTTCGTTGAAATCCTGGAAGAGGGAATCCACGGCTTGATCGTTCCCGGCGGCTTCCTCGGCGCGTATCTGGTCGCCGATGGCGTGCATCGAATCCATCGCGCCCGGAGGGAGGATCGTCTCGATGACCTCGTCAATGACCGTCGAGGTGATGACCGTGTATCCCTTCTCGATGGCGTACCGGATGACGGCGCCGGAGGCCATCCCGACGACGAATCCGGGGACGCGATCCATGCGCTGCACGGCCTCGTCCGTCCACGTCATATGCTCTTCGGCGGTATACAAATCCGGAGCCTGGAACTCATAGTTTCCGACGAGGACGTTCGATGGGAGATACCGCATCATGTTCTCGGTGTTCCCGCCAATGTCCATCTCGTCGTCCGAGTGGTACCCGATGCGCCCCATCACGACCAACGACGGATTGACCTCGTTCACGTACTTCATGGTTTGCTCGAAGGGTTTGCCCGCGAGCAATGTCGTCTTCAGTTCGACGCCTTCGTCCTGTGCGATCTTCTTCGCCACTTCGAGGTGGGCCGTGTAAATCTTGGCGAGGCCCGAGTCTATGATCTCCTCATGCAGCTTTTCTTGCTCCTTGAACCGGAAGACTTTTTGAGCTTTGCTCGAAAGAACTCCGGCGATCGAGTGGAACATCGCATAGTGGAAATACGGGTCGAAGACGGAGATCGCCTCCACCGTCCCGCCGAACTCACGGGCGAGTTCGATTGCCCGCTTCAAACCGCCGAGCGACTTCGCGCTCCCGTCAACGGCGACGACGATATGCTCGAACGGCATCCGGTCGAGGTCTTTGACGATGAGCGTGTCGGCCTTCGTGGTGCGCCGGACGACGCGCTCGGTGACCGTACCCAAAACGGTGTCCCTCACGGCGGCCATGCCCATCGCGCCGATGACGACGAGGTCGTAGTCGCCGTCGTTGACGTCTTCGGCGATGACTTTGAAGTTCTTTCCTTCGAGGGATCGGCGCACGAGTTCGACGTCGTGCTTCTCGCACAGCGGTTCGAGTACGTCAATGTACGAGTCGGTGATAATTTCCAGCCCTTTGGTTATGAGCTGGTCGTGGATCTTCCTCTGGCGCTTCATTTCGTCTTCGTCGCGGAATTCCTCCGGCAATCCCGACTCCATTTGGCGGAATCTCACGTCGTGCATTTTGGCGGCGTATGCGTGGCAGCCCGCGACCCGACCGCCGAACTGCCGCGCGATATCCACCCCGATAACGCACGCCTGGTTCGAGTAGTCCGAGTTGTCGACCGGCACGTAAATCTCTTTGTACATATCTCCCCTAGCTTTTGTAGGATCCGCCGAGAGACTCCGCTGTTTCGTCATGGTTTCCCATTGTCTCCGCGAAGCGCTTTTACAGCGAAACTTCACGCCACGTGTAATGTACCGTTAAGTATGGGCGCTCGCAAATAAAAGCGTTCACACACGCGGCAAAGCCGAAGCGAGCCATTCGTCTGTTCCAGTTGACCACGCATATTCGTCTGTTCCAGTTGACCACGCAGACACATAGCGTATATTATGTATCGGTAGATCCGAATGGGGATTCGGGAAACGTAAACCATGTGGGATCGTACCGCAGAAAGAGAGAATAAGTTGTCTGGTTGGGATCAGATCAAAGCAGATGTCGAATCCAGTGGTGATGTGTTGACTGTAACGATGGAGCAACTCCGGAATACTCACGGTGTTGCTAGATTGGGTCCGAAAGTTGTAAGAGATATTAGTAATACTCTTCTGGGCATGGGGTTAGGACATGTGCCCCAAAAGCTGCCTTTGCTTCAAAACGAACTGGTTCGTTTATACAAGAGCGGTACACCCGCGGGTGAGTTAATTTCAATGGTTTTGACTCCAGGGGAGCAGAGTGACAAAGGTATTGTTGAGCAACTTGGCGAGTCAGAGCAAGACTTTCGGAAAACAGTTGAAGCGATACGTGAACTCGTAGCTGAGTAGAGTGAATACATCCTTGCCTATATAGTTCTTCTTTGGAAGCCCGAATGGGGATTCGGGGAAAAGCGAAATGCGGCCCGTCGCGTCGCAGAAAGCGAGGAGTTTATGTCCCACCATGTCAACGAAGCCGCCGACCGCATTCTTGAGGGCGTCGCCGAACAGGAAAACGGTGTCCCCGGCGTAGTCGCGATGGCGACTGACCGGAACGGAAACACATATGAAGGCGCCGCGGGGGTTCGTGAACTCGGCAAAGACGACCCGATGACCACCGACACCGTGTTCGCGATCTTCTCATGCACCAAGGCCATCACGGGCGTCGCCGTCATGCAACTCGTCGAGGAAGGTGAGATCTCCCTCTCCGATCCGGCGAAGGAATACGCGCCGGGGATCGCCGACATTCAAGTTCTCGAAGGCTTCGACGACGACGGCGAGCCGCGCACCCGCGCCCCGAAGTCCGATGTCACCGTCGAGAACCTCATGCTCCACACAGCGGGCTTCGGCTACGACTTCTTCAACGAAGACCTCATCTCGTACGGCGAGAAACGAAACGTCCCGAGCGTCGTCACCGCGACGCAAGCCTCCCTCGACTCCGTCCTCCTCTTCGATCCCGGCGAGCGGTGGGAGTACGGGAGCAATATAGACTGGGTCGGGAAGGTCGTCGAGGGGGCGCGGGGCAAGCGTCTCGGCGAAGTGTTCTCCGAGCGCATCTTCGCCCCGCTCGGGATGGACAGCGCGGGCTTCACCATGACCGACGACATGGCTTCCCAGCGGGCGAGCATGCACCAGCGCGGCGACGACGGCGCACTCACCCCGCTCTCGGACTTCGTGCTCGACCAAAACCCCGAGCAGCACATGGGCGGCCACGGACTATATATGCCCGTCGGCGACTATATGAAGTTCATACGCATGGTACTCAACGACGGCGACGGGCCGAACGGTCGCGTCCTCGAAGAAGGCACCGCCCGTGCGATGGGCGACAACGGGCTTGGCGAAATGAAGATAAAGCTCCTCCCCGGCGCGATACCGAGCCTGTCGAACGACGCCGAGTTCTTCCCCGGCATGCCGAAGTCGTGGGGATACACGTTCATGATCAACGACGAAGATGCCCCCACCGGACGCCCCGCCGGAGAACTTGGATGGGCCGGACTTGCGAACCTCTATTTCTGGATAGACCGCAAAAACGACATCGGTGGTTTCTGGGCGACGCAAATATTCCCCTTCGCCGACCCCATCTCCTTCACCGGATACATGGACTTCGAGACCGCCGTTTACGAGAGCGCGCTCTCGCCCGCGTAAAAAGATAAAAACAACGAAAGAAGGCCGGGTGAAATTTCTTTCGCCCGGCCTTCGTTTTGTGGCGATGCCAACATTCATTTTATGATCGACTGGTCAACGTGCCACGCCGTCGAACGGAGTTCCGAGAAGGTCGGAGGCGCATGGGTGTTTCGCGGCACTCGCGTCCCGGTCGCCGCGCTGTTCGAGAACCTCGAAGACGGAGCGAGGATTGAGCAGTTCGTGGAGTGGTTCCCCGGTGTTTCGATGGAACAGGTTCACGCCGTACTCGAACACGCGGCGAGAAGCACACAGGTTTCCGCCTGAAGCCGCATTTTGTTCTTGCTGACAAGCTGACTGGCTTCCATGAGAAGGTCGCTTTTGTCAAGGCCGACGTGGCGTGAACCATGACCATCCTCGAAGAACCTCCGCGACGCGCGCCCTCGACGCTCGCTTCCATTCGCACTCTCGTGGGGCCG
>JACCWD010000005.1 GCA_013697825.1 Rubrobacter sp.
GGCAGCCAGGCTTCGACCACCTGAGCGGAAGTCTCCGGCGGCGCGGCAACGGATTCGCGCCGCCACATCTTTAGCCGGACTCGACTACTCCTCTTTCGGGACTATGAGGACGGGGCATGGTGAATAAATCGCGAGCCTCCGCGAGACGCTTCCGACCATGAAGCGTTCGAGCGTGCTGTGTCCCTTCCTTCCGACGACCATGAGGTCGAAGCCTCCGTTGTCGGCGTATTCCACGAGGGCTTTGGACGGGTGGCCGTGGATTACTTCACGCTCGTAGCTTATGCTGAAGCGCCGGGCGGAGTCCTCGATCATCGCCCGCTTCCGCTCGAAGAAGCGGGATGCGTCTTCGAGGGCGCCCCGGTATTCCCCGGTGGTCTCGGCGTAGTCTGGAACTTCGGCGACGGACACGACGTGGAGTTCCGCCTCGAACTTCGCGGCGATCTCCGCCGCTTTCCCGAACGCCTGAGCGGCGGTCTCCGAGCCGTCGTAGGCGACCATGATCTTCTTCATTTCCTCTCCTCCGATCCCCTTATCCTCTCGATTATATCCACCGGCAAAAAGAACCGCTGCGCGATGAGCCTCGGTATGACGGCGGTCGCGATGACGACCGACACGAGAACGGTGTATTGTCGCTGGCTTATGAGATCGTTGTCCAAACCATAAAGTGCGGAGATCGTCCCGAAGGTGAGGCCCGTGGACATGAGCAGCGTGGTGTACATGCTGTTTCGGAATGAGTATCTATAAGCCAGCGTGACGGGCATGACCCCGATGAACTTGGCGGCGACCTTGACAGAGAAGAACGCCACGAACAACCCGAATCCGGCGGCGAGGGCGGGCGCCGATGGAGACGAAAAGCCCGGCTCGTATGAAGTAAAAAGGCGTGAGGAAGGTGAAGGCTATGGTTCGCATCCTCCGCGCAAGCTCCTCGCGACTCTGGAAGGTGTCGGCGAGTACGAGGCCCGCGAGGTACGCCGGAAGCACGGCCTCGCTCCCGGCGATGCTCGCCAGCGCCCCGAGGCCGAGGAGGATGAAGAGGAGGTATTTCAATTCCGGCTCGCTCACCCGCTCCCCATACCGCCGGAAGAACCACCGGGTAAAACGCGGAAGCACGACGAGCGTGGCCGCCGTGGCGCCGATGAAAACCACCATCTCGATGCCGAAGCCCGCGAAGATGAGGCCGAGCGCGGCGACCGTCCCGAGGTCGGCAACGAAGCACGCCGCGAGGATGACCTTTCCAAGCTCGCTGCGATTCAATCCGGTCTCGACCATCACCGCATACACCACCGCCACGGAGGTTGCCGAGAGGGCGATGCCCGCGATGAGGGAGTCGTCCGGGTTCCATCCCACCGCCCAGTACGCCCACGCCGCTGCCCCCAGAAACGGGAGGAGGAACGAGAGGAAGCCGATCAAAAGCGTCTCGGCGAGCTTGTTGCGAAGAACCTCGGTGTCTATGTCCACCCCAGCGAGGAAGGTGAGGGCGACCGCCCCGATGCTCGCAAGGAACACCACCCACTCGGGTTCGGGGATCGTGAATACGTTCCCGGCGACGACGCCGACCATGATCTCGATGAGGGCCACCGATATGCCGAGCCGGATCGAGACGAGGCTCGCGAGCAAAGCCAGCCCGATCCAGATCGCCGCAACGAAGTATATGTTCTCCACTCATTGCCTCCCGCGCCGTTTTCCACCATCCGCGGCGAACGGCTTCGGGAATGAGAAAAGCCTCTACCCGCAGCCGTAGCCACTGAGCAGAAGCATCATCATATCTCTCGATGCGATTGTGGGTGGACCCCGTCACCCGTATATCCGTCTGATCTGATAAGTTACAGGAAGCCACACATCGTTGCAAGCAAATTATAAATGGAGTCCATGCCAGATTTTCTTCAAGTCGTAATCCTCGGCGCGGTTCAGGGAATCACCGAGTTCCTCCCTGTATCGAGTTCCGGCCACCTCCTCCTCGGGCAGTATTTCTTCGGGATGAGCGAGGAGGACTTCGGCCTCACCTTCGATGTCGCGCTCCACCTCGGCTCGCTACTCGCCGTCGTCTCGTATTTCTGGCGGGACGTGTTCGGCATGGCCCGGGCCTTTCTCCGCTCGCTCCCGCGCCCCGACTTTAGCGATCCGGAGCAGCGGATGGCGTATCTCCTCATAGTCGCCACGATCCCGGCGGCGACGATCGGCTTTTATTTCCGCGACTTCTTCGAGACGGGGCTTCGCTCTCCGTGGGTCGTGGTCGCCGGACTCACGGTATTCGGGATACTTTTCATCGTGAGCGAGAGGATAGGGGACAAAGACAAGGAGGCGGCGAAGATGAGTTTCCGCGACTCGGTGTGGATCGGGGCCGGGCAGGCGATATCGCTCCTTCCGGGGGTTTCGCGCTCGGGGGCGACGATCACGTTCGGACTCTTCTCGGGCCTCGACCGCCGGGAAGCCGCCCGATTCTCGTTCCTCATGAGCATCCCCATAACCGCCGGAGCCTGCGCCGCGCAAACGCCCGGAGCCATCGCGGAGGGCTTCACGCCATATCTCGGGCTTTTGTTTTTTATCGGGTTCGTGATGTCGGCGGTGGTCGCGTATATTTCCATAGCTTTCCTCCTCGCATACTTCGCCAAATACAGCATGCGCGCCTTCGCGTATTATGGTTTCGGCCTCTCGGCGATCGTGGCGACGCTCCTTCTTTTCGGTTTTTGAGCCTCGTCCTGAAACGGGGCCGATAGTGTTTAGACTGGGCTAAAATTTCCTGAAACCCTTCGGGAGCCGCTCATGTTCCCTTCGGGCGCCGGGGGTCGGGAACGGCACGGCATCGAAACCCATCCCGATACATAGTCCCCTCGAATTCCGCGAAAGTCCGCCGAGATGAAAGGCGAAGGCGCCGGGAAAGAGACAGCCGAGAGTATCCCGACTTTCCGGCGCGGCTCCCAGACGAACGGTCGTCATTCTTCGTACAGCTCGACTTCGGAGGTCGTTATGAGGCCGCGGTCGAGGATTTTCCTCACCTCCGGGAGCGCGGCCTTTATTCGCTCTTCCTCCCCGACGGCCTCCACGACCACGGGGGAGTCGGCGTGGAAGCGGAGGGGTCGGTGGGGAAATCGGGGGGCCGAGAAAACCTCCGAGGCTCTGTCGAAGCCCATTATGCCGTGGTGGACGGAGAGGTCCTCGACGCCCGCTTCCCGGAAGGCCGATGAGATCCCGGCGTGCGCCGGGCGGCCTTCGTGGGTCGCCGAGTCCCGCAAATAAACCCTCGCCCGGACGATGGTCATGGCGCGTCCCCGTCCGGCAATATTTGCTCAGACTCGACATCCGAGCATATGACGAACCCGGTCTTCACGGCTTCTTCGAGGAAGGGGAGGAAGCCGGCTATCTTTTCCTCCGCGTCCACGATGTCCACGACGAGGGGGAGGTTCCCCGCGAGTCGGAGGATTCCGGCGGCGGAGATGTCGGCGTGGGGTGCGTACCCCATGAAGCCCTTGAAAACCGTCGCCCCCGAGAGGCCGCGCTCTTTGGCGGCGAGGACGATGGCCTCGAAGAGCGGACGCCCCCGAAACCGCTCGTCCTCGCTTATGAAGACCCGGAGCCTTTTCGAGCCTTTCACAACGTCGCCCCCAAATACGTCCCGATGAAGAGAGCGATGAAGCCGAGCGCGAAGTTCGCCGCTATGTTGACGGCGCTTCGGCGGCTTTGGCCGGAGAGGGCGAGGTTCGACGACTCGAACATGAGGGTCGAGAAAGTCGTGAAGCCGCCGATGATCCCACCGCTCAATATGAAGAGCGCGACGTTTTCCTCGGGGGCGAAGCCGATGAGAAACCCGAGTTCGAGGCATCCGAGGGTGTTCACCGCGAGCGTCCCCCACGGGAAACCCGGCCCCATCCGGTGTCCGACCCACCCGCCGATGAGGTATCTCAAAACCGCCCCGACCCCCGCCCCGACGAGCACGAGGAACACTTCGACGGCGAGCATCATCCGAAAGTTCTCCTCGCGAGCGAGAAACCCGAGAGGGCCGCGCCGAGACCGAGGATGAGGCTTCCGGCGGCGTATGTCGCGCCGAGGAGGGGGGAGGCGCGAAGGCTCTCGCCTATTTGCAAAACGAACGCGCTGAAAGTCGTGAACGATCCGAGAAAGCCGAGCACCCAAAACATCCTCTCCCGCTCGCCTATGAACCTCTCGAAGAGCAAAGCCCCGAGGACGGCGATGAAGAACGAGCCGACGACGTTCACGGCGAGCGTCCCCCACGGAAACGCTTCGTATCCCGGTGTCAAATAACGGGCCGAGGAGTCGAGGAACACCCTCGCGCCGCCACCGAGGGCGCCTCCGGCGAAGACCCACCCGACGTGTCCGAGTTCGGCCCGGAAGGGGCGGGGGCGCAGCGCGCCGCCGCGCAGGAAGTTGCCCGGACTCTGGTGGAGGAGACGCTCGCGGCTGAGCGAGATCGGGGCTTCCGGAGCCACGCTCCGAAGCTCCGGCAAAAATTTCTCCATCGAAGGCTCCTCGTCGAGGAGCATCACGAAGATCAAACGCTCCCCGTCCTGCGGCCCGCTATACGCCATCGCCGACGCGACCCCGCGACTGTGGGCGCTCCGGATCACTTGCTCGCACTCCATCTCGTCACGGAGCCTCACCGTCGCCTGAAGAACGACCCCCGAGACAGCCCCGGCCTTATCCAAGCTCTCTTCCCGAACTCCCATCAAACCTCGATACGCATAGACGACCCACGAAAAACCGGAACAGAATATACCCGATCCCCGCCCGAACAAGCGGACATGGAGAGCTTCGGGGAATGCCCCCTACGCCAGCCTCCGTTCCAGAATGGTGCGGAGGCTCGGCTTCCCCTCGTCCTCCGGCACGGTCTTCTCGACCGTGATGCGGGCTTCGCGCCCGTCGAGCTTCATGGCCGAGATGTGGTTGTCGAACCACGGTTCGTCATGTACGAGCCTCCATCGGATTTTCGTCTCTTCGACCCCGGCGAGGCGGGCGAGGGTTTTCCCGATCGCCTTCCCGAGCCTCGTCCATCCGAAGCGGAGGACGAGTCGTTCGGGTCGTCCGAGGTGGTTTCTTATGGGGGAGCCGACGGCTTGGTGGGCGACGGCTCCGCCGCCGAGATCCATCTCCGCGAGGTATCCGTGATGCACGTCGCCGGAAAGCACTGTGACGGAGGCGGGGGGCTTCCCGCCCGAGCGTTCGCCAGAGGCGGCGGAGCGGAGGAGTTCGGCGAGGGATTCGAAGGACCCTCCGAATGCGGGCCAGTGTTCGAGATCCACGGCCTGGCGGACGGTTTCGGCGACCTTCGCCGCCGTTTTCCCCCATGCTCCGGCGCACACGGCCTCGTTCCATGTTTCCACGTGGTGGACGGCGTATGGCATCACGAACGGGAGCGAGGTTCCGAAGAGGAGGTGATCGAAATCCCCGTTGGCTTTGTCCTCGATCCAACGCCATTCCTCTTCGTCGATCATGGCACGGTCGCCTTCTTCCAAAACTCGTCCGGCGCGGGTGTCCATGACGATGAGGCGAACCTTTCCGAAGTCGCGGTAAAAGCTCCATCGGCTGCGCCCGATCTCGCGGTCGGCGACGTAGGCGAACTCGCGGAGGACGCGGGTGGCGTCGTTGTTGGAAAGCACCTCGTTGAAGATTTCGTCCTCTTCGAGTTCGCGGGGGGAGAGGTTGCCGAGGTGCTGGTAGATCCAGTACGACATGAACGCCCCGATTATCCGCTTGTCCCACCATATCCGCTTCCGCATCGTCTCGACCCACGCCTCGGAGATGTTCCAGTCGTCGTTCACGTCGTGGTCGTCGAAGATCATGGCCGACGGCACGTTCGAGAGGAGCCACCGTATGGTCGGGTCTCGCCACGCCTCGTGGTAAAGATGCGTGTACTCCTCGAAGTCCGCTATCTCCTCTCCGGGCGGCTCCTCGGGGTTCCTCCTCCCGCGGATGAACTCGCGGGTGGCGGGGGAGACCTCGTCGGCGTAAATCTGATCCCCGAGAAGGAAAAGCGCGTCGGGCCACTCTTCGTGGGCCTCCTCCATCATGCGGAGCGCGAGCATGTAAAGCGCGTCCCGCCCATGCCCCTCCGAATCCTCGTCCGCGCCGAGGATGTGCGGAGCCTCGTGCGGAGCGGCGACCCGGCACGAGCCGAACGCAAGCTCGAAGCCGCCGTCCGGGGATATGGTTCGTATCACCGACGGCGGAAACCCCGAATCGGTTTCCGGCCACGCTTTCTCCCCGTCGAGAAAGACCTCGTATTCATAAGTCTCTCCCGGCGCGAGGTCAATGATGCGTACGAGGGCATAATGATGGCCTTCGACCTCGAAGGTGGGGGAAGCATGGGCGGAGCCTTCGACCCTCGCTTCGACTTCGCAAGCGGTGTCCGTCTCGACCCATATGGTCGCGTCGCTTTCTCCGGCGTACCGGAGGATGGGGCCGAGGATGAGTTCATTTTTCATGGGCGGGATTATCCCACCGATCGCGGCTTTTTACGCGAGGAGGTTCATTCCTCGCCGACGTTCGGCCCGGAGCGCCGGAGGCTCGTGAGGAGCGGGAGAAGGAGTACGACGACGGCGAGGACGAGGATGACAAGGGAGAGGGGGCGCGTCACGAAGACCGAGAGGTCGCCCTGGCTGATCGCGACGGCCCGCCGGAACTGCGTCTCCATGAGCGGCCCGAGTATGGCTCCGAGGATCGCGGGAGCGACCGGGAAGTCGAACTTCCGCATGAAGAAGCCCGCGACTCCGACGGCGTACATGATGAGGACTTCGACGAGGCTGTTCGACGCGCTGTATACCCCGAGCGTCCCTATGAGGAGGATACCCGCGAAAAGCAGCTCCCTCGGGATGTCGAGGATCCTCACCCACAACTTCACGAGCGGAAGGTTGACGAGAAGAAGCATCACGTTGCCGATATACAGGCTTGCGATGAGCGGCCACACGAGGTCGGCGGAAGTCTGGAAAAGCTGCGGCCCCGGCTGAATATTGTAAATCTGGAACGCCGAAAGCATTATGGCCGCGGTGGCGGAGGTGGGAATGCCGAGCGTCAAAAGCGGGACGAGGACGCCGGAGAACGAGGCGTTGTTCGTGGCCTCCGGCCCGGCGAGACCTTCGATGGCCCCGTGTCCGAATTCCTCTTTGTTGCGCGAAAGCTGCTTCTCGACGTTGTAGCTGAGGAAGGTCGGGACTTCGGAGCCGCCCGTCGGGAGAGAGCCGAAGAGGAAGCCGATCGCGCTTCCCCGGAGCCACGGTTTCCACACCCGGCTCCGTTCCTCGCGGTTGAGAAGCACCCTTCCAGTGAACTCGACCATGTCCTCCGCCGCGCTTCGGAGGCGCGAGCCGCCGTAAAGAGCCTCCCCGAGCGCGAAGAGGCCGATCACGATAATGACCACGTCCATGCCGTTGTAAAGTTCGAGGACGCCGAAGGTGAACCGCGCCTGTCCGGTGAGGAAGTCGAGGCCGATGAGGCCGACGAAAAGCCCCGCGAAAAGGCTGAGCATCCCCCGGACGAGCGAGCTTCCGACGAGCGCGGTCACGCTCACGAAGGCGAATACGATGAGCGCGAAATAGTCCGTCGCCTGGAAATTCTGCGCGAGGTTCGCGAAGAACGGCGCGAAGAACGTGAGCCCGAGCGTCGTCAAAGTCCCGGCGAACACCGAGCCGATGACCGCCGTTGCGAGCGCGGGGCCGGGCCTTCCGCCCCTCGCCATCGGATGGCCCTCGATGGCCGTCGCCACCGATCCGGCCTCTCCCGGAACATTGAGGAGAATCGAGGTGATGGAGCCACCGCACAAAGAGCCGTAATAAATCCCGGCGAAGAGGATGAACGCCCCCGTCGGGTCGAAGCCGTATGTGAGCGGTAAAAGAAGCGCGATGGCGAGCGCCGGGCCGAGTCCCGGAAGCACTCCGACAAGCGTTCCGAGCGTCACGCCGACGGCGGCGATGAGAAGATATTGCGGCTGGAGCGCGGTGGCGAAGCCGTCGAGGAGTTGTCCGAGGACTTCCATTTTAGAAGAAGACCTCCAGAATCCCCGCCGGGAGCCTCACCCCCAGAAACTGCGTGAACCCGACGAAAAGCACGAGCGAGGCCGCGAGGCCGATGACGATGTCCCGTACCCACCTCCGGCTCCCGAACACCCTCGCCACGACCGGAAAGAATATTGTCGTCGCAATGACATATCCGAGCGGAGCGAGGAGGAATGCATACACGAGGAGGCAAACAATCGCCAGGCCGACCGTCCGCCAGTTCGTATCCTCCGCCTCCTCGGCGGCGTGTTCGAGGAGGGCGGTGTCCGGTCGGAGCGTGATTTGAAGCACGAAGAGCGCGGCGAAGAAAAGAAGTCCGGCGGTCACGATGAGCGGGAAGAACCCCGAGCCTTCCGGCCCGAAGCCGCCTTCCGCCCCGATGCGTACGGCTTGTATGAAAACCACGACGGCGAAAAGAAGAACCACCCCGGCGGCGAAGCGAAGCCCGAAAACCCCTCGCCGGGAATCACCCCCCGATGAACCCCGCTCACTCATAAGAACCTCCCGCGTTCCCGACCGAGAGTCTCCCGGCGGAAGCGGGCGTCGGTGGCGAATGCCCCTCGCCCGAGCATCCCGACCCCCGACCCCCGAAGCGAGCGGAGCCGAAGGCGGCGAAGCCGGATACGGAGCGAAGTGGCCTCCCGACCCCCGGCTTTTGTTTTTCGCTGACTGGCTGACTGGCTTCCATGAGAAGGTCGCTTTTGTCAAGGCCGACGTGGCGTGAACCATGACCATCCTCGAAGAACCTCCGCGACGCGCGCCCTCGACGCTCGCTTCCATTCGCACTCTCGTGGGGCCG
>JACCWD010000020.1 GCA_013697825.1 Rubrobacter sp.
TCGCGGAGAACTTCGATCCTTTGAAAATAGTCGTCTTCGGCTCGGTGGCGCGGGGGGACGCGAACTATGACTCGGACATAGATTTGCTCGTGGTTTTCGACCATGTCGAGTGGGCGGAGAAGCGGAACGTCACCCGCGAGGTGCGGCGTTCTTTGAATGGGATTCCCGTGCCGGTGGACGTTGTCGTGACGGACGTGGATGAGATTCGTCGTCGGGGACACATCGTTGGCACGATACTCCGTCCGGCTCTCGGGGAGGGGAAGGTCGCCTATGAGCGACCATGAGTCAGCGCGCGCGCTCGAACGGTGGCTGCGTTATGCTCGGGACGACCTCCGGTCGGCGGAGATTTTGCTCGTCGAGAGCGGTGTGCCGCGCAATTCTTGCTTTCTCGCGCAGCAAGCCGCCGAGAAGTCCATAAAGGCGATCTTCGTCGCGTTGCAGATCGACTTCCCGTTCACCCACGATCTAAACCGTTTGCTCGATTTGCTGCCGGAAGACTGGGAAATGAAGGAGAAACTCCCCGGTCTGACCGACCTCTCCGACTGGGCCGTCGAACCTCGCTATCCCGGCGACATGCCCGAAGCCACCGAGGACGACGCCCGAGAAGCTGTCCGAATGGCGAGGGAAGTATATGAGACGACCATATCCGAGATCGAAGCTCGGGGCTTCGGGGCGGAGCCGTGAAGCGCGTTTCGTGTCAGGGTACACTGTGTGGGATATGTCGAAGCATTCCGAAAAGAAGGTGTCGAGGCGCGGGCATCGTTTGACTCCGCTCGGGAAGAAGCTCGACGAGATACGCGAGCGCATCGAGGCGAGCGGCGAGCCTCTCCTTTCCTCATGGGAGGAGGTCGATCGCGAACTCGCCGAACGTCGCGCGGGTAATTTCGTCGAGCTGAAGCCCGACTCGGACGAGACCGACTCGGACGAGCGGCGACGCGAGGGGTGAAGCGCACTTTCGTGGACGCGGACGTGCTCATCGCCGCCGCGAAGGGGACGGAGGATTTTTCCGTCGCGGCGCTCGCTGTTCTGGACGATCCCGACCGCTCCTTCGTGGCGAGCGATCTCGTGAAACTCGAAGTCCTCCCGATGCCGACTTTTTTCGGACACGCGAGAACCGTGTCGTTTTACGAGGAGTATTTTGACGAGCGGCGCAGCGGAGCCGGAGTACCAAAATCCCGATGAATTCTTCCGGCGGACGTACCTCACGGAGGGGATGGCGGGTCTCCTCGCGAACGCCGCGATGCGCCTCGCCGGGACGGGCGGAGATCCGGTCGTGCAGCTTCAAACCGTCTTCGGCGGCGGGAAGACGCATTCCATGCTCGCGCTTTATCACCTCTTCGGGGACGAGGAAGTCTATGGAAAGGTCCCGGACGGGGAGAAGATCGGGGCCGCCTCCGAACTCGAAAGCATGCCCACAGCGAACCGCGCCGTCCTCGTCGGCACCGACCTCGACGCGGGGAAGCCGAGAAGGCACGACGACGCGACGACCCGCACTTTATGGGGTGAGATGGCGTACCAGCTTGGTGGCGTGGACGGATACGATTACGTCCGCGAGTCCGACGAGCGCGGTGTCGCTCCTGGCACCGGGACGCTCAAGCAACTCATGGACGACTTCGGCCCCGCCCTCGTCCTCATGGACGAGCTCGTCGCGTTCATAAGGAACATATACGGCCTCGACGGCGAGAACCGCCTTCCCGCCGGAACCTTCGACTCGAACATCACGTTCATACAAAATCTCACGGAAGCGGCGAAGCGGTGCGAGCGCGCCATCGTCGTGGTGAGCGTGCCGGTTTCGGAACGAGGGGACGAGTCGGGGCGGTCGGACATCGAACTCGGCGGCGAGGTCGGAAAGCTCGTCGCCGGGAGGCTCGAACAGGTTCTCGGGAGGGTCGAGAGCGTGTGGAAGCCCGTCGGGGCGACCGAAGGGTTCGAGATCGTCCGCCGCCGTCTTTTTTCCTCGGAGATGAACGCTCCCGCCCGCGACGCGGTCGTTTCGGCGTATGTGCGGATGTACCGCGAGAACCGTTCGGAGTATCCGTCCGGGTGCGTCGAGAGCGAGTATGAGAGGCGGCTCCGCTCGGCGTATCCGATACATCCCGAACTCTTCGACCGGCTTTATGAAGACTGGTCCACTCTGGAGAAGTTCCAGAGGACGAGGGGCGTTTTGCGGCTCATGGCGGCGGTCATCCACGAGTTGTGGACGAGCGGGGACAAATCGTACATGATCATGCCCGGAGACATCCCCCTCGACGAATTTCGCGTGAGAAACCAGTTTTTGCGATACCTCCCCGACGGATGGGACGCGGTCGTGGACTCCGACGTGGACGGCCCCGACTCGCGCCCGAAGGAACTCGACGACCGCGTCGGGAGCCTCGGGCGTCACCACGCCGCCCGCCGCGTCGCGAGAAGCGTATTCGTCGGGAGTGCGCCCTCGGTCGCGGGGATGCGCGTTCGCGGCGTCGAGGAAGTCCGAGTCCGGCTCGGGTGCGTACAGCCGGGCGAGTCCGCCGCCGTCTTCGCCGACGCTCTCGGTCGCCTCTCCGACGGCGCGGCGTACCTTTATTCGGACGGGACGAGGCATTGGTACGACACGCGCCCGAACGTGAATCGGGAGGCCGCCGACCGCGCGCAGCAACAAAAGCGCGAGGACGTCCTCGCGGAAATAACGAACCGTCTCCGCCGCGCCGCTCGCGGAACCGGGGACTTCGCCCGCGTACACGTCGCCCCCTCGTCGAGCGCGGACGTGCCGGACGAGCCGGACGCGAGGCTCGTCGTATTCGGGCCGGAACACGGATACCGCTCCGGCGACCCGGAGAACGCCGCCTCGAAGGCCGCCCGCGAATACCTCGACCGTCGCGGCGGAAGCCCGCGGATATGCCGCAACGCCCTCGTATTCTTCGCCCCCGACCGGGGGAAGACGGAGACCCTCGAAGGCACGGCCCGGCGGTATCTCGCGTGGAAGTCCATCCTCGCCGAAGAGGAGCGATTGAACCTCGACGCGCACGGGCGGCGGCAGGCGAACGACAACGCCGAGAAGATGGACGCCGCCGTGGACGCGCAGCTCGAAGAGGCATACGGCTGGATCTTATACCCTGTCGAAGAGCCGGACGAAAACGGAAAAATGAGCCTCGAATGGAGCGCGACGAAGACGGGTTCGGGAAGTTCCCTCGTCGAAAAAGCGTCGCGCCGCGTCGAGGCGGACGGCGCGCTCGTCACGAAGTGGTCGCCCATGATGCTCAAAAAAGAACTCGACGCATACTTGTGGAGCGGAGTCCGGGAGGGAAGCCACGTCTCCATAAAACAAATCCGCGAAGACCTCGCCCGATACCTTTATCTCCCGCGCATCCGCGACGCGAAGGTCCTCGAAGCGACCGTCCGGGACGGAGTGGCGAGCGGCGACTTCTTCGGCTACGCGCAAGCCGTGAGCGTGAGCGGAAAATACGAAGGACTCAAACTCGGCGAGCCGGGCATCGTCGTGTACATGGATGAAGGATGCGTTCTCGTAAAACCGGAAGCCGCCCGAAAACAACTCGAAGCCGAGACGGAGAAAAAAGCCGCCCCGGACTATACCCGGACGACCGGAGGCGAGGGCGATGTCGGAGACGAATCGGAAGGTGGCTTCACTCCCGGCGGAACAAACATCCCCGGTGGAAACGGCGCGTCACCTCCGCCGACCTCGGTACAGCCGACCGTTACGGGTTTTCATGGTGAGGTCGATATAGACCCGACGAAGCTCGGGGGGAGCGCGGGCGTGATCGGCGCGGAGGTCGTTCAGCGGCTCGCGTCTATCCTCGGCTCCGACGTACGGGTGAAGATCACCATCGAGGCGAACGTCCCGGACGGCATCCCGGACAACGTTCGCCGCGATGTCTCGGAAAATTGCAACACCCTAAAATTCCGCGACTACGACTTCAAAAACTGAACCGGGGGCATGGGAAGGAATCCTCTTGCATCACAATTTCGATTCGGAGGCTTCGGCCGCGCAAAGTTCCGACCTTCGTTTCTGATCAATAACCGTAGCGAAGCGGCCCGAGCGACCTCACCCTTTCCCGCCCGCGATCTTCTCCGCCTCGGGGAGAGATTTCAGCCGGAGCATCGCGAGCAGCCCGAAGAGCGGCCCCGGAACGAGGATGGCGAACGCCCACTGCCACCCTACGAGCGTTTCGAGGACGGGGATGAGCCATATCGTCGCCACGGTGAGGGTGAAGCCGAGGGCGAGTTGAAGGGTGAGGACGGTTCCGACATAGGCTTGATCCGCAAGCTCGGTGCACATAGTCGAAAATTGCGCCGAGTCCGCGATAACGGTGAACCCCCATACGAGGCCGACAACGAGTATGAGCCACGCCGGCCCTCCGAAGAGAAGCCCGATAAATAAGGCGCAAAGCCCCGAAACCGCCATCATGAGCGCGGTCGTGTTCGTCCGGCCCCACCTGTCGCCCATGATGCCTCCGACCCAGCAACCGACGCCGCCAATTCCTATGACCGCGAAGGTCGCGTACGCCGCCGTCGAGCCGGAAGGGGTTCCGACCTCCGCGAGCGCGTCGGAGAAAAAGACGAGGAACCACGCCCACATCGCGTAAAGTTCCCACATATGTCCGAAGTATCCGAACGAGGCGAGCCGCACGCCCCGGTTCGTGAACAAAGCACCCGCCTGGCGGGGGTCGAAGACCGCCCTCGGAAACGGATGCGGACCGTCTTTCACGACGAACCCCGCGATGAAACCTCCGAGAAGCGTGAGGGCGGAGGTCGCAAAAATAACGACTCCCCAGTCGAGGCCGCCGAGGCCGTTCACGAAGTGGGGCGTGGCCGAGCCGACCGTGATCGCCCCGACGAGAATCCCGAGCGCGACCCCGCGCCCCCTCACGAACCACGTGGCTATGAGCTTGAGCGAGGGCGGATAAACCCCCGCCAAAAAGAACCCCGTCAAGAACCGGAGCGGGACACCGAACTCCGCGCCGCCGGAGAACCCGAAAAGCGCGTTCGCACTCGCCGCGCCGACCGCCCCGGCCAAAATGACGCGCCTCGGGGAGATGATGTCCGAGACGTTCAAAACGCTCGAAACCACCGCCCCGCACACGAACCCGAGTTGCACGGCAATCGTTAGCCACGCCGCCGAACTGTCGGACAAACTCCACTCCGCCCGAAGTTGCGGCACGACCGCCGAGGCCGAAAACCACGTCGTCATGGACAAAACGAGCGCGAACGCGAGAAGGCCGAGCGCCGCCCATTTCCCGGAATTCCTTTCGGCTTCCTCCGTCATAGGGTTCGCATTATATTTGTCCTTCCGGCTCGGAGATCGTCATCCACTCTGCGCACAGTGAAAAGTAAACTCGTCGCCGCGATAATACCGGAGTACGAAAACGAGTGTGTCCCCCTCGAATGCCGCTTCGCCTTCGCCGAAGGCTTCCTCCATCTCGTCGTTTCCGTGGAAGTCGAACTCGATGAAGTCGCTGTGGACGTTGCCGTTTATTTCGCCGTACTGCGCGTCGAAATCGAAGTGGCCTTTTATGTACTTCCCTTCCTGCCGGAGCGTGATGCGGCGTCTTCCGCCCGCCGCAAAATACATGTCGGGACTCGACACGACGGCATATGTTCCCGAGAAATCCACAGCTCCTCCTTCACGGCATCTCCTCTCCGCCAGTGTACACGGGTTTGTTTTCCTTGATCCGGTTCGTATGCGGGCGTACTTGTGCGGCATGGATTATTTGGAGCGCATACGCATCGAGCCTTCCGTCCGAAGCGGCAAGCCGACGATTCGCGGCACGAGGATCACGGTCAGGGACATCCTCGAGTATCTCGCTTCGGGCATGTCGGATGAGGAGATATTGGCGGACTTCCCGGATCTCCACCGCAAGGACATCCGGGCCGCGTTGCATTTCGCGGCGGATGGGGAACGTCGGCTTTTCTCGACCCTATTTGGCGTCGCTCCGCTTTAATTTCATCGCGGTCGCCCCGATCCAAACAAGCAAAACCCCGACGAAGAAATAATACGCCATGCCCGGAAGAACAAGGCACACGACAGCGACGAACCCGGTCGCCAGCGTATACCACGCATGCGTTTTCCACGCGGCGTCCGCCCCGAACTCCCGCGACAAAAGGAACACGCCCGCGAGGAGGGACACCGCGAAAACGACGAAGGATATGTCGTGTATCCACCCATGAAAACTCCGCGGCCCCTCACGCAATATCGGGTCGGTCTCGAAAGCCATCATCGCCACCGCCAAACCGGAGACGAAGAGGAGGAGCGAGCCGAACCCTCCCCGAATACCCCTCCGAAGCCCGACGGCGAACACCATGAGCAACGCCCCCGAGACGACGAATCCCGCATTCATCACCCATCCGTATTCTCCGAGTGAAAGCCCGCTCGGCCACGCGCCGCCGGGATCGGAGAGCGGCTCCCATCCGATGGAAAGCATGAACTTGTATTCCGCGATCGTGAGAAAACCGAGCGTCGCGGCGAAGAGGAACACCCCGAGGACACCCGCCGCCCCCGCCCGGCGGGGGGTTATGAAACACGTCGGGGGAGCATCCTTCGGCATGCTCGCATTTTAATGCGGTTCTCGAAAGAACGGGCATCCCAACGGCAGCGCGGGGCCGGCTTTTCGTTCTTGCTGAAGGCTGACAGCTAACGACGCTTTGTATGGTTGCGGCGGGGCGTGTCTCTGTTAGCATACATATCGGGTAAACCGTAAGGGAATTTCGGGAAAGGAGATTTGCATGGCACAGCCCACCCAAGAGGCTGCTTCGTGGAAGGCGGGCGACGCTCCGGCAGGCACGGTGAACGTCGTTGACCCGCATCCGCTCAACTGGCTGTACATAACATGGAACACGATGGAGGAGCCAGTCCGGACCGACGAGCGCGGCGAAATTGTCGGCGCGTGCATGGAGGACTCGCACTGGGAAGGAAGCACCCTCGTCGTGAAAGTGAGGGAAGGCGTCCGCTTTCAAGACGGGACGAATCTCACCTCGGCGAGCATAAAGCGCGCCTTCGACGAGGTTCAAAAATGGGTCGCGCCCCATCCGCCGGGGACGTATCTCAACTTCGATCCCGACACGACGGTGGACTGCCCCGACGACTATACGATCCGCTTCAATTTCCCCGAGCCGGACGGCCTCGCGCTCGCGAAGTTCCGGGGCTTCCATATCGCGAGCGACCGTTTCTGGGACGAGGGCGGTTTCGGCGGCAAGGTGTATGGGACGGGTGAAGGACACTGGTGAGCGATCGACGAGCCGGGCCCGTGGGACTCCGGACCGTTCACCCTCGTCGAGGGATATTCCACGCTCGAGAACGAGATCGCCTTAATAAGCCGGGAGCCTCTCACCGCTGCCTGGATCTTCACCGACCTCCCTCGATCCGACCGCGTCGTCCTCGAAGCGAACATCGACCACTGGAACAAAGAACGAGGCCCGCGCCGCGAAAAAATAGTCTACGTGAACGACGTGGATCCATCCGAAGCATTAAACAAAGTCTGCGACACCGAGGGCGAGATAGACATAGTCTCCGAAGTCTCCTTCGAGGACGCGCAACGTGTCATTGACTCCGAGCACGCCCACCTCGTAACCATAGACGCGATGCGTATCGTCTCCGGCCTCATAAACCGCGACCGCGAATACATGGGCGACGTGCGGGTGAGGAAGGCTCTCAACCTCGCCGTTGACAAAGCGCGTCTCATCGAAGGCCACTTCAAAGGATACGCCCACCCCGTCGCCGGAATGTCGCCGCCATACTCCGGCGCCCCGACCGACATCGAGCCATACCCCCACGACCCCGACGAGGCGAAGAGGCTTCTTTCCGAGGCCGGGTGGCCGTCCGATCGGCCCCTCGTCCTCGCGACGACGAGCGATGTGGCTCCGCTCGCGGACTATCTCGCCGAGAGCTTCCGTTCGTCGCTCGGCATCGAGGTCGAGCTTGTCGCCGTCCCCGACGAGCATCTCGCGGCGGCGCAAAAAGTGCTCGTGGAGAAGAAGATCCCGCAAAACTTCGATGTCCTCTCCCACGCGTGGTTCGATCTCGCGGCGGGGTATCCTCCGGCGGTCATCCACCGCGAGTATTATCACTCCGGCGGCGCATTCCGCCTCGGCCCGCCCGTTCCGGAGTTCGAGAGCCTCATGGGCCGCTCGGTCATCGAGACCGACGCCGAAAAGCTCGGAGACCTCGGGCGCGACATAGACCGCCTCACCCACTGCGAGGCACTCAGCGTCTTCCTCTGCTGCCCGATGGCGCTCGTCGCCGTGAACAACCACGTCAACTTCACCGGACACGCCGCGACGCTGGAACTCGCCGAGACCTCGGTGGAAGAGGGTCATTGGTCGAGGAAATAGCATTTCAGCATTTCAGCGAGTCAGCTTGTCAGCTTTCCGAGGCCGGGGGTTTCCTCCGGCCTCGTTTGTCGAAAGGGGGAGAGTGTGGAAACCATTTCGCTCGATGACGCGAAGCGGGTCGTCGAGGCGGCGGAGAGGAAAGCCGCCGAGATCGGGTGTCCGATGGATGTCGCGGTCGTGGACGGGGGCGGGAATTTAAAGGCGTTCGTGAGGATGGACGGCTCGTTCATCGGGAGCATAGACATCGCCATAAACAAGGCCTTCACCGCCGTCGCGTTCAAAATGCCGACCGAGGAGCTCGCGAAGGCGGCTCAAGTCGGCGAACCCATATACGGCATAAACACGACGAATCAAGGACGAGTCGTCATCTTCGGCGGGGGAGTGCCGCTCCGGCGCGGAGATGAAATAGTCGGTGGAGTCGGCGTGAGCACGGGGACGGTCGAGGAGGATCAAATCGTCGCCGAAGCCGGAGCCGCCGCGTTTTAAGCGATTCGCTTCGCCAATCGCGCTTTTAGCTTTTAGCGGTCAGCCGTTAGCAAAATGCTCGATGGAGATGCCGGGTTTCGGGTATGCGGCCACACGGGCATCGCTCCCCTTCACGGATCGTGTTCGGAATCCGGCTCCTTTCGCCGGAGATTTTGCCGACGGCTGATGGCTGACTGCTGAAAGCGCGGTTCGCCGAAGGTGAGTCGCATCACCCGAGTTTGCGCCTTGCGACCATCGCGAGCGTCGCCGCGCAGATTATGGCGAGAACCATATACGAGAGGCCGTCGCCTCCGAGGTCGGCGAAGGCTCCGGCCAGCGGCGCGCCGAGGGCCGAGCCGGAGGCCCACGCCACATTCGTCGCGGCGAAGACTATGGCTTGATCCACGCCCGCCTTCTCCGCGCTTCGGGAGAAGAGGGCCGTCCCCGGCGTCACCGAGGCGTTGAAAAATATCGCAGCGAGAACCACGAGCGCGGCGATGGCGAATGCTCCGCCCGCCCACGGGAAGACGAGGAGTATCGCGATCGCGCCTATGAGTCCGGTGACGAGGGGCGGTTTGTATCCGGCCCGATCCGACCACTTCCCGACGAGCGGCTGTATCACGGCCTCGAACG
>JACCWD010000043.1 GCA_013697825.1 Rubrobacter sp.
CGCGTCGGTGGCCTCCGAGTAAATGACGCCGCCTCCGGCCACGATCATGGGCCGCTCGCAGCTTCGGATGAGCGCCGCCGCGCGTTCGAGTTCGGTCTCATCGGGGAGCGGACGCGGAATTTTCCACACCCGCTTCTCGAAGAACTCTTCGGGGAAGTCGTGGGCTTCCGTCTGAACATCTTGAGGGAGGGCGAGCGTCACCGCGCCGGTCTCGGCCGGGTCGGTGAGGACGCGCATCGCGCTCATCGCGGCTGGGATAACCTGCTCGGGGCGGTACACGCGGTCGAAGTATTTCGACACCGGCCGGAAGCAGTCGTTGACGGAGAGCGTCCCGTCATGCGGCGATTCGAGTTGCTGCAAAACTGGATCCGTAGCTCGCGAGGCGAACACGTCGCCGGGAAGCAAAAGCACGGGAAGGCGGTTTATCGTGGCGAGCGCGGCCCCGGTGACCATGTTCGTCGCGCCGGGTCCGATGGAGGTGGTGCATGCGAAGGTCGAAAGGCGGTTTTTCTGGCGAGCGAAGGCGGAGGCGGTATGGACCATCGCCTGTTCGTTTCGTGGCTGGTAGTACGTGAGTTCGTCGGAGTATTCGTGGAGGGCCTGTCCGACCCCGGCGACGTTTCCGTGGCCGAAGATGCCGAAGCAGCCCGCGAAGAAGCGTTGCTCGACGCCGTCGCGCTCGGTGTACTGGTTCGCCAGGAAGCGGACGAGGGCTTGCGCCGTCGTGAGCCGCGCCGTCTTCGTCATGCTCATCGAGCCGCCTTTCTCGCAAGTTCGGGGCGGTTTGCGACGATGGCCGCGGCGGCGTCCACCGCCGAGGCGACATCGCCATCTTGAGGGAACAATAGCGAGCGTCCGGCCACGAGGCCCCTCACTTGCGGGATCCCCATCGCCTTCCTCCACCCGGAGAACGTCTCCTCGGCGTCGGGGCCGGGGTCGCCGCCGAGGAGGAGCGTCGGGAGGGTCGTCGCCGCCATCACCCGCTCCATCCCGTCTACGACCGGGAGTTTCAGCCACGTGTACGCTGAGGTCTCCCCGAGCGCCGAGGAGACGCCGACGGCACGGATCACGGGTTCCGGCTCGTATATGTTCCTCACGCGCCCGTCGTCGTCCCGGCGGCTCGCGAACGGCTCGACCATCGCCATCAAGCCGCGCTCCGCAAGTTCGCCGACCGCCTTCGCGCACGCCTCGATGGTCCGCGCGGTCTCCGGCTCTCCGTCGGCGATGCGGAGGAGCATCTTCCCGCCGTCGAGGTTCGACCCGGCGATGGACTTCGCTGTGTATCCGGTGAAGCGGTCGTCGAGCTCGAAGGACGCGCCGGACAGGCCGCCCCGGTTCATGGAGCCGACCACGACCTTCCCTCCGAGTACGCCGAGGAGCGCGAGATCCTCGATGATGTCCGGGCTGCCGAGAAGGCCGTCCACGCCGGGGCGCTCCAAAGAAAGTACGAGTCGCCGGAGCAATCCGCCCCGGTCGGCCATCGCCATCGCGTCCTCGCCGACCCGGTTTGCCCCGCGGGCGGGATGGTCGGCGGCGACGAGGAAGAGCGATCCCTTCTCTCCGAGGAGCGGACGCCGGGCGCGCGAGGCGAGCGAGGCGGTGATCGCCCCCGGACTCGCTGCCCTCGTGTGGGTCACCCGTGCGACTATCTCCCTCGCCGAAAGCTCCGCCGCCGGTTTTTGCAAGATCTCGGGGTCAAACACTCCCGGCCTCCTCCATTAGCTTCTCCACCTCGTCCGCCGTCGGCATGTCGTCGGCGCAGGCGAGCCTCGACGCGACTATCGCCCCGGCGGCGTTCGCGTACGCGACCATTCGCTCCGGCTCCCACCCGGAGAGAAGCCCGTGGCAGAGCGCGCCCCCGAAAGCGTCCCCCGCCCCGAGGCCATTCACCACGTCCACCGTGATCGGCGGCACCTCCGATACTCCATCCGCCGTCCGGACGAGCACGCCCTCCGGCCCCTGCTTGACGATGGCAAGCTCCACCCCGCGCTCCAACAACCTCTCCGACGCCGCGAGCGGGTCTCGGGTGCCGACGGCTATCTCGACCTCGTCGCGGTTCCCGACGGCGACCGTCGCGTGTTCGAGGGCTTCGCCGTAAAGCCTTCGCGCCTCTTCTTCGGAGCGCCAGAGCATCGGTCGGTAGTCGAGGTCGAAGACGGTGTGGTGATTTCCGTCCTTCGGGCGAGCCGTGAGGGCGGCGAGGGTCGCGGAGCGGCTTGGCTCGTCGGAGAGGCCGGTTCCGGTCATCCAGAAAAGCGGGACGGCGGATATGGCGGCGAGGTCGAGGTCGTCCGCGGAGAGGTTCATGTCCGGGGCTTTCGGCTCGCGGTAAAAG
>JACCWD010000046.1 GCA_013697825.1 Rubrobacter sp.
GTCCTTCGTGGGTACGTTGGCCCCGAGAATGTTTGTGGAGTGAAGATCGTGGGCGACTTCGTGGACAATTACAAGCTCGGGCTTCCGAGCGAACTCGCCCTCGTGAATTTGTTTGACCCCGAGACGGGGATTCCGCTAGGGATAGTGGATGCGACCATGATCACGAGCGCGCGCACCGGCGCGCTCACCGCCCTCGGCGCGAAATACCTCGCCCGCCCCGGCAGCAAAATCCTGGGACACGTCGGGGCGCGCGGAACCGCGTGGTGGAACGTTACGATGCTCGACGACCTCTTCGACTTCGAGGAGATTCGGGTGACGAGCAAACGCCCGGAGTCTCGGGACGCGTTCGCCGAGAACCTCTCGGAGCATCTCGGAAAGCCTGTGAAGGCGGTTGCGACGGCGGAAGAGGCACTCGTCGGAGCCGACATCATGGTCGAGGCTTCGCGACTCACGGAGCCGGAGCCGCTGTTGAAAACGGAGTGGGTGACGCCGGGTACGTTCGTGGTTCCTTATGGGACTGTGAGTGCGGTGGAACTTTCGCTCACCGACGTCATGGACAAGGTCGTGGTGGACGACTGGGGACAGGCGCACGCGGGCCAGTTTGGAGCTTTGCGCCGTCATGTGGACGAAGGGCTGCTGACGGAGGAGACGCTCCACGCCGAGCTTGGCGACATCGTCGCCGGGAACGCGTCGGGGCGCGAGGGTTCGGACGAGAGAACGCTCTTCTGGCACCGGGGACTGGCGACCACCGATGTCGCGCTTGCATATCTCATATTGAAAAGAGCGGAAGAAGCGGGGCTTGGCACCGTTCTCCCCAACGATTACGAGTCCCACGGGAGTTAAGCGAATGTCTGAGACGATAAGGGGCGGGCGTCGCGTTCATCCAAACGATGCCGTGACGCCGAATCTCGCGTTTCTGTCGAGAGAATTCGTACGCCCATGATCACGCTCCGCCACCCCGACGACATTACCCTGAAAACGCTCGAAGCCGTGGCATACGAGGGGCAGCCGCTGGCACTCGACCATGCGCTTCTGGACACGGTGCGAAGGTCGCACGAGGCGATGCGGGCCGCATTGGCGAATGGGGAGCGCGTTTACAGCATCAATACTGGCGCCGGATTTTTGGCGGCGAGGGATCTCAGCGAGTCGGAGCAAACGAGTCATCAGCGAAACTTGCTGCTGGGACGCGCCGTCGGCTCGCCGCCGTTTCTGTCAACCGAAGAGGTTCGGACATTGCTCGTCGTGCGGCTGGTGAACTTTCTCAGCGGCTACTCCGGCGTCAGACCGGAACTCTGCCGATTCGTGGTGGATCGGCTCAACGACGAGTTTACTCCCGCCGTCCCGCGCACCGGCATCGGCGCGTCCGGGGAAGTCATCCCGCTTTCACACACGTTTCAGACCTTCCTCGGCGTTGGTTCGGTGGTGAACGCCGACGGGACTATTCAGGATGCCGCGTCCGCGCTTGAAGAGCGTGGCGTCACGCCATATGAACCCGCGCCAAAAGAAGGGATTGCGCTTTTGGCTGGGTCGCCGGGAACCGTCGCAATCTCCATAGCCCGGCTACGCGCGGCGGCGACTCTTTCCAAACAACTTTTATTCAGCGCGGCGTGCGCCATCCACGCCGTCCGCGCTCCGTTGAGCGTCTATGGGGAGCATATAGAAAGGCTCGGCAACGACGACGTTTTGAGCGATGTGCTTTCCAGGCTGCGCGACCTTTTACGCGGCTCCACGGCGAAACAATCCTCCTTGCAGGCGCCAGTGTCGTTTCGGGTCGCGCCACAGGTGATCACGCACGTGGAGCGGACGATTTCGAGATTCGCCGCCGACATCGAGCGCTCGCTCGGCGCGGTGACCGACTCGCCGGCCTTCGTGGACGGTCGCTTCGTATCCACCGGCGGCTTCCACGAGGTCGAGCTTGCCGCCGGGATGGACATGTGCGCCACGGCTTTGATCCGCGCGGCGGAACTCTCGGCGCAGCGGATCCACCGCATGCTCGACAGCCGATTCAGCGGCCTGCCCGATCAACTGACATCTCTTCCCGGCCCCCAGGCGGGACTCATCCTCGTCCACAAGCGAGCCGTCGGGGTGGTCAACGAGCTTCGACGCCTCGCCGCGCCCGCCTCCATCGGACTCGCCGACACCTCGCTCGGGCAGGAGGACGCCATGACGTTCGCCTTCGAGGCGGCGGAGAAATCGAGGCGGGTGGAGAGCCTCGTTCGGGATGTGATCTCCTGCGAGCTTCTCGTGGCTCGCCAAGCATGGGCGCTTCGGGGCGAGGAGGTTCCCGAGGGACTGCGAAGTGTCGCGCAATCGGTGATGGACGCGGTGGATCCGGTGAATGAAGACAGGCCGCTCGGCCCCGACATAACAAGGCTCATCGAGATGCTCGAACGAGGGGAGTTCGCAATGATGGTCGAGGTCGGAGACAGACATGGATGAACGCATAAAGAGCAAAATCCGGAGCCATGCGCCTCCGTCGGCATTCGGTGGCTTCGGCGCGGAAAGTGAGAAATGACGTGATCACATTCGACTCCGTCACAAAACAGTTCCCCGACGGAACCATCGCGGCGAACGATCTCAATTTCGAGGTGCCGAGCGGAGAGATGACCGTCTTCGTCGGGCCTTCGGGGTGTGGCAAATCCACGACATTGCGGATGACGAACCGCATGATCGAACCCACGAGCGGCCAAATATCCGTGAACGACCGCGACATAAAAAGCGTCCCCGCCCCCGAACTCCGTTTGGATATCGGCTACGTCATCCAGCAAGTCGGACTCTTCCCGCACCTCACCATCGCCGAGAACGTCGCGACCGTTCCGAACCTCATCGGCTGGGATAAAAAGCGAACCCGCGAGCGCGTCGAGGAACTCATCGAGACGGTCGGCCTCTCGCAGAACGTCGCCGGACGGTATCCGGGGCAACTCTCCGGCGGCCAGCAACAAAGGGTCGGGGTCGCCCGCGCCCTCGCCGCCGACCCTTCGGTGATGCTCATGGACGAGCCATTCGGAGCCGTTGACCCGATCGTGCGCTCCCTCCTTCAAGACGAGTTTCTCCGGCTGCAACGCGAACTCCACAAAACCATCCTCTTCGTCACCCACGACATAGACGAGGCCATAAAAATGGGCGACCGGGTCGCGGTATTCAGCGAGGGCGGCGTCCTCGAACAGTACGCCACCCCGACGGAACTCCTCGCATCGCCCGCCAACGACTTCGTCGTGGACTTCCTCGGCCCCGAACGGAATTTGAAGCGGCTCGCCCTCATCCCGACCTCGCAGGTCGAGGCGAAACCCGGGCCGTGCGTCTCGGCGGATGACACGGTCGCCCGGGCTTCCGAAGAAGCTCGAAATTCCGGGACGGACTGGGTGTTCGTCCTCGATGCCGAACGACACGTCGAAGGGTGGCTCCCAGTGAAAAACCTCGAAGGGCATGGGAAGGTGGGCGACGTATCGCCGCTCCCGTTCCGCGAAAGTGTCTCATCGAGCGATTCGCTTCGGGCCGCTCTCGACGCGATGGTCGAGTCGCCGAACGGTGCGGTGGTTCGGGTGGACGATGA
>JACCWD010000050.1 GCA_013697825.1 Rubrobacter sp.
CCTCGTCCCATTCACGAGTAAGAGACCACTCGGCCATAGCCAGCACCACCTCCACCGGCTCGCCGAGGAAAACCCTCTCCGCCGACTCCCCCCCGATACCAAGCGCATCTGCAATCTGAGCGCACAGATTCGCGTCCGCAACAACGGACGCGAGGGCGGGATTCTCGGCGGGGCAGGTTACACTCACTTCGTCCATAAGACACTCCTTATGGGCCACGTCCCGGAGTGCTTCCAACACCGCCGGGACTATTTGCATTCCTTACACCATTAGTTATGCCGGAGGATATAGAAATAACCTCCCCCAAGACATATATTTATTAAAAACTTTTTGCTATTTAATGACAGTGTTGCTAAAATAGCTCTGTCTCATCGAAGTCAACTGTTAAGGCGAGGAGGAGCAGGTGAGCGGGAAGCGCGGCAATGGCGAGGGCAGCATAGGCCGCCGCAAGAACGGCGGCTGGATGGCTCAGTACGTCGTTCATACGGCGGAGGGACGCAAGCGCAGGAGTTTGTATGGCAATACGCGGGCAGAGGTGGCAACGAAACTGGCGACGGCACTCTCAGACCGGGAGGGTGGACTGGTATTCGACGCCGGACGTCTCATCCTCGGAAAGTATTTGGATCGCTGGCTCGTCGACTCTGTGCGCGACACCGTTCGACTCACAACCTATCAAGGCTATGAGCGGATCGTCCGGCGGCACATCAAGCCGACGCTGGCGCCCGTCAAGCTCAAGAACCTCACTCCCACCCACGTGCGCGGTCTGTACCGGGAGAGGTTGGAGTCCGGTCTCGCGCCGCGAATGGTTCAACTAATCCACACCACGCTCCACAAAGCATTGAAACAGGCCGTGGCCGACGGCCTCATTCCCCGCAACGTCACCGAGACTGTGAAAGCCCCGCAGGTCAGCCGCAAGGAGTTCACCCCGCTCTCGGTCGGGGAGAGTAAGAGACTCATCGAGGCGGCAAAAGGAGATCGCTTCGAGGCGATTTACTTGCTGGCGGTGAGTACCGGAATGAGACAGGGAGAGTTGCTCGGCCTCAAGTGGGAGGACGTTGACTTGGAACGCGGGACGCTGCAAGTGCGGCGGACGCTCTCGACAGCGAATGGCAAAGGCTTCACTTTCGGTGTCCCGAAGACTGCCAAGAGTCGCCGCTCCATCAAACTCCCAGCCGTGGCGCTCTCCTCCCTCAAACATCATCGTAAGGCGCAACTGGAGGAGAGGGTGGCACTGTCGGGGCTGTATTCCGATCAGGGTTTGGTCTTCCCCTCCCGGACCGGCACCCCCGTCTACCGCCAGGATCTCATAACCCGCAGCTTCAAGCCTCTCCTGCAACGCGCCGGTCTACCCGACATTCGTTTTCACGATCTCCGGCACACATGCGCCACCCTTCTCCTCCTGAAGGGAGTACACGCCAAATACGTCCAAGAACTCCTCGGACACGCCACCATCTCCATCACCCTCGATACTTACTCCCACGTCCTGCCGGGGATGGGAGACGCGGCCTCCGGCGCGATGGACGAGGCGCTCGGTTGAGCCGGGTTGCAGTACGGTTGCAGTAAACCGGGACTTGGAGAGATCCGAGTCCCTTCCGCTTCTCTTCGGCAATCACTGCCTTTCACCTGCAAAACCAAGAAAAGAGCGGAGAGGGTGGGATTCGAACCCACGAGACGCCTTAACAACGCCTACGCGATTTCCAATCGCGCTCCTTCGGCCAACTCGGACACCTCTCCATGGAGAGGGGAGTTTACCAAACGAGGCTCGTTTTTGAATGGGGATCACAAACCACCCCCCGACTTCTTTCGCCAACGACGAACCACGCGCCTCACGAGAGGAAGCGCCATGAGCGCGACGGCCGCGCCGTTGCTTATGAGCGAGAACTCGCGCCCGTAATAGTCGGAGTCGTAATACGACACCGGACTCGACCACATCCAATCGGAGAAGGGCCAGAAAAGCGGCCGTCCGTCGTCCACGTGCGTGAGGAAATCCACGACCGTATGCCCGAGCCACCCGAGAAGAAACCATAAAAATATGCGGCGGACGTCATGGCGACCGAACCCGAATATTCGATACGCGCCGAGCAAAACGGCGACCGGGACTATCGAGTGGAGCGCGCTCCCCGTCGCCCCGAACGGCCCGGTGAAATATATGGCGCTCAAAACCGCCTCGGTGTCCATCGAACTCCACCCGTCCCGAAGGTATACCGGCCCGATATAGTACGCCGTCGCGATGAACGCCGGGACGTCCGAGATCGCCGCGCCCACCGCCCCGGCGATTCCGGCGGCGCGCCCGGCTTTCACGCCGTACTTCGCCAACGCCCACGTATAAAACGAGTGGAGTTGCGTCTCCAAGCGGGTTTTCTAGCCCCCGCTCTCGGTCGGCAAGCCGTGATCCACCCAGTCCCGCTTCCCACCTTCATAGTCATAAACGTTCTTGTATCCCTCGGTCGTCAACTCACGGACGACCCGCGTCGAGGAGTGTCACGTAAAGTTCGAACAATACGCGACCACCACCGCGTCCTTGTCCGGTATGATGTCGGAGGCGAGAGACATATCCTGAAAACGTACGGCTCCGGGCAAATGAGCCTTCTTATACGACTCCTCGCCGAGCACTTCGAGAAGAAGAAAATCCTCCCCGCCGTCCATCATCTCCTTCAAACGGTCGCGGTTCACGGTCTTTATTTGCTCCACGAATAAACTTCCTTTCTCGTAAAATTACGAGCTTCAAGTTTACATCCGGCGCAAAACGACGACCGGAATTCCCCGATCCGTCCTTCTCTGATAATCCTCATAAGCCGGATACATCGAGACGGCTCGCTCCCATAGTTTTCGCTTCTCCTCTCCGCGCGCCTCCTCCGCCCGAACCCGGAAAGCCCGGCCATCGGCGAGGCGAACCTCCGCCTCCGGCCTCGACATGAGATTCAAAAACCACGCCGGATGATTCGCCGTCCCGCCATTCGAGGCGATGACGGCGACGACGCCTCCGTCTTCGAGGTAAAGAAGCGGGGTCTCGCGCCTCTTCCCGCTCTTCCGCCCGGTGGTGACGAGGACGAGAACCGGGCTGTCGAACATCCGTCCCCCGAGGCGGCCTTTCGTTGCGCGGAGGAGAAGCGTGTGGAGCTTCGCGGCGAATTTCTGGGCGGTGGCGATGGCCGGATTGTATTTCCTTCCCCGGCTCATCCCGAACGCTCCGCGCTGCGGAGGCCGAAATACGCCCACGCAAGGAGGATCGCGACGAGCGAAACCGCCGTTAAAAACGCCGCTCCCACCCCGGTCGGATCCCCGGCGATGAAGCTCCGCCCCGTCGTGATGATGGCGGTGAGCGGATTCAGGGGGGCGACGGTTTGGAGCCAGCCTTCGAGGAGTTCGAGGGGGACGTACACGGGCGCAAGGAAGAGGAGCATGAAGATCGGGGTTTGGATGAGCGGCCCGGCTTGCTGCGTTCGAAGGAGCATCGCGACCCCGCATCCGAAGAGCGTCGCCGCGACGTTCACGATGAGGGCGAGGCCGATGAGTCCGAACACGTCCACGCCGCTCCCCAAAATCTCCATCCCCGCGAGTATCCCGACGATGAACACGAGCGACCCGGTGAATGTCGTCCGAACGAGCGAAGCGAAGACGTACCCGAGAATGATCCCACCCCGGTTCGGAGCGGCGATGAGGAAGCGCCTCGCAAACCCGTTCTCGAAGTCCCCGGCGATGGCGAACCCGGTGAAAGCCCCGCCCATCGCCACCGCTTGAAGCAAAGCCCACACGAACGTGAACGCCGTATACCCGGCGGCAAACTCGAACCTCGGCACCTCCCCCACACGCGACAACCCGCCCGCGAACGCCGCGAAGAAAAAGACCGGAAACGCCGCCGGTGCGAGGAACGTGATGTTTCCGAAAAACCGCCGAAGCTGCCTCCCCGCCACCGCGAACGCCACTGAGAAAAGAGCTTTCATGGCGTCGCTCCGCTCCGGTTCTTGGTTTTTAGTTTTTGGTTTTCGGCTTTTTCCAAGAACCAACCACAGCGGCGCGACCTCGCGATGACCCTCTCGCTCACGTCCGCTCCATCCTCGTTTTCATCGAGACCGAAGCCCCGAGGAGTCCGATGGCGAAAAGGGCGACGGCGAAGCCGAAGCCGAGCGCGAGGGCTTGCACGTCCCACCCGGTGATCACCAAACTCCGCATCCCCTCGACAAGGTACGAGACCGGATTCACCGTGGCGACCGCCTCGAACCATCCGCCGCCGAGGAGATTCCGCGGCAGGCTGATCGAAGAAAAGAAGATGCCGACGAAGAAGAGCGGGAAGAAACTTTGCACCGCCTCTCCCGAGCCCGTCCGAAGCGCGAGTATCGTCCCGAGGCACCCGAAGCCGAGCGAGGTGAGGACGCTGAGAGCGACGAGAACCGGGACTCCCAAAATCCCGCTCTTTATGTCTACGCCGATGACGAGGCCGACCGTGAGGAACACAGTGGCTTGTATAAGAGCCAGCGCGACCACCCCGGAGAGAAGCCCCGCCAAAAGCGCCGCCGGACTCATCGGGGTGAGGGCGAGGCGGTTCAGAAAACCGTTCTCGATGTCGCGGGCGAACTCCGATCCGGCCAATGTCGCCCCGAACATCGCGCTTTGCATGAGCGGGAAAGCGAACGCGAAGTCGAGATACGTATCCGCCGGAAACCCCGGAAGCTCCGTCGCCGAAGTCAATCCTCCCGCGTTCACGGCGAGGAGCATCATCGGGAAGATGAGAGAGGGAATCACCATCGCGGGCTGCCGGAGCGTCCGCACGACCGACCGCCGTGAAAGAACGGAGATTTGCGTGGACAACGCGCTCACGCCGCGCCCCGAACCCGCCCCGGAAACAACGCGGCGACACGCCTTCGGACGGTGCGTTCCCCGGCGCACCGACCTCCGGCGCACCGACCTCCGGCGCACCGACCTCCGATGGAGCGTTTTCCACTTCGACTCCTCCCGGTGAGCCGACATCCGGCATACCGACCTCCGGCGTGCCGTCTATCAGAGAGCCGTCTTTCGGCATATCGGATTACGGTGGATCGTTTTCCACCATGCTCCTTCCCGGCGAGCCGACTTCCGGCGAAGTGCGCCCCGCCGAAACGGCCATCCATCGAAGGTGCGTTCCACCGGACGAAGAAGCCCATCGGGCGGGGATGTTTCGCGGAAGGCATGATTCGGTGTTCCGGCATCGAAGCACGGCTCGACACGCCCCGGCGCGTCTCCCCGTCGAGGAACGTATCCCGGCGAACGAGACGACTCGGCGAGTCGTCTCTACGAAGGGCGCGGTGGAGCGGAGCGGAGCGGTGGATGCGTGGGCGATCACCCCACTTCATGCCTCGTCCTCTTCCCCGCCGCCGGAGCCTTCGAGGGAGCGTCCGGTTTTTTCGAGGAACACGTCGTCGAGGCTCGGGGAGTTTAGCTGGAGGTTCATGACCTTCACCCCTTCGGTGTCGAGGGCGCGCACGACGTCGGCGAGATCGCCGCGCTCGAGCCTCACCGCCGCCGAGCCGGACGACGCCGGAACCGTGCCTCCGAAACGCCCGAGGACGTTCGAGACGGCGTCGAGTTCCTTGAAATCCACGGGCGTCGCCTCGACGCTCGGGCGCCCGATCTCGGCTTTCAACGCCTCCGGCGTGTCCTCGGCGACTATCTTCCCCTCGTCAATGATCGCGACGCGGTCGGCGAGCATGTCCGCCTCTTCGAGATATTGCGTGGTGAGGAAAACCGTCACGCCGTCGTCGCGGGCGAGGCGGTTCACCTCGTCCCACAGAGCGGAGCGGCTTTGTGGATCGAGGCCGGTGGTCGGCTCGTCGAGGAAGAGGATCTCCGACCGGTGGACGAGCGCGAGCGCGAGGTCGAGCCTCCGCTTCATCCCCCCCGAATACCCCCGCACTCGACGGTTCGCCGCCTCCGACAGCCCGACCCGCTCGAGAAGCTCGTCGCCCCGAACCTTCCTTTCCTTCCGGGGAAGGCCGTGGAGCGAACTTTGAAGGTTCATGTGCTCGCGCCCCGTCAAAAACGGGTCGAGGGCCGCTTCTTGCAAAGCCGCCCCGATGGCCGAGCGAACCCCGCTCCCCTCCTTCACGATGTCGTATCCGGCGACGCGGGCGGTTCCGCTCGTCGGTGGGAGGAGGGTCGTGAGTATGAGGACGGTCGTGGATTTCCCGGCCCCGTTCGGCCCGAGGAAGCCGTACACCTCGCCCGGCGACACCGAGAGGCTCACGCCGTCCACCGCCCTCGGCCCCTTTTTGAACTCCCGGACGAGGTTTTCCACCTCGATTCCATGCCTCCGCTCCATGCCGAACCTTCTCTCGAATACATAAGCCGCTTATAGAAAACCCGCTAATTCTACGACCGATCCCGTAAAGGAGAGACGATTTCTCACACTCAGCCGAAAAACCCGCCCGTTCGGACGGGTCGTCGCACAGCGCGCCCACTTTACACAGCGAAGGCGGCAAACTAAATTTGGCGCACCCGACCCCGGAAAGGAAAACCGTGGAAACCACGAACCTCAAAACCGCCGACCTTTGCGACGAGTTTTCCGAAAAAATCTCCGTGTGCGAGCCGATCCTCCACTCCTTCGGAAAGAAGCGCCGCTTCTCCGGCCCCGTCTCCACGGTCAAAGTCCACGAAGACAACGTCCTCGTGCGCGAAGCCCTCGAAAACCTCCCGCCCGGAACCGTCCTCGTCGTGGACGGCAGCGGCTCGAAAAAGTGCGCCCTCCTCGGCGACAAACTCGCACGGATCGCCGTCGAACGAAACCTCGGCGGCATCGTCATGAACGGGTGCGTCCGCGACACCGCCGAACTCGCGGAGATGGACATCGGCATCCTCGCCCTCGCCGCGCACCCGCGCCGGAGCGAGAAAAGAGGCGAAGGCGAGGCGGACATCCCCGTCGCGTTCGGCGGGATCGTGTGGAAACCCGGACATTATGTGTACGCGGACGAGGATGGCGTCGTCATATCGGCGGAGGATTTGAGCGATGCTCAATTTTGAGCGGACACCCACGCTTCGAGGAATTCGGATGGGGTCATCACCGTGACGCCCCGTCTCTCTTCGGGTGGGTAATGCTTCGAGTTCCCGGTCACGAGAACGGCGTCCGAGGCATGCGCCGTTTCCAGAAAAGGCGCGTCGTCCGGGTCGGGGAGTTCCGCTCCGAGCGGCGGAGGGTTCGCCGACGAGCCTTCGGACTCGATGAAGGCGAAGAGGGCTTCGACATCCCGCTTCGAGAATGCGAACTTCTCGCGGTGGAGAACGTCGCGCCATTCGGCCATGATCCGGCCGTCGTACGCGACCTCGAACTCCCCGGCGAGCGCGAGGTCGAGAATCCTCCCCGGAGATCCAAAAGCATTCATGAGCGCGGAAACCACGACGTTCGTATCGAGGACGGTCCTCTCCGGTCTCAGCTTTCGCGCCTCTCGTCCCTCGCCGCCCGTATCTCGGCTTCGATCTCCTCATCGCTCATTCGCCCCTCGCCCATCCTCATCCGCGAAACGGCGGCTTGCGCCTTCGCCCTCCTCAAAAACCGGAGCGTCTCTTCGAGATCCTCGCCGCTCACCCCGACCATCAAAGCGATCGGCTTCCCGTGAGAAGTCACGACGACCTCGTTATCCTCGCCGAGCGAATCGAATACCGGGCGGGGATTCACCCGTATCTCTCGCGAACTCACGAACTTCATAAACACCTCTCCGAAGACTCGAATGTATTCGTAAAGTCTACACCCATCGAAAGTCGGGATGATAAAGTGATCCGATGCCGAAGATCACCGACCTCCCCGCGCTCGTCGAAAATCTGCCGGAGAGGGATCGAAGCCTCGCACACCGCATTTTCGACGTCTCCGCCTCGACCGGAAAACTCGTCGCGCCGGAGACGATGAAAGCGTGGATCGAGGCTTCCTTCGGCTCCATAGGCGCGGTGGTCGAGCAAAAAATAGTGAGGGTCACGAACAAAGCCACCCTCGAAGGGACGCTCTTCAATTCGCTTCGAGCCTCGCGCCCCCTCGATACGAGCGTGGACGCGAACCTCGAAGAAGAGATCGCGAAGACGATGGACGATCCTTTCTGCCACCCGGAGACGGGAACCCCGGCAGATGTTTTTGGAAGGATTTACGGGAAACACTCCATCACGGCGGCGAACGTCGCCAAATACGACGCGCATCATGCGGTCGTCGTATTTGGCGACCATAACCCGCTCGGCCTCACACCGGAGAAAGTCTCGGACTATATCTCCGTGGCGATGGAGTGGAGCCGGAAGGCGATGGACGAAGACCCCGAAGCCATATATCCGTTCCTTATGTGGAATTGCCTGTGGAGGGCGGGTGGCTCGATCATCCACGGCCACGCGCAAGCCACGCTCGCCAAAGGCTCGCATTATCCGAAGGTCGAGAGGGTGCGAAGGGACGCAAAGGTATACGAGGACGAACACGCCTCGAACTATTTCGACGACCTCGCGCGAGTTCACGAAACCCTCGGCCTCGGCATCCCGGTCGAAGGGGCGCGGGCCTTCTCGAGCCTCACTCCGGTGAAGGAGAAAGAAATCGTCGTCATCGGAGAAAGCCTCGACGAGAGTTTCAAACACGCGGTCGGTTCTTTGCTTGAACGGTGCGTGGGCGTTCTCGGGGCGAGTTCGTTCAATGTGGCGTTCCATCTTCCGCCGCTCGCGGAGACGGAGGAGGAATGGTCGCATTTTCCGGTTTTGTGCCGGATCGTGGATCGGGGAAGCCCATCGAACCGCACCTCGGACATCGCGGCCATGGAATTGTATGCGGCCTCGGTCGTCGCCTCCGACCCGTTCGAGGTCGCCCGCGTCATGCGAGACGAAGCATCATGATGGCCCGGCGTTCCAGAACCTGAAACCCGAAACCTTCGAGAAGAAAATCACTCATTTGAGCGATGTGCGACGCGCTCCGATCCGGGATCATTCATGCGCCGTGTTTGTTCGGAAAGGAGTGGTTCATGGAAAGCGCGCACAGTCCGGCGGGCATCGGCGCGTCGGGCTTCGTCTGGGTGGCGGGGATGCTTTGCGTCATCGGCGGCGTCGGGTGGGCGGCGAATAGTTTGTGGGCGGCGGTGGCGGGCGCGCCGGAGGGAGGGGCGTTCGTCATCGCGGAGGTGGTTTGGGTCGCGATCCAGACTTTGCTTTTGATCGGGGTCGTCGGACTCGCGCTCTCGGGGGCGGCGCCGGGATGGTTCGGCGTCATCGCCCTTGGCGTCGCGCTCCTCGGGCGAGTGGACTTTCTCGTGGCGGAGATGCACTCGCTCGCCATCGGGGAGGAATCGTTTTTGCTTCCGATCGGAGCCGTCATCACCGCCGTCGGAATGACGCTCGTGGGGATCTCGGTACTCCGTGCGAGGCGGTGGTCGGGATGGCGAAGGTACATGCCGCTCGTCGTCGGAGTTTATCCCTTTGTTGCGATGTTCCCCCTCATCGCCGTCATGAGCGAGCCGAGCTTTCTCTCGATCGCTTTGTGGGGGATACCGTGGACTCTCCTCGGCCTCGCCATGTGGTCGAGCCGCGGCGCGGGATAAAATCTATTCCGGAACCTCCACCTCATCCCCCGCCTCGACGCCATTCTCCTCGAAGAAACCTTGATTCACTTCGAGAGCGTATTGCGCCGGGCCTTCGGAGCGAACGGATGTCTCATCGAGAGGCTCCATGTCGTGGATGGAGACGATGCTTCCCTCGAAGTCTATATACGCGATGGAGAGCGGGACGAGCGTGTTCCGCATCCAGAAGGAGAGGGTTTGCTCCTCGTCGAAGACGAAGATCATGCCGCACCTCTCCCCGAGCGACTCCCGATACATGAGTCCTTGCGAATGCTCGGCGCCATCGTCCGCCGTCTCCACCCCGATCTCGACGGCCTCGCCCCCCGAGGCGTTTATCGTGAGCGGCTCGATCTCCGAAAGCGGAGCTTCGAGATCGTCCGGTGCCTCCTCGGCGAGCGGAGCCTCCGAACACTCCGCCGGAACCTCCGAGGAGGCGTTCTCCGAACGAGCCTCAGTCGTCTCGGGAGCTTCGGACTGCGAAGGCTCCCCTCCCCCGCATCCGGCGGCGAAGAGAAACACGAGCGCGACGGCGATGGACGAAATCCTCATCGGAGGACGAATTCGAGTCGCTTGTTTTGTTTCCCTTTGCTTTTATGGGAAGTCACTTCGATCTCCCCGACCTCCCTCGTGTGCGCCACGTGCGTCCCTCCGTCCGCCTGCGTGTCGAGACCTTCGACCTCCACGATCCGAACCATCTCCACCCACTCGGGTACGAGGTTCACGGCGGTGCGGATCAAAGCCGGGTTCGCCATCGCCTCCCCCCGAGGCAACTCATAAACTTTGACGGAACGCTCCTCCGAAAGAGCTTTGTTCGTCAATTTCTCGATCTCGGATACGACATCATTCGTCCATTCGCCGGGGAACGAGAAGTCCATCCGGGCGCGGTCGTTCCGCATACGCCCCCCGGTGACTTTCGCCTCGAAATTCTTCCATATGACCCCGGAGAGGACGTGGAGCGCGGTGTGGTATCGCATGTGTCCGAAACGCCGCTCCCAGTCGAGCGAGCCGGAAAGCTCCCGAACCGTCTTCGGCATCGCCTTGTCGAGGACATGGACGATGAGACCTTCCTCCGCGTCCCGCTTCACGTCTATGACGTTCGCGTGGATCGGGCCGACGGCGAGCTTTCCTTTGTCCGGCGGCTGCCCCCCGCCCCCCGGATAAAACGCCGTCCGGTCGAGGACGACCTCGCGCCCCGAAAGATGGACGACCTTCGCCTCGAACCCCCGGAGGTACGAGTCGCGCGGGAAAAGCTCTTCGGTCATAAAGAGAGGCTCTCCATCCGGTCGCGGTCTTTGAAAGTCGCGACCTCCCGATACCCGACGCTTTTGACGAGTGGAACGCTCTCTTCGTACCCCGCCCCGACCTCTTCGGCGGCGTGGGCGTCGGAGGAGAGTATGATCGGCACGTCGCGCTCGAAGAACATTTCGAGGAACTTCCTCGACGGGTATATCTCGCCGATCGGCTTCCGAAGCCCCGCCGAGTTCACATCCACGACGACCCTCGACTCGGCGATGGCGTCGGCGGTCTCTTCGAGCATCGGGGTGATGTCCTCGTCGGGGGCGTGGCGGAATATTTTTATGAGGTCGGGGTGGCCGATGACCTCGAACATACCGCTCATCGCCGACTCCCGGACATTCCGGAAATACGCCTCGTAAAGATCATACGTCTCGTATTCCTCGTATATGGATTGGTCGGTGGCGCGATCCACCTCGCGCTTGTCCACTCTATGCACGCTCCCGATGACATAGTCGTATGGAAGCTCGCCGGAGACATTGAACATCTCCTCCTCGTTGCCGGGTACATAGTCAACCTCGATGCCGAGCCGGAGCGCGACGTCCTTCGATTTGTCCCGCGCCTCGACGAAAGCCCCGACGTCTATTTTGTCGAGGTATCGGTCATGCTCGGTGATGCCGAGTTGCTTTATGCCGCGCGACTTCGCCACGCGACAATACTCCAAAATATTTTCGACCGTCATGGGGCGGTCGTCGTGGGCGATGACGTGCAAATGGTAGTCGATCATGGTCTCTCCCGAAGTATATGAGTCTTCCGACGTATGCTTCGGACGTTATCTTATCGGATACGGGCCGGGATTATGCGATGCCGCGCTTCCTCGCCGAAAGCCCGTACATGAGCGGAACGGAGGGAACGCCTTCCGGCGGGAGCATCCTTCTCCCCGGCATTTCCCGCATCCCAACGAAGTTCTTTTCCCCATTCGAGTACGGATACTCGCGCAAAGCCTCGACCCCCATCCCGGCCTTCGCGAGCGACGACACGACATCGCCGATACCCCACCGGAAGAGATGGCATTCCTCCGGGTTCTCGAAGTCCTCGATCCCCTCGACGAATCCGGACGGAACGAGCCCCGCGCCGGAGGCTCCGACATAATCCCCCACGCCGCCCTCGTCGCGCTCCGCACCGTCGGAAAGATAGTCGCGGGCGAGGTTCCATTCCGAGTCGAGCATCGCGGAGAACGGGTGGAATTCCACGAGGACGAAACGCCCGCCAGGCTCGAGTATGGAGGCGACGCCCTCGGCCCACATATCGAGGTCGTGGAGCCAGCAAACCACGCCATACGACGCGAAAACAATGTCGAAGCGGCGATCCTCGGAGGCGGCCTTCCCCATCCACTCGTAAATTTCGGCCCTCTCGAAGCGGGCGGGGATGCCGGAATCGGAGGAGAGCCTCCGGGCGTGGGCCACCGCCTCGTCGCTCATGTCCACGCCGACGACCGAGGCTCCTCGGGAGGCGAGGCTCAGCGAATCGCCGCCCGCGTTGCACATAAGGTGCGCGACGGTTTTGCCCGAGACATCCCCGAGGAGTTCCATTTCCTCCGGAAAGAGGGTGCCTCCGCCGTCCCGAAGAAAGCCCGCCAGCCCCTCTCGGTGGCTCTCATGGGCCGCGACGGCCGCGTTCCACGAGCGGCGGTTTTGGGCGGAGATCCCGTCGAACCCTTCACCCATCTTCGGCGGCCTCCCGTAAAACCTCCGCGAAGCCCCGCGCCGTGTCCTCCCATCGGGGAAGTTCTCCCGCCCGGCGGATCGCGGCCTCGGACATTCGATCCCGAAGCCCCCCATCAGAGAGAAGATTTCCGATCTCGCGCGAGAGCCCCGCTTCATCTCGCGGCGATACGAAAACCCCGGCCTCCCCGCCGACGAGTTCCGGCACGGGGCCGACATCGCATGCGACAATCGGGAGGCCGAAAGAAAGAGCTTCAGCATAGACGATGCCATATCCCTCAAAACGCGAAGGAAGGACGAAAAAGTCGGAATTGGCGTACGCGACCGCGAGAGATCCATCATCGAGCTTCCCGGAGACGATTATCGAGGGATCTTCGCCGATGGCCTCCATAACCCGCGAATGGTATTCCGGGTCGGCATCCGTCTCGCCGACGAGTTCGAGGGAGGCGTTCGGGGCATCCACCATCCTCCACGCCTCGACGAGATCGAGGACGCCTTTGCGTTCGATCCACTGCGCCACACACAAAGCCCGGAGTCCGCCGGAGTCCGCCGGAGTTCCGACTCCGGCCTCCGAACCCCGCCTTCGGCCCGCGCCTTCGATCGTTGAAACGTTCCGGTGGAATGTCTCCCCGATGGAACATCCTCCCCAGCGCGAAGAAGATCCCACGCGGGAGACGGCGCGGCGAGCCGTCCCCCCATCCGTCGCGGCATCGGGTGGGATCCGGCGCTCCGGCGTTTTCGGCGCCAAACCGTCGAAGCCCGGCGAGACGACGCGGATGCGCTTCGCCAAAACGCCGCGGTTTTCGAGGACGGACTTCCCATGCCCGCTCACGGCGATGAAGAGATCCACGCCGAGCAAAGCCTCCTCGAAGCCGCGCTCTTTCTCGACGTCGCCCTCCGGCGCGGCGAGGCTCGGAAGCTCATGGACCATCGCCACGACGGGGAGATCCCTTCGCCAATCCTTTATGAACGAGGAACACACAATCCTCGCGAGCGCATCCACGACGACGGCATCGAAGCCGCGAGGGTCGAAGGTGGCGAGGTTCGGGATTCCGCCTTTTTGCTCCGCCGCCGAAGCCCCGGACGGGACGATCTCCTCGACTTCGATGCCGTATTTTCCGAGGCCGTCGAAGACGCGGGCATTATAAAGGTACCCGCCCGTGAGGCGCGATGTGTCCCCGACCGTGATAAAGGCTATCCGCAAGCTAATCGAGGGCGTCCTCCCTCGCCGCGTATATGTCCGGGTTCTCCCAGACCCGCACGGCGAGCGAATCGAGGTTTTGCCCGCGGAGCGGCGGGGCGAGGGTTTCCCAGCAAAAATCCGCGACGGCCTCGGCGGTGGTGTTCGTTCCGGCGAGACCTTCGATCTCTTCGTCGAGGTTCCGGTAATGGAGCGAGGCGGCGAGGTCGTCCACGGCGGGCTTGAGTTCGCCGATATCGTATAGAGTTCCGTCCTCTTTCAAAGACTCGCCGCAGACGACGACTTCCATGCGATACGTGTGTCCGTGGAGCCTCGTCGCGGGGCCGAAGTCCCCGGTGAGCTTGTGCGCGGCCTCGAAGCCCGCCGCGACGCATATCTCGTACATGTTCACGCCTCCTCGTTTTCGCCGTATCCGGCTTCGCCGTACTCGAAGACGAACTGTACAGCCTCGCCGGGCTTTTGGTCGAGGAGGCGGTACGCTTCGGGGGCGTCGTCGAAGGGGATGCGATGCGTTATGAGTTCGCGGAGTTCGAGTTTCGGGAGGAGTTCGAGGACGGCTTTCGTTCGGCGGCTCCGGCTCCACCTCGCGCCGAGTTCGGGACTTATATTTCCGACTTGCGAGGACTTTATACGCACGCGACCCCGGTGGAAACGCCCGCCGAGGTCGAGACTCACGGGCTTCGCGCCGTGCCATGAGGCGGCGACGACCGTGCCTTCGGGGGCGACGCACTCGATGGCGGATTGAAGTGCCGCCCCCGTCCCGCTCACCTCGAACGCCGCGTCCGCGCCGCGTCCGTCGGTCGCGTCCGTGATAGCTTTCGCCGCGTCCTCGCCGGGTTCGACGACGACGTCCGCGCCGAGCTTCACCGCCAGATCCCTTCGTCCGGCGAGGGGTTCGACGGCGACGACCTTCGCCCCGGCGTCTCGGAGAAGCTGTGAAACGAGGAGGCCGACGACCCCTTGTCCGAAGACGACGGCGGTCTCACCGAGCTTTATGGGCGAGTCGAGGACGATGTTCAATGCGGTCTCGACGTTCGCGAAGAAGGGGCCGAGGATGGGATCCAAGCCGTCCGGCAACTTCATCGGCATCGAGGCCGGGACGGTGAAGACGGTTTGGTGGGGATGATGGACGAATACCGCGTCCCCCGGCGCGAACCCGTCCACGCCGCGCCCCACGTCCATCACCTTCCCGACGGCGGCGTATCCGAACTTTATGGGGAAGTCGTATCCGCCGGAGAGGGTGGGGAGGTCGAGGGGAAGATTTTCCGAGACTTCGCCCCGGTACACGAGCATCTCGGTCCCGTGGCTTATGGCGGAGAAAGCGGCCTTTATTCGGACTTCGCCGGGTTGTGGAAGTGGAACCGTTTCGGGGCGGAGTTCGGCGGAGCGGGGGGCGTCGAACCACACGGCGCGGGCTTCGAGGGTGGCCGGGTTTTCGCGGGCCTCGTCTTTATTCATCGCAGTATGCGAGGTCGGCTTCGAGGACGATGTCGGGGCCGTACGTGGTGAGGGAGATGTTTTCGAGGACGACGCATCTTTCGAGGTCGTGGATGCCGAGGTCGCCCACGGCTTCGATGCCTCGGCCGAGGATCTTCGGCGCGATGCACACCGCGATCCGATCCACGAGCCGTTCCCGGAGGAGCGCGGTGATGAGCGTCGCGCCACCTTCGACCATCGCGGAGGCGACCCCGAGGCGATGGAGTTCGGCCATGAGCGAGCGGAGATGAACCCCTCCGTCCGGATCCCCCGGAAGCCGGAGAATCTTCGCCCCGAGCGCGGAGACTTCTTCATATCTTTCGTCCGGGGCATTTTCGGTGGCGGCGAGGATGGTGCCTTCGGCGGCTCCGTTCGCGAGGACTTTCGCGGAGAGCGAGGTTCTCAGAAGGCTGTCGGTGACGACGCGGATGGGGTCTTCGCCCTCGACGTTGTGGCGAACAGTGAGGCGCGGGTCGTCGCGGCGGACGGTCTTCGCGCCGACGACGACGGCGTCATGGGAAGCGCGGAGTTTGTGGGCGAAGCGGAGGGAGTCATTCGCGGAGATCCAACGCGAAGAACCGTTCGAGGTGGCGAGGCGGCCATCGAGGGTTTGGGCGTAGCTCACGGTGACGAGCGGGCGCATGAGTGTGGCATCATCCATAATTGTGAGGTTAGCATGCCCGCCAGACGCGAAAGGTGAACATGAGCGAAGACAGGATTTTCCTCGAAGGCATGGAGTTCTCCGGGTTCCACGGGACGCTCGACGCCGAGCGCAACCTCGGGCAACCCTTCGTCGTGGACGTGGAGCTTCGCCTCGACCTCCGCGAGGCCGGAGCCTCCGACGATTTGACGAAAACCGTGGATTACAGCGCGGTTCACGACCGGGCGAAGGAGATCGTCGAGGGCGACCCCGTGAACCTCACCGAGACCCTCGCCGAACGCATCGCCCGAGCCGCCCTCGAAGACCACCCGATGGTCGAGGCGGTGAGGGTGAAAGTAAAAAAGCCCCACGTCCGCCTCGGGGGAACCGTCCTCAGAGGGTCGGCGGTGGAGGTCGCGCGCTCGCGCTAACGCGAACCCGGTGAGGTTTCACGGCGGCGGGCGAGGCCGCTGCGTTAGAATCGTTTTATCCGATGAATATGACGACCGAGACTGCGGCCAAGAGCCGGGCCAGCCTGAAGGATGCGAGGAGCCGACCCGACCCAGATCGGGTCGAGGTTCTCGCCCGCATTTGCGCGGGCGAGGTTCTCGAAGCATTCGGTATGGGCGATGTGGAGTTCGGGCGACGCGCCCTCGAACGCGCCTCCCTCGTCGCGGCGCGGAGGCTCGCGTACAAAGCCGCCGTGTACGACGAGGTCGTCGGCGGCGCGGGACTCAAATCCGGGGGCGTATGGGCGGCGAGCCAAATGGCGAAGAGCCTCGAATTCGTCGGGGCGGAGAACGTGCCCGAGGAGGGGCCGCTCCTCATCGTCTCGAACCATCCGGGGCTTTCGGACACCGTCGCGCTCTTCTCCGCCATTCAGAGGGAGGATTTGAAAATAGTCGCCGCCGAGAGACCGTTCCTCGCGGCTTTGCCGAACACGTCGAGGCATCTTCTCACGGTGGACGAAGAATCCGGGAGGCGGTTCGGCCTCATCCGGGACGCGGCGCGGCACATGAAGGGGGGTGGGACGGTCGTCACGTTTCCGGGGGGTGGGATCGATCCGGACCCGGCGCTCCTCCCCGGAGCCGCCGAAGCCCTCGGGAAGTGGTCGGAGAGTTTGAAACTCTTCGTGCGGCTCGTCCCGAACCTCACGGTCGTGCCGGTGATCGTGAGCGGTGTCCTTTCGAGGCGCGCCCTCCGAAACCCGGTGTCCCTCCTTCGCCGGACGGAGTGTGATCGGCGGTGGCTCGCGGCGACGATTCAAATGCTCGCCCCGAGGCTCCACGGAACGAAGGTGAGGGTCGAGTTCGGGGAGGCCATGCGAGCGGACGGCGCGTCCGACATCTCCGAAGACATCCTCGAAGAAGCACGGCGGCTCATCGCCCGCTCGGGGTGATGGCGAACGCGCTCGATCTCGCGCGCCTTCTCCACGGTGCGCCGTTTCGCCGGGAAACGAACGTTCCACGAAAAGCGAAAAAAGACGCGCCATCGGCGCGGCACGCGACCTCGCGAAGCCATCGGGCACGGATTATTCACGAGATCCTCCGAAAGACGGGAAGTCGCATCGCTTCGCCCGCTTCGGGGGTCGGGGGAGGCTCGGAGGCGAGGCACACCGAAGCATCCTTCGTATCCAGCGACGGCTCGTCGGGCGGGTCGGCGGAAGTCTCCGTCCGAGACTCGAGAACCCCCCACTCCCACGCTTTCCGTCACACGCCCGGCGGAGAGCGGAACACACCCTCGCGGATGCTCCATGAATAACGCGGGCGAGTACGGAGACGTTCGCACGGGTTCGGCGTGAGATCCCCGCTCGCGTTTCTCTTCGTCACGGTGTTCGTGGACATGGCCGGGTACGGAATCATCATCCCGCTCCTCCCTTTCTACGCCCGCGAGTTCGGCGCGAGCGCGGTTCTCGTCGGCCTCCTCGCCTCGCTTTACGCCGCCGCGCAAATGCTCGGCGGCCCCCTCCTCGGCGGGATCTCCGACCGGGTGGGACGCCGACCCGTCCTCATCGCGTGCCTCCTCGGGGCGTCGGTCGCGTACCTCGTCCTCGGCCTCGCGGGTTCGCTCTTCATGGTCGCTTTCGCGGTGGCCTTCGCCGGGTTCATGGGCGGGACTCCGGCGACGGCGCAAGCGTACATCGCGGATCGCACATCGCCGGAGGAGAGGGCGAAAGGACTCGGCCTCATCGGGGCGGCGTTCGGACTCGGCCTCATGGCGGGGCCGGCCATCGGCGGGGTTTTAAGTTTGTATTCGCTCTCCGCGCCCGCGCTCGCCGCCTCCGCGCTCGCCCTCTCGAATGCCGCGTTCGGGTTCTTCGCCCTCGAAGAATCGCTCCCGCCCGAGAGGCGGAGCCGGGGGAGGATCTCGGGAGCGAACCCGCTCGCACAGATTTATCGTGTGCTCGCGCTCCCGACGATACGGACTTTGCTTCTCGTAGTCTTTCTCCTCAATTTGTCGTTGAGAGGGTTTTAGTATCACAAAGCATCCTCTCCCCGAACAGCCCCGTAACCTCCAGCCCTCCTTCGACTGGACGAACCTCCATCTGGAGCCGCCTGTACCAGTCCCTCCGCTGCTCGGGCGCGGCGTCCGACAGGCTCTCGCTCTGGGCGCGGGCGAACGGGTCGGTCGCCCACGGCATGTCGCCGACGACGTGTTCCCCGAGGTCGGGATGCTCGTCCATGAGCCGTTGCCAGACTCCGGCGCGGCTGCGGCAGCGGTCGCGGAAGTCCTCAAGCTGGCGGATGGTCTCCCCCCGCGAAGAGCAACTCCGAAGCTCCCTCTCCACGATGACGCGCTGCGCGTCGAGGTCGGCCTTCTTCTCCCGGAGCCGCCCGATGGGGAGGTCGCCCGCCACGGCCATGTCCTCCGCCCGCTCGCGCTGATCCTTTATTTGCTGGAGGCGGTTCATCAGCGAGGCGGTCTGCTCGTCGGGGTCGCCTCGCTCCCCTGCCCGCTCGCGTTCGATGCGGGCGTCCACGGACTCCACCAGCCGCTCCGGTTCGAGGAGGACGCCGGACACGAACCCCCACACTTTTCTCTCGATCTCCACCGCCCTGAGCATCTTCTGCTTGCATTCAGTATTCTTCGCGCCCTCCTGCCTACGGCGGTTGCAGTAGTAGTAGCTCCACGACTTGCCCCCGTGCCGGGCGGTGTGGGTTCCCATGCTCCATCCGCAGCCGCAGCGGAGCATCCCCCGAAGCTCCCACTCCCTCGCGGTGTACTTCCGCTCCTTCGCCCGGTTCGAGGAGAGCATCGTCCGAGCCTGTTCGACAAGCCCGCGAGTGAGGTACGCCGGAACCGGAACCCCGACCCTCTCCTCGGCGGGGCGTATCGTCGTGGACGTGTGCTGCCGATACTCGCGCCCGTTGTACTCGTCGGGGCTGACGGGCGAGTATCCCGTCACCGTCACCTGCTTGCGACCCCACCACCACACGCCCGCGTCCTCCCCATCCAAGTACCGAGTATCAGGCATCGCTCCGGCTTTGTGTCTCCCAAGAGAGAACTTATAGCTTGCAACGCGCCAGAGATATTAGTGTTGACTCCGTATAGCTTGCCATCAGCGCCCCGCAAGATCGTGTCGATCACCCCGGCCTGCTTTGCCAAAGGTGTGAGAACGTCGCACATCTCGCCTACGGCCTGCTTGTGGGGACTGAGCACGAGAGCGAGCGACCAATCTGCTCGACTCGAAAGCTCCTTGACGCTTGCGCATGGCCCGATGCTTTTAGGCTTCAGACCTCTCTCGGTAAAGCGCTCTGTGAGCAATGGACTCTCGAGAGCCTTGCCCGCAACGGAGCCGACAGCGGTGAGAATTGGTGGAGTGGTGCGCTCCCGCGACAACGAAGATGCTTCTGTGAACTCGAATCGTTCTATAAGTTCTCTGGTGCTTACTACCACTTGTCATGACTCCTCTCTTCGACTTTCCGGCCTCAGCATTATTCCGCTCGGGATACCTACTGGCTCGTCTTCACTGATGATGCGCCTGCCTCTGAGGTAAGTAGCCACTGGACGCCCTCGAACCTCCCAGCCATCGTAAGGATACAAGGGATTCTTGGAGTGCAACCTATCGTTGCTCAGTAGATGGCTTGCGGCCAAATCCACCAGTACGAAGTCAGCGTCTGCTCCCACTGTCAGCGATCCTTTCCTCGGGTACAAGCCGTAGATCCGTGCGGGGCTCTCGCTACAAAGCTGCACGGCGCGGTCAAGTGAGAGACGGCCTCGCGCTACACAATCTAGTATCAGCGGTAATAAGGTCTCGATGCCGATAAAGCCGCCGACGCCATCCCAAACGTTGGTTTGATTTTGCTCTTCTGGAGAATGTGGGGCATGGTCGGTGGCCACACAGTCTATGCGCCCGTGTTCGATAGCGTGCCACAGGTGTTCAACGTGCTCACGACTCCGAATCGGCGGGTTGAGTTGTATCAGGTTGCCGTAGCGCTCATAGGCCGAATCGTCGAACAGGAGGTGTGAAATCAAAGCCTCACAGGTCACAGGCAAACCTTTGCTTCTGGCTAGCCGCACGATTTGCTCGCCCTCGCGGGTCGAGAGGTGATGGACGTGCAGCCGGTTCCCGGCTGCTTCGGCGAGGGTGACTGCTCGTCCAACGGCTTCCGCTTCTACAAAGGGCGGACGGGATTCCAAATGGGCGATAGGATCTTCGCGTCCGCCCTGCTTTAATTCGTTCTTGAGGCGTTGCAGCACCGGGTCATTCTCAGCGTGCACGCCCACCACCATTCCGAGTTCGGCGGCGCGGCGGAATGCGGCGAATATAGCTCCGTCGTCGGGAC
>JACCWD010000067.1 GCA_013697825.1 Rubrobacter sp.
AAGTCGCGGAAAGCTCGTCCAAAGAAGTCGTCCTCGCGAACACAGGGACGCAGGAGGACATCGAGATCACAGCCGTCGAAGCCTCCGGCCCGGACGCATCGGCCTTCGACCACAACTTCACCACCGCCGCCACGCTGGCTCCGGGCGAAACCACGACGCTCGACGCCACTTTCTCGCCGCTCGGCGAAGGGGCGAAGAACGCGGCGCTCGCGGTGAGCCACACTGGAGGCAACTCCCCACTCTCGATACCATTGAGTGGGGAAGGGACATTGTCCGGTGGCGGGGTTGTTTACCGGGTGAATGCGGGGGGCCCCATATTGTCGGATCCCGAATGGGGCGGGGATCCCCCCGAGAATCCTTCGCCTTTCGTCAATGCGAGCGAGACGGGCAATGCGGCGGCGTCGACCGGGGCCGCCATTGACATGAGCCATCCGTCCATTCCGGCGGGAACACCGGAGGCGATTTTCAAGACCGAACGCTGGGATCCCCCGTCCGACCCCGGGATGGCGTGGGCTTTCCCGGTCGAGCCGGGTTCGCACGAAGTCCGGCTGTACTTCGCCGAAACTTACGATGTCATAAACGCTCCGGGCGGTCGGGTGTTCGATGTCCTCATCGAGGGAAATATGGTTTTCGACGACTATGACGTGTTCGCGGAGAGCGGCGCTTTGAACAAAGGCGTCGTGGAGACTTTGGCGGTCGAGAGCGACGGTGTTTTGAATGTGGACTTCGCGCACGTCGCCCAGAATCCGGCCATAAAAGGCATCGAGATCGTGAAGGGGTCGGCGCCGAACCAGCCTCCCGTTTTGAGTGGGATCGGCAACCAAAGCGTGGAGGAAGGCTCCGGGAAGACCGTGGGCGTCTCCGCCTCCGACCCGGACGGCGGCCCCCTCGCGCTTTCGGCGCAAAACCTTCCGGGCTTCGCCGCCTTCACCGACAACGGCGACGGCAGCGGGTCTTTGAACCTCGCTCCGAAGGCCGGGGACGCGGGCGAGTACGAGGCGACGGTCACGGCCTCCGACCCGGACGGCGGCTCCGACAGCGAGACGTTCGGGATATCGGTCGCCGCCGCGCCGCCGCAATCGGGCTTTGGGATCCAGATGAGCGAAAGCCCCGACCGCTCGAACCCCGCCTCGCTCAATGGGGCGGTCGTCTCCGGCGATATATACCCCTTCACGTCGCCGGACGCGGGGGTCAAAAAGGTGGCTTTCTATCTCGACAACCCGAGCATGGCGGGTTCGCCGAACCAGGTGGAGAACGTCGCCCCTTATGATTTCAGCGGAGGCTCCGCGGCTGCGGCCAACCCGTTCAAGACGATGAACGTCGCGGACGGCCCGCACACGATCACCGCGAAGATGACGCTCTCGGACGGCGCGACGAAGGTGGTGGGCGCGACTTTCACGGTCGGCAACTCCGGGGCGCAGCCTGCGGGGGCATTGAGCGCGAGCGCCGAGAGCCTCGACTTCGAGGATGTGGAGGTCGGGGGGGGGAGAGTCGCGGAGCATGCTCCTCACGAACACCGGAGACGAGGATGTGACGATCGAAGCCATCGGGACGGGCGGCTCGAACGCCGGGCAGTTCGTCGTTCAAGAACTCGCTCCGACCACTTTGAAGCCGGACGAGGCGGTTCCGGTCGAAGTCGGATTCAAACCGAGCATGGCGGGGGAGAAGAGCGCGAGGATCGTAGTGGATCACAACCGCTCCGGCACGCCCGTGGAGACACAGGTTTCGGGCAACGGCACGCAGGCGAACCGTCCGGACATTGCGAAGCCGACGATCTCGGGCATGGCGCCGGGTCCGAACATGCGGACGGCGGTTCGAAGGCCGGCGATAAGGGCTGTCGTGAGGGACGACCGGAGCGAGCTGAAACGCTCCCAGATAAAGTTCTTCGTGGACGGCAGGCCGACGGCGTTCTCGTACAACCCGGCGAACGGCAGGCTGTTCCACAGAGCGCGGCTCCTCCCGCACGGGAGGCACGTCGTCCGGGTGGTAGCCGTGGAGGACGCGGGAAACAGACAGGTGAGGGCATGGAGTTTCCACATCGTCAAACCCCGAAGATGAAACCACTGCCGGGAGGCGAGAAAAGAAGCGCCGTTTCCGGCCTGGGTTTTCTGGAGAATGGGTGGATGGCAGAGGAGGACGCTTCGGGCGACGTCACGCTTCCGCAGCGTAATCCAGGTTGGAGGGATTTTCTATTGCGAGGTCTCCGTTGGCTATTTGGTCGCGCACTTCGCCCAGCGTGCCTGATTGCTCGCCGCTGGTAGTCAGTTTGTAGCCGGTCGGCGGTGTCTGGTCGTCGGTCACGGTCAACCCGGCGCCTTCTATGCGCTCGTTGCCCTCGAAGCGCATCGCGTTCGCGCTCGGGTTGGTTTTCGAGGAGTTGAGGGAGGATAGCTCACCGTATTCCACCAGCCCGCAGCCTCCGATGTATATGGCCGTGTCGCCGGTTTCCTTCGCCACCAGCTTGTCGAGGTGGGTCTCGCCCCCTCTCAGGGAAAAGCCCATTCCCGCGGCGCGGGCGACTTTTATGTTCGTCATCGTGACTTCGCCGCCGGGGATCGGGACTGTGGAGCCGTCGGCCATGCTCCTCTCGAACGCCTCCGACGAGCCGGAGACGCCGTAATCCACGGTGTCGTAAACCGATATGTCCCTGAACTCCACCGAGCCGACTTTGTCGTACTGGACGCCGTGCTTGGGATGGCTTTCGCTGTTGCCGGTCCCCCTTTCGCCCTTGCCCGCGTTCCTCACGACACCCCGCGAATAGACCACCCCGGAGGGGACCCTCGTGTTCCAGTATTCGTCGTGGAGGACGAGCGCCCCGGAGTCGTGGGTCGTGTCTATCTCGAAGCCCTCGACGGCCACCCCGCTCTGCCCCGCGACGACTATGCCCCGCGTCCCCGACCTCCTCACCACGACGTCTGTGGCACGCCCGCCTGTGTGGCCGGGGTCTCCCTCGTTGTCGTAGCTGATGAAGGCGATTCCGTCGTCGCCGGTGTCCTCGGTGAGCACGGCGTGCGCCGCGGGGTCGAGGCAGTTGGAGAAGTTGAGTCCGTCGGCCATGGTGTTTTTGATGGTCGTCCCTCGGACGGCGGGCCGCATGCACTTGAAGAAGATCACACCCGCACCGGCCGAGCC
>JACCWD010000078.1 GCA_013697825.1 Rubrobacter sp.
CCGGCTCCCCGGCGTAAACCCACGCCTTCCGGCTGAGAACCCACGCCCATCCCTTCATGCGGACGGTGTTCTCGATGTCCTCGTCGTCGAGGTGGCGCATCTCCATCCGCATGCGCCCCTCGGTGAGGACTTCGGGCTTTATGCGGACTTCGATGGACATGGATGGGAGTGTATCAGTCGCTTTGCTCCGGTTCTTAGTTTTCAGTTCTCGGTTCTCAGCTAAAAACTGAAAACCGAGAACTGCGAGCGGAGCTACCTCACTCGCCCTCGATCACACCCTCCCCGGCGAGGTATTCGCGGGCGACGGCTTCGGGGTCTTCTTGATCCTCGTCAACGCTCCTTATGAGGTCGCGCATTCCGGCGGCGTCGGGGGTCGCCTCGGAGACGCTGTCGAGGACTTCCTCGGCCTCGGGGTTCTCGTCGAGGTAATCCTGGCGGATGACGGGGGCCGGATAGTACGACGGCCATATGTCCTTCGTGTCCTCGGCTATGACGAACTCTTCCTGATCGAATTGAAGGTCGGTCGTGAACCCGATCGCCGCGTCCGCCTCGCCGTTTTCGAGTCCGCCGTATTTGAGGCCGATGTCATTGACTATGAGGATGCCCCCGAAGTCGAGGGCCGGATAATTCTCCTCCATGTTCGGGAAGCCGTCCGCCCTCTCCTGAAACTCGGAGAACGTGGCGAAGGTGAGTTCATTCGAGACTTCGGCGAGGTCTTCGAGGGTTTCGATGTCGTATTCCTCGGCGACTTCGCGCCGGACGACGATGCCGTATGTGTTCTCGAAGTTGGTTTGGGCGAGCATTGTGTCGGCGGGGTCGCGTTCGGAATAAAGCTCGCGCACCTCGTCGAGCGTGGCTTCCGGGTCTTCGGGGTAGTCTTCCGGCTCGACTTCGAAGATTGCGACGAGGGCGCTCCCGGTGTATTCGGGGTACACGTCGATCTGCCCGTTTTGGAGGGCGCGGTCGGCTATTTGTATGCTCCCGAGATCGAGGCGTTCCTCGACGTTGAAGCCCTCTTCTTCGAGGGCGAGGGAGTACATCTCGCCGAGGATGAGTTGCTCGGTGAAGTTCTTCGATCCGACGGTGATGGACGGGCCTTCGCCACCCGAGCCGGAACTCCCGACGTTTCCGCACGCCGAGGCGAACGCCCCGGCGAAGAGGAGGGTGAGGAGGGCTGGTATCATCCACTTTATCTTTTTCATCATTCCCTTTCGTTCAAGTTTCCGGTTTATTTTCCGCGCCGTTTTTGCGCGATTTGCAAGCCTTTCGGGGTGAAAGTCCTCTCGATGAAGCCGAAGAGAACCTCGGTGGTGATCGCGAGCGCGGCGACCGCCAAAGCCCCGCCGATCTGGATGGAGAGGTTCGCGCTCTGGAAGCCGAGGACGATGAGTTCACCGAGCGCGCCGCCGCCGATGAACGTCGCCAACGTCGCGTTCGCCACGACTTGAACGGCGGACGTTCGGATGCCCGCGAAGATCACGGGCGCGGCGATCGGCAATTGTACGCGACTCAATATTTGCCCCTCGGAGAGTCCCATGCCCCTCGCCGCGTCGAGGACTTGGCGATCCACTTGGCGGAGGGCGGTCGAGGCGTTTATGAGGATCGGGGGTATCGCCGTGAGCGTGAGGGCGACGAGCGCGGGCCGGAAACCGAAGCCGAGGAACGGGAGCGCGATCGCGAGAAGCGCGAGGCTCGGGATCGCCCGCCCGAGGTTGCCGATGTTTATCGCGATGACCGCCCCGACTCGCGTGTTCCTCACCGCGAGCGCGACCGGGACCGCGACAGCGACAGCGATGACGACCGCCGCCACCGAGAGTACGACGTGCTGGCGGAGGAGTATGAGGAAGTCGTCGCGCAGGAAAACCTGGAAGACATCACCCATGACTCACGCCCTCCCGGCCCGCGCCCACGGGCGAAGATACCGCTCCATGGCGAGAAGGAGGAGGTCGGCGATCACCGCGAGCGCGGTCGCGAGAACCGCCCCGACGATGACTTGTGTGAAGAATCCGCGGCTGATTCCGTTGAAAATAAGCTCCCCGATTCCGCCTCCGTCAATGTACGCCCCGATGGTCGCGATCCCGATCACCGTCACGACGGCGATCCGGATCCCCGCCACGATGACCGGAAGCGCGAGCGGAAGCTCGACCCGGAAGAGGATTTGCGACGGCGTGAGGCCCATGCCCTTCGCGGCGTCGATCGTCTCGGGCGGCACGGAGTCAATGCCTGTCACGACGTTTCGGATCAAAACCAGAAGCGAGTACGCGACGAGGGCGATTATGACCGCTCTAAATCCGATGCCGATGGCGGGGATGGCGACGAGGATGGCGAAGAAGGCGAGGCTCGGGATCGAGAAGAGGAACCCGGTGAAGAAGACGACGGGTGGATAAAGCCTCCGGTATCGGGCGACGAAGATGCCGACGGGGAGTGAGATGACGAGCGCGATGCCTATGGAGATCGAGCAAAGGAAGACGTGGCCGACGACGGCGGGCCATATTTCGTCGGAAAGGTTCGCGGAGATCCAAGCCCAGTCTATGAGCGGCTGCGCCTGGAGCGCGAGGCTACGCATCGTTCCCGGTCGAACTCTCGACCGAGTTTTCGTTCTCGATCTCCGCCCGGTGCGAGAGCTTCCGGATGGAGTCTATCGTGAGCGAGCCTCGCCGCTCGCCGCTCGACGAGGCTCCCGCGTACACCACGCCGCGATCCTCCCCGGCCCCGATCATCTCCGAAAGCGCGTCTTTGAGGCTCATTTGCTCGTAAAGGCTCGGGAGCGAGTCCCCGTACCCGTTCGGCGGGTCGAGTTCCATATCCCCGACTTTGAGAAGCGAAAGCCTCTTCAAAACCCGATCCGCGCCGACGAACGACGATACGAACTCGGAGTTCGGGTGCGCGAGGATGTTCTCGGGGGTGTCGTACTGCGCGAGGACGCCGCCCTCTTCGAGGATGGCGATTTTGTCGCCCATTTTTATCGCCTCGTCAATGTCGTGGGTGACGAAGACGATGGTCTTCCTTATGTCTTTCTGAATGTTCAAAAACTCGTCCTGGAGACGGTCGCGCGTGATCGGGTCGACCGCCCCGAACGGCTCGTCCATGAGCATGATCGGGGGGTCGGCGGCCATCGCCCGAGCCACCCCGACCCTTTGTTGCTGACCGCCCGAAAGCTCTGCCGGGTATCGGTCGCGGTATTGAGAGGGATCGAGGCCGACGAGTTCGAGGAGGGAGTCGGTTCTCTCCGTCACCCGATTCTTCCCCCAATCGAGGAGGCCCGGCACCGTTCCGACGTTCTCGGCGATGGTTCGGTGGGGGAAGAGCCCGATCTGTTGTATGGCGTACCCGATCTTCCGCCTGAGTTGCGTGCCGCTCATGGCGGTGTTCGGCTCGCCGTCGATGAGTATCTCGCCGTTCGTCGGCTCGATGAGGCGGTTGACCATACGCATGCTCGTCGTCTTCCCGCACCCGGAAGGCCCCACGAGAACACAAATCTCCCCTTCGGGAATCTCGAAGGAGAGATCGTTCACCACGGGCGCGTCGGAGCCTTCGTAGGTTTTCGAGACTTCTCTAAACTCGATCATTGCATCTCCTGTATGCCCAGGGATAATAATCCATGTGGTGGACACCACCGATTTCTTTGAACGGGATCACGACTCCTCCAGCCGCCAGATGAACATTGCGGGAAGTATACGCCATCCCCGTTTTCTATACATGTGAACCCTCGGACTCGCCCCGCCACTTTTCGGCCCCCGTTTTCGGGTATCCTGAAAGCCGTATGCACTCTTTGTCCTCGAAATTTCCATGACAAATCCCCGCATCGTCTTCGCGGGCGGAGGCCACGCCCACGTATACTCCCTCCGCCGAACCGCCGAGTTTGTCTCCGCCGGATACGACGTGACGCTCGTGAGCGACTCCCCGTATCTTTATTACTCGGGGATGGCGACGGGCGTTCTCTCCGGTCGATATTCCCCCGAGGAACACCGCCTCGACGTTCGCCGCCTCGTCGAGTCCGGGGGCGGGCGCTTCGTCGAAGGAAGGGTCGAACACGTCCTCCCGAAGGAGCGCGTACTCCTTCTAGAAAATGGAAGCGCCGTCCCATACGACGCGGCCTCGTTTTGCCTCGGGAGCGAGACGAAGCTCGGAGGCGAGAACTCCATCCCCGTCAAACCCGTCGCGAATTTGATGAGGATCCGCGAGGCCATCTCGGACGGAGGCGCGTCGAGCCTCCTCGTCGTCGGGGGAGGGGCCGCCGGATGCGAGGTCGCGGCGAACGCGGCCTCCCTCATGCCTCACGGGAACACAACGCTCATCGAGGCCGAGCCGGACATCCTCCCCCTCGCCCCGAAGAAGGCACGGCGCATCATGCGCGAACACCTCCGAAACCTCGGCGTGGACGTAATGCTCGGCGCGAAAGCCGCCTCCTTCGAGTCGGGGTCCGTCGTCCTCGAAGACGGTCGGAAAGTTTTGGCGGACATCCTCGTGGCCGCGACGGGCATCGCGCCGTCCGGTGTCTTCGCCCGCTCGAACCTCGCGACCGGGGACGACGGGGGAATGTGGGTGAACCATTATCTCCAAAGCGTCACCGACGAGAGGATGTTCGGCGGCGGCGACTCGGTCGCGTTCCGGGGAGGGGCGCTTCCGCGCTTCGGCGTGTACGCCATCCGGCAAGGCCCGATCCTCTTCAGAAACATCCGCGCCATCCTCGAAGGAAAGCCCCTCGAAGAATTCCGCCCGCAAAAGCATTTCCTTTACATCCTCAACCTCGGCGACGGCACGGGACTCGGAGCATACGGAGCTTTCGCGTGGCGAGGACGCTCGGCCCTCGCATTAAAGAGCTTCATAGACGAGCGGTTCGTGGACGAGCACCGGGGATAGGCTTCAGGCATCGGGCTTCAGGTTTCAGGTAAAAAACACCACGCCGCCACCCGCCGCCCTTTCGGAGAATACGAACCGGGGTCTGCCGGGAAAGGTGCCATGAGGCGAAAGAAAGCACATAATCTTACCTGAAACCTGAAACCTGAAACCTGAAACCTGAAACCTGAAACCTGAAACCTGAAACCTGAAACCTGAAACCTGAAACCTGAAACCTATCGCCGCCCGATGCCGAGGAGGAGATACAAAACGAAATACGCCGCCGCCGCGGTGAGCGCGACGACGAAGAAGCCGTTCGGGTCGAGGGAGCTTGGGAGGTTCGTCCCGAGGAACTCGAGGATGATCGTCGCGGGCGACTCGACGAGGAACCCGAGGCCGTAAATCGCCTCGGTGACGGCGTTCGTGGTTCTCTCGATATTCAAGTACACGAGTCCGACGTGGACGAGGATGACGAGTATCACGAGCGCAAGGATGGTACGCAAAAGCCCCATATTTACGAAGCCCTCCTCCGGTAGTTGCGTTTCTCGTTCTCGGCGGTCGTTCGCTCCGACTTTCGGTCGGCCCGCTTTTTCTTGACGCTCGAGCGCTTCGTCCCCTCGGCGCCCCGAGCCTCGAACGCGAACACGATCCCGGCGATGCAAAAGCACGTGAAGCTGATAGTGAAGGTTACTATGTCCCTCATGATGATGCCGCTCGCCGCCGCCGCGCCCGGAACCCACCAAAGGGCGAAATACTTCCCCGTGCCGCGCGTCTTCGAGTTGATCGCCATGAAGACACCGAAGGCTATCGCCGCCAGCGAGACGGCGAGCATAAGGTATCCGAAGGCGCCCAGCAAAAAGCTCACAATTCGCTCCTACAAGACGTATCGGGGATTTTCACGGAGGTCGAACGCCTTTCGACCGTATCAAGCCGGGCGTCCGAGGCTACGCTCGCGCCCTTCATCGCCCGCTCATCTCGCGCCGATACGTCTTCATCCCGGCCTCGAACTCGTCCCATTCCCTGTCCGGGCATTCGAGGCGGTTGCCGTAGAGGGAGAACTTGTGCGCGAGCTCGTGGCGGGCCGACTCCGTCTCCGAGAAGCATCGCGGGTCGGCGGCTATGAGAACCTGCCACTCCTCGCGCTCCTTGATGTTGTCTATGGCCGCCTTTAGTTGCGGCTTGTGGAAGAGGAGCTTCCCCGGAGCCTCGATGTCCTCGTAGCTCGCGACGACCGTGTAGCCGTTCGCCCCCGCGTAATGTTCGATAGCGCGAAGCTGTTCTTCGCGGGAGGGGAGGCCGCCTTCATTACTCGTCCGGATGTAAAAAGCCGCAGTCTCCACGTTCGGCGGATGATAACACGGCGGTATTTCCGGGGGCGTGGGCGAGGACTGTCTATGCTATGATCTCGGCTGCCAGAGTGGAGCGTCGGGACGTGGCGCAGTCTGGTAGCGCACTCGGCTGGGGGCCGAGTGGTCGCCGGTTCGAATCCGGCCGTCCCGACTCTTTCGAGAAGCAATGTTTTCGGAAAGGCGAAGTGGGTTTTGGATACTATTTTCCTTCTTATCAGCATCGTCGGGTATATGGCCCTCATCGCGGGCTTCTTTTTCGGCGGCTTCGTCCTCCTCGACTTGTTCTGGGGACGCCGCGGCGGAGACGCGTAAAGTCAAGCGCGGGGAACGGCTCCCCATATCGTGATCCCCGCCGAACTCGATGGACTCCGCGTCGTGGAGCTTTCACGGCTCATGCTCCACGAATCGCACGACCCGAGCCGCCTCGACCGACTTCGCCGACGGATGAAGTCCGAGGGCGTTCAGGCGAACCCGGTGATCGTTTCTCCTTACGAAGACGACTTCCTCGTCCTCGACGGGGCGCACCGGGTCCACGCTTTGGGGGAACTCGGACTCGAACTCGCGCTCGTGCAATGTATCGAGGTTCCCACCCGCGCCGAAAGCTGGCAGCATCTTTTGAATGGTTCGAGCCTCACCGCCCTCGAACGGATGGATGACATCGAAGTCTCGAAACATTCCGCCGACGGTTTCACGGCGGAGGTCGAAGCCCCGGACGGAAGGTTCTTCTCATTGACGCCGGGGGCTTCGGGCGGACTCGCCTCGGAGGTCGGGCTTCTCTGGAATTTGCAATCGCTTTATCCGAAAGGCTCCGCCGTCGAGCGCGTCGAGCCGGGCGATGAGGTCGTCCTCTCCGAGGGCGAGATGCTCGTGAGATACCGCTCTTTTTCCACGAGGGAACTCGTGGAGATCGTGGCCCGAGGCGCCGTCCTTCCTGCCGGGATCACCCGCTTCCACGTCCCGAGGCGCGTCCTCGGAGTTCGCTTCCCGCTCGATTTCCTGCGGGGGGATGCTTCGTCGGCGAACTCCGAACTCCGATTCCTCATCGAAAAACGTCGGCGCGAGAACCGCATCCGGCGATATGACGAGCCGATCACGCTCTTCGAATAACACGGGAATAGCGAGAGCTTTCCGGGGATTGGCGCGAAGGGAAAACGGGCATGAAAGCACGCCTATGGGAAAAGGAAGGTTTCGGAGAAGATTTTCGCGTCCGTCGAGGCGGCGTGGGTCGCGGGGAGGTTCTTATGCGGGGAAGGCATAGTCGGCGGGAGTTCCTGAAAATGGGCGGCGCGTCGCTCGCGGGGGCGGCGATGCTCGGAGGCGGAGCTATGGCCGGGTGCGGTGGGGGAAGGGAGGAGGCGAGCGGAGCGACCGAACTCGTATTCACCTTCGGCCCGGACGACGGTGGAGGGCTTCGCACCCTCATCGAGCGTTTCAACACCGAGCATGAGGGCGAAATACGGGCGACGTGGCGTGAGACGGCGGCGGCGAGCGACGAATATTTCGAGCAAGTTCGGAACGAGCTTCAATCCGGGAGCGCGGCCTTCGACGTGATCGGGGGCGACGTCATTTGGACCGCCGGGCTAGCCGCGAACGGCTGGCTCCTCGATATCTCCGACCGCTTCACCGAGGCGATGAAGGGCGAATACCTCGAAGGACAAGTCCGTTCCATCGAATACGACGGCGGCACATACGGCGTCCCGTGGGCCGGGGACGCCGGGATGTTTTATTACCGCTCCGACCTCCTCGAAGAGGCCGGTTTCTCCGCGCCTCCCCGCACATGGGACGAGATGAAGGAGATGGTCGAGAAAATACGAACCGACCTCGGAACCCGGTACGGGTACGTCTTTCAGGGAGCCGCTGACGAAGGCGGAGTCGTGGACGGCCTCGAACACATATGGAACGCCGGAGGCGACGCTCTCGACGGGGAAGAAGTCGTCATAGACGGCCCGGAGGCTCTCGAAGGACTCGAGCTTCGCCAGTCCATGCTCACCGACGGCATCGCGCCCCGCGCTTCGGGGGACTATACGACGCAGGAATCACAGTCCGTCTTCACGAACGGCGAGGTCGTCTTCATGCGGAATTGGCCGTTCGTGTTCGGGCTTCTCTCCGACCCCGAGACATCGAGCGTCGAGCCGGAGAGGGTCGGCATCGCCCCGATCCCGACGAGCGACGCGAGCATCGAAAGCTCGGCGGGCCTCGGAGGATGGAACTTCCTCATAAACGCCGCCTCCGAAGAGAAGATCGAGGATATATGGACGTTCATCGAGTTCATGAACGCTCCCGAACAACAAAGAACCCTCGCCCTCGAAAGCACGAGGCTGCCGACTTTGAACGCCCTTTACGAAGACGAGGAGATCCTCGAAGAAGTCCCCGTGACGAGGCTCGGGCGGGATTCTTTGGAGAGAACCCGTCCGCGTCCCGTGCATCCGCACTAGCGGTAGTTTGTTGACGAGGGATCGTCTCCGTGTTCCAATGGCGGCGAGGAGGGGATGCCGTCATGACCAAACGCTTGCCCGCCGACCCCGCCCCCGGCCCACTCGAAGAGTATGCAGCCCGCT
>JACCWD010000079.1 GCA_013697825.1 Rubrobacter sp.
AGCGGGCTGCATACTCTTCGAGTGGGCCGGGGGCGGGGTCGGCGGGCAAGCGTTTGGTCATGACGGCATCCCCTCCTCGCCGCCATTGGAACACGGAGACGATCCCTCGTCAACAAACTACCGCTAGGAACCCATCGGACGCGGGATTTTGCGAACGGGGCGGGCGCGGCGAACTTTCGACACGAAAGCTGACGGCTGATCGCTGGCGGCGCGGCGAAGCCGCTTACGAATTGTGCTCGTCGTAGATCGCCCGTACGCGGGCTTGCCATTCGAGGAGCTCGTAGCGTTTCTCGCGGATCTCCTCGTCGTCCTTTCCGTCCACGATGTCGTTCTCTTCGAGGGGGTCTTCCGAGAGGTCGAATGACTCTTCGGCCTTGTTCGAGAAGTGGTATATGTACTTGTCGTCGCCGTCAATGAGCGACATGCATCGGTTCTCCGTCCAGCAACTCACCTTTATGGGGCCGTCTTCGATGGGCCGGGCGAGCGACTGTCCGTGGTAGTCGTCGTTCTCGATGCCGAAGCCGAGGAGGTCGGCGGTCGTCTGGAGGACGGACATGTTCTGGACTGGCTCCTCGATGGTCTCCCCGTACTCGAAGCGGCGAGGGTCGTGGAAGAGGAGGGGTATCTTTATGCCTTCGTTGTATATCGTGTTGTCGTGCTGGAAGAGTTCGTGCTCCCCGAAGCCCTCGCCGTGGTCGGCCATGACGACGAAGACCGTGTCCTCGTAAAGCCCCATGTCCTTGTATTGGTCGAAGAGGTTTTCGAGGAAGCGATCCTGATACGCCACCGTGTTCATGTATTTGTTCGTGAGCGGGTCGTCCACATAGTCCTCGGTCTCGAAGTCCGAGGGAACATTGTAGTCATGGTGGGCCGTGACGGTGAGGTAGCTCGCCATGAACGGCTTGTCGCGGTGATCCTCGAGCCACTCCCGGCTCGGCTCGAGCATGACGTCGTCCTCGTAGCCGAAGTAGTTCACTTCCTCATAGCCGTCCCGGGGAAGCTCTTCGAGGGGATAGAACTCGTCGTAGCCGAAGTTCTCGATGAGCTCCGGGCGACGCTCGAATTCCTGCGTGGCCGACTGGAAGAACGCGCTCTCGTATCCTTGCTCGCCGAGGAGTTCGGGGAGGCACTTCGCCGGGATGGCGCCCGGCTCCGACTCGGTCATGTTCGTGTCCAAAGGAGGCTCGACGCCGCAATGGGCCGCGACCATGGACTTCGACGTGTGCGGAACCACCGCGTATGCGTTCTCGGCGAAGAGGCTTTCCTCCGAAAGCTCGTCCATGAACGGGGTCGTCTCCAGTTCCGGATTGTACGGGGTCGTCGCGCTCGCCCGCGACGATTCGAGGAAGACGAACACGACGTTTCGTTTCTCGGTGTCCTCCGTCTCGGCGAACTCCGCGTCGGTCGGGAGGTCTTCGGGGGAGATGCTCGCGGCGATCTCCTCGGAGTCCACGTTCGCCGAACTCGCCGAGGCGAACTCGGTCATGAAGAGGTTCACGATGGCGTCGCGGGAAAAATTATTGCTCGCTCCCGTTACGCTCGGAAGCGCCGAGAGAAGCACGAAGAGGCCCGAAACGAAACACACCGCCGCCGCTCCTCCATATCCGCCCGTCACCGAGCCCCTCGTCCACGAGGGGACGTGCCAGTCGCCGCGGGCGAGGCGGGTTACGATGGCCGGTCCGGCGACACCGTAGAAAAGCACGAGTGAGATGAGGAGCCAGTGGAGCACGTTCATCTCCGAGGCGATGATCCCTTGAATCTCGCCGAACGACGTGAAGGTTAGCGAGATCATGGTGTAGTCGAGCGGGGAGCCGGTCGTCTGGAAATAGAAGTGCGACGACGTGGTGAGGATCATCATGAGGATGCACGAGAAGTGGAAGAGGAAGGTCAAAACCCCCCTGAATCCCCCGCTGCGAACCACGGCGAAAAGGCCGATCCAAAGCGCGGCGAACCCGGCGTTGAAAAGGATGTCCGAGCGGATCTGGTCGAGGAAGCCGATGGGGCCGGGCATCTCGACCTGCGCGGAGATGCGAAGCACTTTAAGCGCGATGTTGTATACGGCGAGCGGGGCGAGGAGGCTGAGAAGATACACCCAGTCCCTCCGGCCAAGGATCATGCGTAACTGCGACGAAACACTCGCCTTTATGGATTTTATGGATGTCATCCGATTCTCCGCCATGACACGCGATTTTAACAAACTTTTAAAATGTGGCCGCGAAACACAATAATACTTCGGAAGGCGTTCCGTTCGCTAAAATCGCACCGTCTTTTTGTCGAAACGGGGGTGGACGATGGGTTCTTTTGGCGAGGCGGCTTCTTTTCTCGCGTCTCTTACGGACGAGGAGCGCGAAGCGTTCTCCCGCCACTCCGGCGTCCCCCCTCCCGGAAGACCCCGAAGGCATCGAGGCCGCGCTCGAAGCCCACGCGACGGGGAGCCTCGCCGAACTCTTCGCCACGACGGGCGCGATGGCCGGAACAACCCGCGACATGGATTTCGCCTTCTTCATAGGCGAGGCCGCGCTCGACATGGCCGAGGTTCCGGAGGAGCGTCAACTCGCCCACGTGTGCCTCGCCCAAACCCACTTTCGCGTTCGCAAAGACCCGGAGCATCTCGCCGCCTTCGAGGGTCATTGCGAGAAGGCCATCGAACTCGGGGCGGCGGGGACGTTTTGCTATGAGCGGCTCGCCACGCTTTACGAGTACCGCAAGGAATATGGGCGGGCCGCCGAAGTCAGCCGAAAAGCTGTGGAGGCATTGTCGGGGGACGAGCGTTCGGTCGGGAGGTTTCGGGAGCGGCTCGGGCGCGTTGAGAAGAGATTGGGTTGAGGCGCAAACGGAGCGGGGAATATGCTTTAGAATGGCGAACGTTGGCGTAAATGGGAAACGCGCCGAACCATGCCGCACATGCATTGGCAGCGCGAGAAGGAGGAGTGGATGACCGACGAGCAAACGACACCGAAGGCTTATGATCCCCCGAAGGAGTTCGTCTCTCAAGCGAACGTGAGCGATGCTTCCATATACGAGGAGGCGGAGAAGGACTACGAAGGTTTCTGGGCCGAGCGGGCTAGAGAGCTCCACTGGTTCAAGGAATGGGACAAAGTCCTCGAATGGAACCCGCCCGAGGCCGAGTGGTTCGTCGGCGGGAAGACGAACGTCGCCTACAACTGCCTCGACTATCAGGTCGAGCAGGGGCGTGGCGACAAGACCGCCATACTCTGGGAGAGCGACGAGCCGGGGGAGGGGCGCACCCTCACGTATTCCGAGCTTCTCGCCGAGGTTCAGAAATTCGCCAACGTCCTCAAAGGACTCGGCGTGGAGAAGGGCGACGCGGTCGCTATATACATGCCCATGATCCCCGAGCTTCCGGTCGCGATGCTCGCGTGCGCCCGCATCGGCGCTCCGCACTCCATCGTCTTCGGGGCGTTCTCCGCCGACTCCCTGCGCGACCGCATCAACGACTGCGAAGCGAAGGTTCTCGTGACGGCGGACTTCGGCCCCCGCGGCGGCAAGAACACGCCGCTCAAAGGCAACGCCGACGAGGCGCTCGCGGACACGCCCTCCATCGCGAGCACGGTCGTGGTCAGGCGCACCGGCGACGACGTGGAGATGACCGAGGGCCGCGACCTCTTCTATGACGAGCTCATGAAAGACGCCGACTCCGAGTGTCCCGCCGAGGAGATGGACTCCGAGGATATTCTCTTCATCCTCTATTCGTCCGGCTCGACGGGGAAGCCGAAGGGAATCGTCCACACCACGGGCGGATACCTCACGCAGGTCAAGGCCACGACGAAGTGGGTCTTCGATCTCAAGGAGGACGACATTTTCTGGTGCCAGGCCGACATCGGCTGGGTCACCGGGCATTCGTACCTCGTGTACGGGCCTCTCTCCAACGGGGCGACGACGGTGCAATTCGAGGGGACGCCGAGCTATCCCGGCCCCGACCGCCACTGGGATCTTATCGAGCGGCACGGGGTGACGATTTATTATTCCGCGCCGACGGTCATCCGGGCGTTCATGAAGCAGGGGACCGAGCCGCTCGAGAAGCACGACCTTTCATCTTTGCGCCTCCTCGGGACGGTCGGGGAGCCGATCAACCCTCGGGCGTGGGAGTGGTACCACGACAACGTCGGCAAGGGGAATTGCCCCATCGTGGACACGTGGTGGCAGACGGAGACAGGGGGGATCATGATCACGCCCCTCCCCGGTCTCACCACGACCAAACCCGGCAGCGCAACCCGTCCGTTTCCCGGAATCTTCGTGGACATCTACGACGACGAGGACAATCCCATCGAGGGCGCGGGCAAGGGGAACCTCGTCATCACGAGGCCGTGGCCGGGGATGCTCCGCACGATTTACAAAGACCCGAAGCGTTTCCGTGAGACGTATTGGGATAGGCTCGGGGACAAATACTTCGTCGAGGACGGGGCCGAGCGCGACGAGGATGGTTTTTACACGATCACCGGCCGCATCGACGACGTGATGAACGTCTCGGGCCACCGCATCGGCACGATGGAGGTCGAGAGCGCGCTCGTCTCCCACAAAGCCGTCGCCGAGGCGGCAGCCATCGGGCGCGAGGATGAGGACAAAGGGCAAGCCATCGTCGCCTACGTCATCCTCGAAGGCGACCGCGAAGGCTCCGACGAGCTCATCCAGGAACTCAACCAGCAAGTTCGGAAGGGCATCGGCCCGCACGCGAGGCCCGAGGAGATCATCTTCACCCCCGACCTCCCGAAGACGCGGAGCGGCAAAATTATGCGCCGCGTCCTCCGAGGCGTCGCCGAAGGCGAGAGCGACCTCGGAGACACCTCGACCCTCGCCGACCCGTCCGTGGTGGACGACCTTCAGGCGGCCCGCGGACGAAACTAGAAGCGCGAAACGAAACTACGAATCATGCCGGGAGGCGCCGCCCTCCCGGCTTTTTGATGGGAGGGGGCTTTGGACGAAGAGCGAAACTGGAAGACCATAGACTGGAACGAACTCGATTTCCTGAAATGGCCGGGCCTCGAACTCATCGAAGCGAAAGACGGATATTCGAAGATGGAACTCGCCGTCGAGGATCATCATCGGGGCGGGGGCGGCTCCCCCGAGACGGTGAACGGCGGCATCATAAGCTATATGTTCGACGCGATGTGCGGCGCGGCGGTCTCCTCGACGTGGGACGAAAGCATAATCGGACAGGCGACCATGACGCTCAATGTTCAGTTCCTCTCCGCGCTGAACGCGAAGGAGAAAGTCCGGGGCGAAGCCCGCGTAACCCGGCGTGGCGGAACCGTCGCCTACGTAGAGGGAATAGTCTTCGACGACGACGGCGAAGTCGGGGCGTCGTGCGTCGGGATTTTCAAGTTATTCAAACGGAGGTGAGAGGCGGTTTGCGAAAGCGAACCTTGTCATCCCGGAAGCTCGAGAACATCGCCGGGGCGGATTGTGTATCCGTCGAGTCTGTTTTCGATCCGTATCTCCTCGACCTTCACCCTCGGGTCTTCGGTGGATGGATAATTCTCCACCGCGACCTCCCATAAAGTGTCGCCGGGGCGGATGGTATGGAGTTCGGTTTCGGACTCGGCGTCGGCTCCGGTGGCAGCGTGGAGGAAGAAGGCGAGGGCGGCGATCGCCACGACGGCTCCGGCTCTTCTTCTTCGGTACTTTTCGGAAGTTCTCACCCCGGAAAGATACCGACGATCGCCCGGTTTCCAACGGGGAATTCGGCCACAACGAGAAACTTTTGAGGCGGCTAAACCGTATAGATATATAGTAAAATACATCCCGAACCACGATTTCAAATTAGGAGGTACACATGGGATTTGGCGGATACATTTTAGTGATGATTTTGGGTATGGCGATCTCGGGGGTAGCCGCCCTTTGGGTAAGGAGATCATACTCGAAATACTCGAAGCAAATGAGCAATTCCGGGATGACCGGGGCGCAGACCGCGCGCATGATCCTCGACCGGAATGGCCTCACGAACGTCCGCGTCGAGCCGGTGGCCGGAACGCTCACCGACCACTACGACCCCGGCGCGAAGGTCGTGCGCCTTTCGGAGGACAACTTCTCGAAGAACTCGGTGGCGGGCGTGAGCGTCGCGGCGCATGAGGTCGGACACGCGATTCAGGACGCTTCGGGATATGTGCCGATGAAGCTCCGATCGGGGCTTGTGCCGATCGCGAACATCAGCTCGCAGCTCTGGATGCCTTTGTTCATGCTCGGTGTATTCGGGTTGGGGACATTCTTTATCGAGCTTGCGGTGGTTCTTTTCCTCGGGGTTCTCGCGTTCCATGTCGTCACGCTCCCGGTCGAGATAAACGCCTCGACCCGCGCCTACGGCATGCTCACGAACTACGGCGTCCTCTCGCACAACGAGGCGGGCGGCACGAAGCGCGTCCTCTCGGCGGCGGCGTTCACGTACATCGCGGCGGCTCTCACTTCGCTTCTCACGCTTCTTTACCTTTTGCTCCTCAGCCAGGAATAACGGACGGCGGAGATCCCGGTCGTCGGGCGGGGTCTTCGGGCCTCGCCTCTTTTTTATGCCGTTCCCGCCCGGCGGGGGGAAAGCTCAAGTTGTAGAATATCCGCTATGGAAGATGTGCCTCGCATAAGCCATCGGAAGAGGCGGCTCCGCTCGACCGACGAGCCGCAGCCGTGGGAGCCGCGCCACATGAAGCTCTCCGGCGTTCGACTCGCCGAGTCCGTCGGCGGGAAGCCCGACGAGAGGCGCAACGTAACCCTCGGGGTCATAAACCATTTATGGAGGTCGCCCGTCCCGTTCCTCGCGTTTTATCCGCCCGAGGGCGTGAAGGTCACCGAGAACCGTTTTTATTCGCCCGCGCCGCCGAGGCTCGTGGACGACGCCGAGTATCTCGTCGGTGTCGAGGCGCATAAAGAAAGGTTCGCCAAAGACCTTCTCGACGCCATGATCCCGTCCGGGAGCCTCAAAGGGTATTTCGAGGTTCCGACCGACGAGGGATGGAAAATGTCCCTCGACCTCGTCGAGGGCCGCCTCGAGCTCTCCGACCCGTGGGGGATGGAGTCGGAGGCGAGCCTCGCCGGGGACATCGCGCCGTTCGTGTGGGCGTACCGGCATAGTGGGTTTTGCATCGTGACGTTGTACGACAAGGACATAGACGCGCTTCGGGATGACCTCCTCTTCGTCGCAAAGCGCGAGGGGGTTTCGCTCAAATGGCGCGAGAAGGCTGCGTAAAGGCTTTCTCCTCCGGGCAAGTATCTTCGATGTAAAATAGGTCGCGCCCGCGGGAGCTGCGGGAGCGGTATCCCGCGAAAATTTGGGATGAGTATTCAGGACGAGAGGCGGATGGCGATGCTCAAGCATGACACTGGAGGTTTCGCGGCGACCGGGCCGCCCGACGGCTTCGACATCGAGGACTTCGAGCGGGCCGGGCTAAGGACGGTCGAGAGGAAGTTCAAGCCGAAGGACACCATCTTCACCCCCGGAGACCGCGACGACCAGCTTTATTTCGTCGCGTCCGGCATCATACGACTCTACAAAATCTACGGTGACTATAAAGAAGCGACCATCGCCCTCCTCAAAGACGGCGGGATGTTCGGCAAGATAAGCCTCGTCGAGGGCCGCTGGCAAGACGTGTTCGCCGAGGCCGTCACCGAGGCGAAGGTCGCGAGCATCCAGAAAGCCTCTATTGAGCAAGTCATAAAGACCCGCCCCGAGTTCGCCCTCAAACTTTTCTCGTCGCTCTCCGAACGCCTCCGCCAGTCCGACGAGGTCATAGAAAGCCTCCTCCACCGCGAAGTCTCGACCCGCCTCGCCACGCTCCTCCTCAACCTCGGCGACCGCTTCGGCGAGGGGAATGGCGGCGATGGCATCGAGCTCGACGTGCGCCTCACCCACCAGGATCTCGCGAACATGATCGCCTCGACGCGCGAGGCCGTCTCGAAGGTGATGAGCGAGTTCCAGCGCGAAGGCCACATCGAGGCGAAGAACCGCAAAATCCTGATCCGGAACCGGGAAGCCCTCTCGGAGTGCGCCTCCGGCCCCTCCGGCCTGTACGCCGACGGGCAGATCTCGATCTAAAGCGCTCCGCCGAAGCCGAATCGCGGCGAACGTGCTTTCCCCTCCACAATGCGGGATTTCAGACTCGGGCGCCGGCTTCATCACAACCATCTCCATCCCCGAAAAACCCGTAAAGCGCGGGCGCGCTTCGCCGAAGGCGAGCCGCTAAAACTTGAGGCTTCTTCTTTTTGCGAACCCCCACACCATCCCCGCCGCCGCGACTTCGGCGAGCGTCTGCCAGAGCCGGGAAAGCACCGTGAGAAGCGCGGCGACCGACGCCGGGAAGACGAGCGCGAGGATGACGAAGAGGATGCCTTCCTTCACCCCCAGCCCGCTCGGCGTGACGAACGAGAGGAACCCGACCTCCCACGCGAAGGCGTACCCCCCGACGAGGAGCGCGACCTCCGCGAACTCCACCGGGGCGACCGAGGCGGCGAGCGAGGCGAAGGCGAGTCCGAGAAGAACCCACCCGCCCACGTAATAAACGAGGAGAGCCATCACCCGCCCGAACGGAAGCGTCGCCGGGAGCGGCTCGCGGCCCATCCTCCGAAGCGCGACGTTCGAGATCCGCCCGAACACGGCGGGGTGGAGGAGGGCGAGTCCGACGGGGGCGAGGGCGACGAGGAGGAGCGCATAGTTTTCGTACTCGAACGGCGGCCAAAACGGAACCGTCGCCGCCGTCACGAGGAGCGCGCCTATGAGGATGAGGGCGTTCTCGTAAACCATGCTCGCGAGCGTCGTCCGGGCCGGGATGCCGCGCCTCTGGCAAAGCCCGACCCGCCCGGCGACCATCGCGACGTTGCCGGGGACGTACCGGCCGAGGATCGAGGCGAACCATATCGCCGCCGAGTCCGAGCGGTCGAGCGGGTCGCCGAAGCTGTGCATCACGAGCCGCCATCCGCCCCATTGCTGCGCGTAATACGCGAAGATGAGCACGACCGAGAGCGCGAGGTACGAGAAATCGAAGCTCCACTCGTACTCGCGAACCTCGCTCCACCCCCCGATGACCGCCCTCGCGAGGAAGACCGCCGCGATGATGATGAGCGCCGGAGCGAGGATCTTCTTCGCGGTTTTCACGCGAAACCCCCATCGCTTCGCGGGGCAAGTCCCTTTGTCGGCCGCTTCGCCCCGGCGCGTTCCCGGCGAGGCATCCGCTCCTCGACGAAGTGTCTCCTCCGGCGGCTCGCCGGGCTGTCGCGTATCGCGTCGCGGAGAATGAGGGCGAGATCCGTGTCCGGCGTCACGCGGAACATCGGTGCTCTCTTCGTGAAACGCCTCACCGAGCACGTCGCTTCGCGACTCCGAATGGACGGATTTCTTCGCCCGGAAGCCTCTTCGCCGTCGTCCGCTTTTCCGAAAGAGCGGCCCCGACGAAAGACGTTTCGACGACCCGCATTCACGGCATGGTGTGCCGGAGGGATTCGGCGGGTCGAGATCCCGCCTCGCGTCATACGCGACCGCCTTCGTATATTTCGAGGTGCTTCTCGACGATGGAGTCCCACGAGAAGAGCCTCTTCGCCCGTTCCCGACCCGCCTCCCCGAGTCGCCGCGCGAGCCCGTCGTCCCCGATGACGCGAAGGAGCGCGTCCGCGAGGGCTTTCGGGTCGTCGTGGGGGATGAGGAGTCCCGTCTTTCCGTCCTCCACCGCGTCGGGGATGCCGCCGAGGCCGCTCGCCACGACGGGCTTCCCGTGGCTCATTGCCTCGATGAGGACGACCCCGAGTCCCTCCGTCTCGCCCCGCGAGTCTATGATCGCCGGGAGGCAAAAAACCGCGCACCTCGCGTAAAGGTCGGCGAGTTTTTCGTTCAAGAGCCGTCCGGCGAGCTCGACGACGTCCCCGACTTTCCGCCTTTCGACCTCTCGGGCGAGGGCTTTCTCGTCCTCACCGCCGCCCACGATGACGACGCGGGCCTTTCCCCGGAGCCGCTCCGCCGCCCGCACGAGGACGGGGAAGCCTTTCCGCTCGACGATCCTCCCGACCGCGAGGACGACGGGGAGTCCGCCGGAAGGGTCGGTATCTTCCTTTGGGTTCCTGGAGAGATCCACGGCCCCGCGCGGCGGCCCCCACGGGATGACGCGAGGGGAAACCCCGGTGAGTTCGCGCACCGTGTCCGCGGTGCTCCGCGAGTTCGAGATCGCCGCGTCGAGGTTGCGCGTGATCCATTTCAGAACCGGACGATAATGCCCTTTCCGCTTCGCGAGCGCGACCTCCGCCCCGTGGAAGGAGGCGACGAGCCGGGGCTTCCCCTTCGACGCCCACGCTCCGGCTTGGGCGGGAAGCCCCATCGGGAGGGGCCAATGGGAGTGGATGACGTCGTACCGGTTCTTTCTCGCGAGCTTCGCCGCCGCGGCCATCCCCGCCCCGACGAGGGCGAAGGCGGGGAGGGCGAGGTCGCTTCGAGCGGCCATTTTGTTCATCGCCCCGGCCTCGTGGGTAACGACCTCGCGGTTCTTTGTGAAGTACCGGTATCGGTGAATCGGAATTCCGTGGAGGGTGTGGCTCGCCAGTCCGGCGTATGTCGGGGCGAGGACTTCGATGTCCACGTTCTTCTCCCGGAGGACCATCGTGAGCTCGAGGAGCCACGGGACTTGATCGTCGCCCTCGAAGCGCGGGAAGGTGGAAGTCACGACGAGAACCCTCACCGCTTCATCCCCCGCTTTCGAGGATGCTTCGGAGTTTCGGGACGAGTGGAGGAAGATTTTGCTTCACCGTGTCCCACACGGTTTCCGTGTCCATGCCAAAGTATCTGTGGGCGGCGACGTTCCTCATGCCTCTCATGCTCGACCACGGCACATCCGGGTTTTCCTCCCGTACTCCCTCAGGAATATGCCCCGCCGCCTCTCCGATGGTGATGAGGTTCCGTTCGACGGCGTCGAGAGTTTTTTCATCCCCGGCGAACTCCGCGTAATTCATGCTCGCTGTATGGCGTTCGATCTTTTCTACGGAGTCGATTATGTCTTGTATGCGTAGTCGCCATTCTCTAGGCAACGAAAACTCTCTCTTCCAATATCCGTTTCTTCAGTTGGGGTTTTAGCGAATCCACGGTTCCCACGTCCACCGCTTGTCCCAGTATTTGCTCCAGATAAGACTGCAATTCCACTTGCTGGAACAGACCGAAATGGTGATCTTTGTGATCAACCTCAATTAGTACGTCCACGTCGCTTTCGGGGCCGGCCTCGTCGCGGGCGGTCGAGCCGAAGAGGTATATGTGTTTGACTCCACGCTTTTTCAACTCGTCCCGATGTTCGGCGATGATTCGTGTCGCTTCCTCGCGTCTCATGGGCTTTCGGGGGCGCGGCGGTGGGAAGTTTCGTTTCTCTCCTCGCCCCGGCGTTCGCTCGCTATGCTGTACGGCGGGTCGGAGGCTGCGTAGCTCGTGCGGGCGATGAGTTCGGCGATGAGGCCGAACGAGACGCTTTGCACGCCGACGATGATGAGGAGAACGCCGAGGATGAGGAGCGGCCTCTCGCCGATGCCGTATCCGGCGACCCAAAGCGCCGAGAGGTACGCGCATATCACGATGCCGAGCGAGGAGAACCCTATCCCGACGCCGCCGAAGAGATGGAGCGGCCTCCGCTGGTAAATTCCCAAAAACACGATGCTCACGAGGTCGAACATGCCTCGTATATACCGCTCGATGCCGAACTTCGAGCTTCCGCCGCCCCTCTCGCGGTGGTTGACGGCGTCCTCCCCGACCCGGAAGCCCCGGTAGTGGGCTAGCACGGGGATGTACCGATGGAGCTCGCCGTAAAGCGTGACTTCCTCGACGACCTCGCGGCGATACACCTTCAGACCGCAGTTGAAATCGTTCAGCTTCACCCCGGTCAGGAATTGCGTCGTCCGGTTGAAGAGCTTCGATGGGATGCGCTTCTCCATCGGGTCTTTGCGGGTTTTCTTCCAGCCGGAGACGAGGTCGAGGTCGTCCTCGAAGAGCTTGTTTAGGAGGCGCGGTATCTCGGCGGGGTCGTCTTGGAGATCGGCGTCCATCGTGGCGACCGTCGAGAAGCGGCTCCTTGCGAAGCCCGCGCCGAGCGCCGCGCTCTTGCCGAAGTTCCGCCGGAAGTGGACGATGTGCGCGTTCGGGGAATTCTCCGAGATGCCTTCGAGGATCCCTCCGGTCTCGTCGGTCGAGCCGTCGTCCACGTATATGACTTCGTGCGGGATGCCGCGGAGGGCGGCCTCCACCTCGGCGTGGGTCTTCGCGATGCACTCGGCCTCGTTGTAGACCGGGATCACGACGGACACCCCGTCGAAGGACTCGCGCGAGACTATGGAAGAGCCGTATTCGGAGATTTCGCTTTGCATAACGCGAGAGAGTATATCGCAAGCCCCTCGCGTCCCGGAAACGTTTGCCCCGGATAATTCACGAGACTGCTCGGAAGCCGGGAGGTCGCGTCGCCCCGCGTTCCGCTCCACTCGCTTCGGGCGTCGGGTTTGCCATCGGCTTCCTTCCCCCGGACGCCCCCCCTCCCCGCCTTGCGGACTCCCGCCGATCTCGACCGCAGCGGGATTCGACGGCGGACACCCCGATACCGTGCCTTCCCCGACTCCCGTTTCTTCCGGCTTTCGACGTTCGGGAAAGAGCCACATCCCGGAAATGTTTGACGGAGAGCCGACCACTGAGGGGGATGCCCGCGACCCGCGCGTCTCCGCAGCCCGGCCTTTCAGACTATGCGGAGCGAGGCCGAAGTGTCTCCACCGTCGGATTTCGATGGCGCGGAGAAGGCGAAGCGTTCGTCGGATGCGGCGGCGTAGTTTTCGTCTTCGCGGTCGAGGACGCGGAGGAGGGCTTTCACGACCTCGGCGTCGAGGCTCCTTCCGGAGAGGCCCGTGAGTTCCATGCGCGCTTCGTGGGGTGTGAGAGCGGAGGATTGCGGGGCGGCGAGGATCCTCGCGGAATAATTCGTCGCGGCGGCGAGGATGCGGGCTTCGAGGGGGATCCACTGTCCTTTCAGGCGATCCGGGTACCCCGTCCCGTCCACCCGCTCATGGTGCCACCGCACCCACTTCGCCGCCTCCCCGAAGCCCGGCGCTCCGGAGAGTATCCTCTCGCCCTCGGCGGCGTGGCGCTCGAGTGCCATCCTCCCGACGGAGTTCAGCTTCTCGGGGGGAGCCATGAAGACCTCGTCCGGCACGCCGACCATCCCGACATCCTGCAAAAGAGCGGCGACCCTCAATCTCTCGACCCTCTCTTCGGGAAGCCCGAACTCCCTCCCGACATCCCCGGCGAACACCGATGAAGCGGCGGCGAGCCGCGCCGTGTATCCGTCCTTCGCCCCGACGGCCGCCACCATCCCCGCCGCGAAATTCACGCTCGAAGCGAGGAGGTCTGCGTTCGCTTTTCTCAAATCCTCGCTCTCGCGCTGATACTTGTGGATGAGGTGGAGGGAGATGAGGGCCGCTGCCGCCCCCGCGAACAAAACGAGGGCCGCCGCCGGCCCGAACGCGACCATCACATACGCCGTCCCGAGGGCGGCGAGGACGGCGATTATATTGGCCGGTATGAGGGGGAGCATGGATTCCCGGAGCGTGTGGATAATCGGGGTGGAATATTTAACGCGCAACAACGCGGAGTTTATGAGGGCGTCCAGAGCGTAATATGCAAAGCTCGCCGCCATGAAGCCGTAAACGACGGAGGCTTCGAAGACGCCGCTGAAGATCAACGGCTCGGGCATGAACCAGAACAGGATCACACCGCCGGCAACTATGATCAACGTGTGGGTGGCCGCGCTGAACGCCGTGCGTAAACGCTCTCGGTAAAGCATGGATGGCGCGGCGACCGCCAAAGCCCACATCGGCCCCAAAAGAACCAGCGAGGCGAGCACGGCGACATCAACCAACTCGACGCTGACTCTTCCGAAGTCCATCGGGAACCGTCTCGCAAGAGCGCAAACCAGAGCAAACACGGCGCACACCGCCAGAGCCTCCCAGCGGAACTGGAAGCCAAACAGATACACCCATCCCGCCAGAGCCGCGCACGCCGACGCGCACAGCGCGTGGATGTAAGTATTTGCAGCTCCGGACTTCAAAAAGCTGAGCACCCTTTCATTCCCCACACCGACTCGACAAGAGTTCCACGCGCCGGATTTTAGAGCATGACAAATCCCTTGTATAGTGCTGCGGGACTCTTTACGCGGAGCTTTCTTGAGAATTTATTTGTTTACCAAGCGTTGCTTTTCGGCATCTCATCCTCCATTCTGATTCCGGCGTGGACAACGTCGCATGGACTTTACGCAAAGCCTCGATTACCAAGCGTTGCTCTTAGGCATTCTACACCTCCCTCATGCTTTGAAGAGTGGGCGGCGATGGGCAGCGCGGAACCCGATGGCTTCCAAACCACTCACCCCCAGTCCTCTTCGAGACGTCAGTTACTAACCGTTGATTATCGTGGCTAAGCGGGGCGATTGGAAGTGAAGGCGTCGGGGTTCGTACCGGATTTTCATCGAATTTCACGCCTCGTGACTAAAATAGGCGCGTGAATAAAGGCGCTCCGGATACTTCGAGGGAACGTTGGCTGTTTCGCGTGTACTTGCTTTTTTTGCTCCTCGCCGGGGTTTTTACGGTCGGTGGGATCGGCATCACGTGGGACGAGCCGAACTATTTCGGCTCTTCGTACCTTTATCTCTCGTGGTTTGGAAACGTTTTCGAGAACCCTTCGGGGTGGTGGTCTTCCATCGACCGTTTCTGGGAGCAAAGCCACGAGGCCCCGCCCTTCTTCAAACTGTGGGCTTTGCCTTTCGCGGGACTCGGTGTCCTTTTCTTCGGGGCGGAGAATCTCGAAGCCGTCGGGGATTTTTACCGGATGGCCTCGTACGCGCTGTTTTTGATCTCCATCTCCGTCGCCTTCCGCTTCGTGCGAGAGGAGTTCGGATCGGCGGCGGCGTGGGGGACGGCGGTGACGATTCCGCTCATGCCCGTCCTCTTCGGATTCTCCCGGCTCGGACAACTCGACGGGGCCGTCGCCGCGATGTACATCATCTCCGCCGTCCTTCTCTTCCGGCTCATGGGCGGCGAGGGCGGAAAGCGGCGAACCATATGGACGGGCGTCGTCTTCGGGATGGCTTTCGCCACGAAATTGAACGTGTTCCCGGTCGTCCTCGCCGCCATCTTGTGGGCGGCGATCTTCCGCCGCAGGCGGGATGTATTCGTCCGGATCTGCGCGAGCTTCGGCATCGGGGCGGCCGCCTTTTTCGCCATATGGCCGTGGCTGTGGAGAGACCCGATCCCCCGAACCCTCGATTTCCTCACATGGACGAGCGGTCTCCAAAACGAACGCCTCATGTATTATCTCGGCGAGTGGTGGGCCGGAGCGCCCTTCCATTATCCCCTCGCCGCCCTCATAGTCTTCGTCCCGCTCGTCGTGGCGGTCGCCGGGGTCGTCGGCGCGGCGAAGCTCGTGAAGACGGCGGGGAGCCCGGCTTCGGCGTTCCTCCTCATAAACCTCGCCCTCATCCTCGCGGTCGCGGGGTCGGGATTGACTCCGGTGTACGGAGGCCCGAGGCAATTCCTCGCGGCCTTTCCGTTATGGGCGATGTGCGCCGGAGTCGGCTTCGCGTGGATCTCCGCCCGCCTCCGCGTGGGCCGCCTCCGAATAAACCTCGCCGCCGCGATCGCCGTGTACGCCGCGCTCGCGCTTCCGGGCATCATATGGACCGGGACGGACAATTCCCTCGAATATTACGGGGAGGCCGTCGGACTCGTCCCCGGCGCGAACGCCCTCGGTTTCGAGACGACGTACCTCGCGAACACATACAAGCCCGCCGTCGAGTGGGTGAACCAAAACGCCCCCGAGGGCGCGACCGTGTACGTTCAAGCCGGGACGTACCCCGTCGCCGAAAGTTACAGCCGCACCGGGGAGCTTCGCGAAGACCTCCGCCCCGCGTACCTCGCGCCTATCGCCGTCGAGACCTTCACCTCCGACGAGGAGCCGCGCGAAAACTCGTACTTCTTCTTCCTTCCGCGCCAGTCCATATACACCGAGCAAATGCTCGCCCTCGAAGAGATGGAGCCGCTTTACGAAGACTCGAAGGGCGGAGTCCCGCTCGTGAGGGTGTATTCGGGCGAAGCGGTCGGAGAAACCCTCGACATCGAGGGGGGGCCGGAGGCGAGGGACGTCGGGGCGGTGAATGCCGCCGTTGTCGGAATGGGACTCGTCACTTTATTCTCGACGATTGTGCGCCGGAAGGAGCATGAGGACGAAGAGGGGGAGGAGCATGAGGTTCCTCGCCGTTAGCATCGCCACGAAATAAGGGACGTTCTCGTCGATCGCCCAATATTGCTCGTTGATCGCCGTGGTCAAAAGTATCGCCGCGAAATAAAGCCCCCACGTGAGCTTCGGGAACCGGAATCCGGCGAGGCCGTACGCCATCGCGACGAGCGGGAGCGGCCAGAAAAGATAGTGCCATGCGAAGACTTTGCCGAAGATCGAGAACGCAAACGTCGCGAGAGCCGCCCCTCGAACCGCCGCGACCCGCATATCCGGGTCGCCTTCGCGGCCCCGTCCATGAACATACGCCACCCCGAGTCCGAGGAGAGTCATCAAAATTTGGAAGGCGCCGAAGAAAGAAACGATCGCCTCGCTCCCCGGCCCGACGACGTTGAAGCTCCCGAAGGTGTTCACGACCTCGAAGTCCGGGACGAAAAACTGGATGTTCCCGGCCATGCTCTCGACCTGCGCGGGCCGCTCCGAATGGTACGTGAGAAACATGAGGGCTTCGGTGCCGAAGGCGACGATCCCCCACAAAATGCCGACGGCGAAGACGGCTCCGGCGACCGTCCATCTTTTCAGCGTTTCCCACAGCGTCGCGCCGAATGCGAGGGCGGGGACGGCGACGACGGGATAGAGTTTCAACGCGCCGCCCGCTCCCCACAAAATCGCGGCCCACATCGCGCGTCCCCGGAGGAGGGTGAAAGCTCCGAGGGTGGCGATCGCCACGGGAACGAGATCGTGGCGTATGAACGGGACGCGCCAGAAGAGGAGCATGGGAACACCGTAGAGAACGAGTGGTTTAAGCCCTATCCTTGAGAGGACGAACATGATGAGGAGGTCGAAGACGAGGATCTCGACCCCGAAGAGGGCGGCGTAAAGCGTCGGGTCGGCGGTGAGGAGCCTCGGGAGGATGAGGATCGCGAGGCTGAGAGGAGGGTATTCGTGGGGGAAGTCCGCATATGGAAGCTCCCCGGCGGCCATGCGGTCGGCGTAGTCGCGGAAGATCTCGACTTGGAAAGCCGGGCCTCCCGTCGCCGCGAGCGCGATCACGACACCGAGGATCGCGGCGTGGGAAGCCGCCAAAGCGGCGAAGGCTATCGCGGTTTTCCGATCCATCCGTCCGGGTTTCTCGATCATGTCTGACATTGTTCCAGAAAATGGAGGCGAAGCCGGAGCGGAAACTTTCGCGGGTTCGAGTCGTAATAAAATACCAGTATGGAATATACATCTACCGTGACACTTGGCAAAAGCGGATGGCGCGAACGGCTTAAGAGCCTCTCGGTTCGCCGCGGCGAACTCGAGGACAACGAGCTTGTCTCGCGCACTCTCGCGGGCGACATGCGCTCATACGAAGAACTCGTGAGCCGCTATGAGCGGCTCGTTGCGAAGGTTCTCTATCCGTATGCGAAGCGGGAGATCTCCGCCGAGGATCTCATGCAGGAAACTTTCCTTCGGGCGTATGACCGCCTCGACAGCTTCAACCCGGAGTACCGTTTCAAGACGTGGCTCCTCGCGATAGCGAACAACCTCGGCATAGACACGCTCCGCCGCCGCCGCGAGATGGTCGAGTTCAATCAAGAAATACATAGCGGTGCGACGAGCGGCGGCCCGGAGAAGATGGCGATGGACGCCGAGAGGGACGCGGGCGTGAGGGCGGCGATGGAGTCTTTGCCGGAGACGTACCAGGTTCCGCTCATGTTGCGGTATAACGAGGAGATGAGCTACGCGGAGATAGCGGAAGTCCTCTCCATAACCGTCCCGGCGGTCAAAAGCCGCCTCTTCCGGGCGAGGAACATGGTCGGCGAGAAGCTCTCGGACGAGAACGAGGGCGGATGAGCCGCGAGGGGAAATGCTGCGACCCGGAGGCCGTCTTCGAACTCGTGGACGGCGCGCTCGGGCCGAACCGCCGCCGCGAACTCTTTTCGCACCTCGAAGGATGCCCCGGATGCCGCGAACACTACGAGTGGGAGAAAGCCCTCAGCGAGAGTTTGTGTTCGGCGGGGGAGGATGCTTTCGAGGCCCCGTCCGTGTGCCGCGAGGTTGCGATGGCGCTTCCGACCCGTTCGGTGAGGATGAGGTTTTTGTGGGCGGTTCTCGCCCTCGGTATTTTGCTTTCGGCGGGGGTCGCTTTAAGTTTGGATGGGATGAGCCCGTTCGTAATGGCGTCCGGGCCGCTCGAAGCCCTTTGGAGCGTGTCTTCCGGCTTTGCGGACATCGCGGCGATGATGCTCGCTTTCGCCGGGCCGGTTATCCTCGTCGCGCTCGTCGTGGGGGCCGCCCTCGACATCCTCCTCGCCGGGGCTGTTTTCTCGGCCATCCGCCGACAGGCGGCGAGCGGGGCAAGAAGGGCATGACCGTCGCCGCGCCCCGCCAGTGGCCGATCATGCGGCCGTTGGCGGCTATTTTCGCCGTCTCCGCCGCCTTTCTTCTTTTTTTCGGATCGAGTCCCGCCCACGCGGAAAACAAGATGTTCGGGGACGCGGTCGTGGAGCGCGGGCAAAGCGCCTCCGGAGTCTCGACGAGCATCGGGGACATCGAGGTTCTCGGTGAGGTCGAGGGGGATGTGAGAAGCGCGTCCGGGGACATCGTTATATACGGCCCCGTCGCCGGGAACGTCCGGTCCGGGATGGGGGACGTCGAGATCACCGCCCCCGTGGAAGGCGGCGTCGAGGCGGGCTTCGGGGACGTGTACATAGACTCCGAGGTGGCCGGGGACGTCGCCGTGGAGCGCGGGAAGGTCGAGCTCGGCCCGAGGGCGGACGTGGTGGGGAAGGTCTATCACGGAAGCGGGGAGTTCTCCGCCGCGCCCACCGCCCGCTTCGACGGCACGATGTCCGGGATGGCCTCCGACCTCGACGGCGGCGGCTCGGACGCCTCCGACCTCCTCGGCTTCATTGGCTGGCTCCTCGCCGCCTCCGCCTTCGCGGCCGCGACCGTCCTCGCCTCCGTCGTGACGCCCCGGTCCCTCGGGGCTTCCTCGCGGAAGGTCGGGGAGGCTCCGGTGCGGTCGCTCCTCGCGGGGGTCGGCTCCGTCGTCGCGGCGATAGTTTTGTTCATGGTCCTCCTCGTCTCGGGCATCGGCATCCCCATCCTCGTCCTCCTCGCCCCCATATACCTCGCCTTCGTACTTTTCGGGGCGATCGTCGTCGCGTACTTCGTCGGACGGAAGGTGGCGATGGCGACGGGCCGGTACCGAGCCGGGAACACCTTCGCCGCGATCGTGGGCGCGGTGATCCTCGCGTGCGTGTACTTCCTTCCGCTCGGACTCCTCCTCTTCTTCGTCCTCGCGCTCCTCGGAGCCGGAGCCGCCGTCATGGCTCTCCTCGCGAGGGGTCGCCCGCACACCCCGTTCGACGGTCGGAGATAAAGGGGCGACTTCCCGCCCCGCGAATCCCCCCGTTCGAGCTTCGTATAAATTTCGTGTACTTACCGACCCATACGAGAACGACTTCGAGGCCACGACATACGATCACGGCTATGTTCGGAGAAACCTCGACGAACTCGGAGCGGAAAGCCTTTTCTAACGAGGCCCGCGGAGTTTTCGCGACTCTTCCGGCAGCATCGAGAAGACGAGGGTGTTCCGCAGTTCTCCGCCCGGGCTTTTTTCGTTGTTTCGGAGTTCGCCTTCGAGGTGGAAGCCGCACCTTTCGGCGACGGCGACGCTTTTCGTGTTTGTCGGGTCGCACTTTATTTCGACTCGCTTCGCGCCGAGCTCTTCGAAGGCGAAGGCGGCGATCCCTCGGACGGCTTCGGTCATGTATCCGCGTCCGGTGAAGCTCGTTCGGAGCCAGTATCCGATCTCGAAGCGGGGGACTTCCCATTCGATGCGGTGGAGGCCGCTCGACCCGACGAGGGTGTCCGTGCCTTTCGAAAACAAATGCATGCGGAGGTCTTTTCGTTCGAGGAACTCGACCCATCCCCGACGCGCGCTTTTTTCGGAGTCTTCGGGGGTTTTGTGGAAATGCACCCATGCCATCCACGGTTCGAGTTCGGCGAGGGATTCCTTTATGGCCGCGAAGAGTTCGGCTCCGTCGCCGGGGGCGGGGCGTCGGATGAGGAGTCTTTCGGTCTCGAAAGCGTCGGGGAAGTCTTTGAGGATCATGGCCGGGAGTGTATATGATCCGTCCACGCCCGCGGATAGACTTTGCGGATAAAGGAGGTTCGTATATGGAGATGATCCGGAAATTGGAGAAGGCCGGGGACGAGGTGGCGCTCACGATCCCGGCGGAGATGGCGCGGGAATTGTCGTTGAGTCCGGGGGGCGAGGTTCGGGTGCGCGTGGAGGGCGGGCGGATGGTGGTGGAGGTTTCGGAGACGCGGGATGTCGTGGGGTTTATGGAGCGTTTCACGGGGAAGTACGACGAGGCTCTTCGGAGTTTGGCGGATCGGTGATGGCGGAGCCGGAGGCGAGGCCGGGTTTCAAGGATGTTTCGCCGCGCGAGTTTTTCGACCTCATCGCGGGTGAGTCGCGCATCGCAACGAGGATGCTTGCCGGAGTGTTTCGAAGGCGATGCGCGGTAACGCTCCGCGGGAATATTGCATTTCATGAATTTCCCGGCGATTTTCGGGGCGTCGCTGGCATTCGTCTCAATATGTGGATAGAATCCCCGGCGGAGATAGGGGGATGCCTTTTTTCGAGGGATCCAACCCGATTTAAATTACGAGACTGGCAGAGTGTTTTTGAAGATATATGGGGAGCATGGCGTATACGATGGGCCGAACACGGCTTCGCCGCCCCGTATCTTCGGGAGCCGCTTTGCCGGGACTTCTCCGAGGCGCATGCAAACCGTTTTTTGAAGGGGGATGTTTTGTCGAGAGCGAGATTGCCGGAGAAAATAGGTTCGGGGGGTATGAGTCGCCGGGACTTTTTGAAGCTGGGCGGAACCGGAGTCGCCGGGGCGTCGCTACTCGGCGTCGCCGGGTGCGGCTCGGTGTTCGGCGGCGGTGGAGGCGAGGGCGGAAACGGCGGCGGGGGCGGTGAAGGCGGCGCTTCTCGTGGTGCGGGAGGGCGGGGGGTATGGCGGGGACAACGATCGGGAGATCGACCTTCGCGTGGACGACCATCCCGAGCCGATCGAGGAGCTCGTCCGGCTTCGCGGACTTCATGAGATGTATTTCGGAGAGGCGAAGCCCGAGGACATTGTCGCGGTCGAGGGGGAGGTCGAAGAAGAAGTCGCGGCGCATCTCATGCGGCTCGGGTATCTCGACCGCGGGGACGAAGGTGGATCGGCCCTCTTCGACGCTCTCGGACAGTTCATACGAACGAAGAACTTCGAGGAGCGCGAGCGGGAGCGGGGATATGTGGATCGGGCGGTATTGAAGTCTATGTCGGAGGAGGATCCAGGCTAGAAAGGCGTTCGATTTTATCCGGGTGGCGAAGGATTCCATATTCCATTGCAAACTCTCGACGCCTCGCCGTATACTTCCCGCTCGAATACCGTCGGGGGTCGTCCGAGAAAAAACGGGCGAAGTTAATGTATAGTTCGCGCCATCAAAAGGGGATGGCCCTTTGGGGGACGCATTTCGATTTTCATCGAAGCGAACGAATCGAGAGGAGAAAAGATGAATGAAGCTGGAGCAAGGCTTAGCCGCAGAGATTTCCTGAAGATCAGCGGTGCCGGACTCGCCGGCGCGTCGTTGCTCGGCGTCGCGGGATGCGGCGGCGGAGGAGGCGGCGGAGAGGGCGGCGGCAACGGGGGGAACGGTGAGGGCGGCGGCGCGAACACGCTGACCGTGGCCCTCGATCAGGAACCCGCCATCCTCAACGGCCTCATCGTCGGCGGCGACCTCGTAGCCACCTCGAACATATGGACTCCCATTCAAGAGGGGCCGCTACGCATACAACCGGACTTCTCCTTCGCGCCGCTTCTCGCCGAGGAGATGCCGGAGGTCGTGAGCGAAGACCCGCTCACCATCGAGTACACGCTCCGGGAAGGGCTCACGTGGTCGGACGGGGAGCCGCTCACGAGCGACGACTGTCTTTTCAGCTATGAGGTCGTGATGGACGAGGCGAACCAGATCCTCTACCGCGACATCCACGAGAACATCGAGAACTTCGAGACGCCCGACGAGCGGACGGTACGCATCACGTTCAGCGAGCCGGACGCGCGGTGGATGGATATGCTCGACGACCAGATTTTGCCTCGCCACATCCTCGAAGGCGAGGATTTCAACGAGCGCTTCAATGACGAGGTCATCGGCAGCGGGCCGTTCATGCTCGAGGAGTGGCGCAAAGGCCAAGACCTCACAATCGTCCGCAACGAGAATTACTGGGGCGAGCCGCCCGCCATCGAGCGCATCGTATACCGCTTCATCCCGGACACGAACTCGCTGAAAGCGGCCTTGCAAGCCGGAGAGGTCCAGTTCATAAACCCGCCGCCGGACATCGGGCTTATAAGCGAGCTCGAAGGCTATGACGGCGTAACCTCCGAGGTCGGCTTCGGCTCGCAGTGGGAGCATCTCGCCTTCCAGCTAGAGAACGTGGACAACGCCAACATCCGGCGGGCGTTCGCGCACGCGGTGAATCGGCAGCAGATCATCGAAGAGGTTCTCCAGGGGGATGCCCGCGCCCTCCAGAGCATCCTCGTGCCGGAGCAAGACCCGTTTTACACCCCGGCGTGGGAGATTTACGAGTACGACCCCGACGCCGCCCGCGAGCTTGTGCAGCAAGCCGAGAGCGAGGGCGCGTCCACGGAGATCGAGTACTCGACGACCTCCGGCAACGCGCTCCGGGAGACGGCGCAGCAAGTCATCCAGCAGCAGATGGAGGAGGTCGGCATCACGCTGACCATCAACAACTCCTCCGCCGAGAACTTCTTCGGCGACCGACTCCCCGCCGGGGATTTCGAGATGGGGCAATGGGCGTGGAGCTCGTCGCCCGAGCCGTCCATAACGACGCTCTTCGGCGCGAACAACGTCGCCCCCGACGGACAGAACTCGTATCGCTACCGCAGCGAGGAGGCGACCGAGCTTATGGAGGAGTCCGACGTCACCCCCGACGAGGACGAGCGCGTCGAGCTTCTCCAGCAGGCGCAGGAAGTCATGGCCGAGGATTGCCCCCTCGTCCCGCTCTTCCAGCGGCCCGAGATCTACGCTTTCTCCGAGGAACTCACCGGCCCCGAGGTCAACGCGACCGTCGCCGGGGCGTTCTGGAACGTCGGCACGTGGAGCCTCGGCTAGAAATCGTTTCCGAGCGCCGGGGGCCGTTTCGGTCCCCGGACATTCAAAGTCAGCGGGGAGGTATGGCAGCCGCGTGCGTCCGTGGGCGTTGGGCGGTCGGATAGTTTAATATCCCGAGTCAAGAAGCAACGGAGGTGATAAGGGTTGCTGGCATACACCGTTAGGAAGTTCATCTTCAGCATCGTGGTTTTGTTTCTCGCGAGCATCGCCATCTTCACGCTCGTGAACATGGGCTACGACCCGCTCACGTCGCTCCGCCAGAACCCGAGGCTCTCACCGGATGACATAGAGCGCATCGCCGCCATATACGGCCTCGACCGCCCCGTCGTGGAGCGGTACTTCATCTGGATCGGCGGCTTCGTCACCGGCGACTTCGGCTTCTCGGTGAACAATCAAGCGCCCGTCTCGAACGTCCTCGCACCGCGCATATGGCCGACGATACTCCTCATGGGATCGTCGCTCATCTTCACCGTCATCATCGCGATACCCTTCGGCATATACTCCGCCATCCGCAAATACAGCGCGGCGGACAACGTCGGAACCTTCTTCTCGTTCGTCGGCTATTCCATGCCGAGCTTCTGGCTCGGCCTCATCCTCCAACTCGTCCTCGGGGTGTATCTCACCGCGTGGGCCGGAACCCGTGTTTTTTATACGTCGGGGATGAGCACGGCGGGGGGCGGCTTCATAGACCTTTTGCAACACCTCACGCTGCCCGTCATAACCCTCTCCGTCATCGGCATCGCCTCGTACAGCCGCTTCCAGAGAAGCTCCATGCTCGACGTGCTTTCGTCGGATTATCTCCGCACGGCGCGGGCGAAGGGACTCAGTCAACGGCGGGTGTATTTGAAACATGCTTTGCGGAACGCGCTCATACCCGTTGTCACGCTCATCGCTTTGGAGATGGGGGTGCTTCTCGGGGGGGCGATCATCACGGAGACCATCTTCGCGTGGCCGGGCCTCGGCTTCCTCCTTGCGGACGCGCTCTACAAAGGCGACTACAACGTGGCGCAGGCTCTCCTCATGATCACCGCCGTCCTTGTCGTGTTCTTCAATTACGTGGCGGACATCGCGTACAGCCTCATCGACCCGAGGATCACTTATGCGTAAGGGGGGCTCGTAATGGCCGAACAAGACCGCATGTCCGTCGGGACGGCGGGCGGCGCGGCCGTCGAGCTTGCCGGGGGCGAAGAGTACGGAAAGGTCGAGGGCCGCACGCAGCGCGAGATAATATGGCGGCGCTTCCGGCGACACCGCCTCGCCCTCGCCGGGGGGATAATTCTCATACTCCTCTATCTCTCCGCCCTTCTCACGCCGTGGATCACACCATACGGCTTCGACGAGCCGAACTATGCGGCGATAAACAGCGCGCCCACCGTCGAGCACCCGATGGGAACCGACCGCCTCGGGCGCGACGAACTCACCCGCGTCCTTTACGGGGGGCGCATCTCGCTCATGGTCGGACTCGGGGTCGGGGTCTTCTCCACGGCCATCGGCGCGGGGGTCGGGATTTTGGCCGGATACTACGGAAAGCGCGTGGACACGGGGCTTATGTCCTTCACCGACTTCATCCTCGTGCTTCCGCTCCTCCCGCTTCTTCTCGTCGCGGGGAGCATCTTCCAGTTCTCGCCCGTGACGATCACGATGGTTCTCGTCCTGTTTTTGTGGGGGGCCATCGCCCGCTTGACCCGAGGACAGGTTCTCGCGATCAGAAATCAGGAATACGTCCAGGCCGCGAAGGCCATTGGCGTCTCGGACTTCAAAATAATGCTCCGCCACATCCTCCCGAACGTCGTCGGCGTCCTCGTCGTTCAAGCCACTTTGTACGTCGCGCTGGCGATACTCCTCGAAAGCGCGGTGTCGTTTCTCGGGTTCGGCATACAGCCGCCGACGCCTTCGTGGGGGAACATGCTCACCGACGCGCGGGCGACGATGACGACGCAGTGGTGGCTCACCGTCTTCCCCGGAGCCATGATCGTCATAACCGCATTGTGCGTAAACTTCCTCGGCGACGGACTGCGCGACGCCCTCGACCCGAAGGCGGTCGAATAAAATATGTCCATGCCCGAAGAAAAGAGAAGCCGGGAAACACAATACGTCGTCGATGAAGAAGGGAAGCGCGTCGCGGTCATCCTCGACATCGAGGAGTTCGAGAGGATCATGGACGAGTTGGAGGAGCTTGAGGACATCCGGGATTCGGAGGAGGTTCTCGCCGCCATCGCGCGTGGCGAGGAGGAAGCCATGCCGTGGGAGCAAGCCAAGAAGGAGATCGAAGCCGAAAGAGCGGAACTCAGGAGACGTGGTGAGCTATGAACTCGTCGTTCCGCCAAAGGTCCGCAAGGTGATAGCCCGCCTTCCCGACACCGCGAAAGAACGAGTTTCGCACGCCATTGACGGGCTCGTGGAAACCCCGCGCCCCGTCGGAAGCCTGAAACTGAAAGGCTCGGAGCTTCGGCGCGTCCGGGTCGGCGAATACCGCATCCTCTACGACGTGGACGACGAGAGCCGCAAAATAACCATCACGAAGGTCGCCCACCGCCGCGAAAGCTATCGTTGAGATGAAGAGGTGAACCATGGCGATGCCCGAAGAAAACAAGAACCCCGAAATACAATACGTTGTCGACGAGGATGGCAAGCGAACCGCCGTCATCCTCGGCATCGAGGAGTTCGAGCGGATCATGGACGAGCTCGAAGAGATCGAGGACGCTCGGGTGGCGGAGGAGGCTCGGCGTGAGATCGACAGCGGGGAGGATGAGATGATTCCGTGGGAGCAAGCGAAGAAGGAGATCGAAGAAGAGCGATCCCGCCTCAAGCGAGAAGGAATTGTATGAGATCGTCTTCAAGCAAAAAGGGCGGAGGGCGGTCGCGCGACTTCCGGAAAGCGTGCATGGCCGCGTGATGCGAGCCATAGACAGCCTCGCCGAAAACCCCCGTCCGACGGGGTGCCGCAGACTTCGGGGGCGGAAGGACTGGCGAGTCAGGGTCGGAGATTACCGGATCATATACGGCATAGACGACGACCGACGAATCGTGGAGATATTGTCCGCCGCCCACCGAAGAGAAATCCACCGCTAAAACAATGAGGTTATAAATCATGCCAATGCTCGAAGTTAACAATCTCAAAACCCATTTCAAAACCCAGGACGGAGTCGTGAAGTCCGTCGACGGGGTGTCCTTCTCTTTGGAGGCGGGTGAGACCCTCGGAATAGTCGGGGAGTCGGGGTCGGGGAAGAGCGTGACGGCGCTTTCGATCATGCAGCTTAACCCGAAGCCCCCGGTCGAGTATCCGGAGGGGGAAATATTGTTCGAGGGGCAAAACCTCCTCGAAACCTCCGAGAAGCGCATGCAGGAAATCCGGGGCAACGACGTTGCCATGATCTTCCAAGACCCCATGACGAGCCTCAATCCCGTATTCACCGTCGGAAACCAGATCTCCGAAGCGGTTCGTATCCATCAGAAAGTCTCGAAGTCCGAGGCGAAGGAGAAGACGGTTCAGGTTTTGCGGGACGTCGGCATCGCGAACCCCGAGCAAAGGGCGACGGAGTATCCGCACCAGTTTTCCGGCGGAATGCGACAGCGGGCCATGATCGCCATGGGCCTCTCGTGCAACCCGAAAGTCCTCATCGCCGACGAGCCGACGACCGCCCTCGACGTGACGATTCAGGCGCAGATTTTGGAGCTCATGATCGATTTGCAGGAAAAGTACGGGACGGCGATCGTCATGATCACGCACGACCTCGGAGTCGTGGCGCAACTCGCGGACAAAGTGATGGTGATGTACGCAGGGCGCGCCGTCGAGCAAGGCCCGACCGGCCCGGTTTTCTACGACCCGCTCATGCCGTACTCGTGGTCGCTCCTCCGGTCTTTGCCGCGCCTCGACACCGCCGGGGAGGTCCGGCTACTCCCGATAAAAGGCTCCCCGCCCTCGCTCATCTTTTTGCCGGACGGATGTAATTTCTCGCCGCGATGCCCGTTCGTGAAGGACGAGTGCAAAACCATAGACCCGAGCCTCGAAGAGAAGCGTCCCGGACACACCGCCGCGTGCATCCTCTCGACCGACGAACTCGAAGAGAGCAAACACCGCGTCGACGCCGAACTGGGGGTCGAGGGATGACCGAAGCGAACGGCGGCTCCGGGAACCTCCTCGAAGTGAAGAATATGAAGATGCACTTTCCCATAAAGGCCGGGGTGCTCAAACGAACCGTCGGGCATGTGAAGGCCGTGGACGGCGTGGATCTCTCGGTTCGGAAGGGCGAGACACTCGGCCTCGTCGGGGAGTCGGGATGCGGTAAAAGCACGCTCGCGCGCATGATCCTCCGCCTTTTGGAGCCGACCGACGGCGAGGTGAACTTCGAGGGGCGCGACGTACTCAAGCTCGGACGGAAGGACATGCTCAAAGTCCGGCGCGACATGCAAATCGTCTTTCAAGACCCGTACGCTTCATTGAACCCGCGCATGACGGTCGGGAACATAATCGCCGAGCCGCTCAAAACGCACAAAATCGAGGGCGACAAGAAGAAGCGCGTTCAAGAACTCCTCGAAATCGTCGGGCTTTCCCCCGAGCATTACAACCGCTATCCGCACGAGTTCTCGGGCGGGCAAAGGCAGAGGATCGGGGTGGCGAGGGCCGTCGCCCTCAATCCGAAGCTCATTATTTGCGACGAGCCGGTGAGTGCTTTGGATGTCTCGATCCAGGCTCAGGTCGTGAACCTTTTGCAGGATCTCCAAAAGGAGTTCGACCTCACGTATGTCTTCATCGCGCACGACCTTTCGGTGGTGAAGCATATTTCGGACCGGGTGGCGGTTATGTACCTCGGGAAGATCGTGGAGGTCGCCGACCGGAAGACGCTTTACGCGGAGCCGCGCCACCCGTACACGGCGTCGCTCCTCTCGGCGATCCCGATCCCCGACCCGGAGAAGGAGCGCAGCCGCCAGCGAGTCGTCCTCGCCGGCGACGTGCCTTCCCCTTCGAACCCCCCGTCGGGCTGCCCGTTCCACACCCGCTGCCCGAGGGCGCGCGAATATTGCAAAGAGAACATCCCGCCCCTCGAAAAGCACGAGGTCGGAGTCGGCGGCGAAGACGCCGGGGAGCATCGGGCGGCGTGCTTCTTCCCGGTTATGGAGGGGGAGAGGATAGACGAGCGCGCCGACGCGGAGCCGTACCACTCGAATTGAAGGCTTCAGGTTTCAGGCATCGGGCAAAACCGTCCGACGCGGAAACTCGGCTCCGCGCAAAGGATGTGGACGGACGGCGGTTCGGCCACCGCCAGACCTGAAACCTGAGACCTGAAGCCTGAAACCTTCCACAGCGGGTAAACTATGTCGCATGGCGCGTATAAGGACATTCGCAATCATGGGATTTCTCGCCGCTTCGCTTGCCGTTTTCGCATACATCGCGGCGAGCGGCGGAAGCTCGGAGGTGACCGACGAGCCGCCCCGGTACATCGAGCCGCGCGAGAGCGAACCCGTCAGCCAGGTCGGGCAGGGAGGCACCGCCCGCATGGCCCTCCCCGTTTCGATGAGGCCGGGATGCCTCAACGCGTACCTCCCCGGATGCCGGGGCGCGGAGAACCTCAACGGCATCGTCTTCGAAGGCCCCCTCGCTCTTGGCCCTTCCGGGGAATATCGGCCCTCCCTCGCCTCCGCCATGCCTTCGTACGGCGACGGGACTTTGAGCCTCGACCCGATGACCGTCGAATTGCGGCTTCGCCCGAACGCCGCCTTCTCCGACGGGGAACCCGTGACGAGCGAGGATGTCGAGTGGACATACGGGCAAGCCGCCGAACTCGCCGATGAGGGGAGGATATCCTCCGTGTACTCCGGCTTCGCGCGTCTCGACGAGGTCGAGGCGACCGGGCCGAAGTCCGTCTCGCTCGTCTTCGACGGCTCGTACTCGGAGTGGCGGAGCCTCCTCACGGCCCCCGTGCTTCCCGCCCATGTGTATGGGGAAGGGGGGGAGGGCGCTTCCGACGGACTCGCTTCGCTCCCGCTCGACGAGGAGCCGGTCGGGAGCGGCCCGTTCCTCCTCGGCGGGATGGGGGAGGAGGGGATCGGCTTCACGGCGAACGCCCGGTACTGGCGGGCGATGCTCGAGTTCCCGAGGCTCGACGGCCTCGAGGTCGAGTTCTCCGGCCCGAACGTCGCCGCCGAAAGCCTCGCCTCCGGCCGCGCCGACTTCGGGTTCTTCACCCAGCCCGCCACCGCCCCCGACTCCGGCGGCCTCCTCCGCGCCGAAGCCCACAGAAACCGAACCGAAACCCTCATCTTCAACTCACGCCGGATGGACGGGGAATTCCGGGGGGCCGTGGTCGGAAGCCTCGACCGAAGCGCCATGCTCTCCGACGGCCTCGAAACCATCGGCTCCGTGTTCCCCGGAACCGAGCCGCCCGAGTCGGGATGGGAAAATGGAGGCGACGCGCCGTCCGCCGTCCCCGCCGAGCCTCTCCGCCTCGCGTATCCTGCCGGAGGCCCGGCCCGCGACGAGGCCGCCGAGGCGACCGTCGAACAACTCGAAGCTTCCGGGATTCCGGCGGAGGCCGAGAGGATGTCCTCCGAGGAATTCTTCGGCGATGCTTTCCCATCCGGCGACTTCGACCTCGCGATGATGGACTTCGCGTCCCCGGCGGAATACGAGGCGATCACGCCATTCCTTCCGGACAACTCTGCCCGGGCCGTCTCGCTGAGCCTCTCGGAGACCGAGGATCGCGAACAGTACCTCGCGCAGACACAGCGCATAATGGCCTCCGAGGACGCATTGCTCCCGCTCCACAAATGGCCCGACACGTACGCGTGGTCGAGTACCCTCTCCGGCCCCGAGCCGGAAACCCCCCGGCGCGCCGTCGCATGGAACGCGGGGGAATGGGGATTCTTCAAGTAGCTGACGATGTGATTCCGAGGGGCATGTTTCCGAAACCGCTTTAGTACAATCATCCTCGTGTGGAACGACGTGACTAACAAAAATCCGAAACGGCGCGGCCCTTCAATGGCTCGGGTTCTCTTCGTCGCATTACTTTTCGTGACGGTGGGGGGAGGGGCTTATTGGTACGGGCTTTCGCAGAGTCCGGCCTCCCTCTCGGAGGCCGACCTTGAGAGCGTCGAGGTTTATGCCGAGGCTCTCGCCGCGGTTCGGGGTGATTATGTGGATCAAGGCTCCATAGACCCCGAGCGCCAGACTTATGGCGCTATCGAGGGAATGCTCGGCTCGCTAGGCGATGAGGGGCATACGCGCTTCCTCACCCCCGAAGAGAGGGAGGACAATCAGGCGGGGCTTTCGGGGACGTATGTCGGGGTGGGGATACAGATCGAGGATCGCGAGGACCGGGTCGTGGTTTCGTCGCCGATCGAGGGCTCCCCGGCGGAGAGGGCCGGGGTCGAGTCGGGGGATGTGGTCGTCGCGGTAGATGGAAACGATATCGCCGAGGAGGATGTCTCGGAGATCGCCGACATGGTGCGCGGCCCGGAGGGGTCGGAGGTTCGGGTTACGGTGAGGCGGGGCGGCGATGAGATGACGTTCGACCTCCGTCGCGCCGAGATAAACTCCCCCTCGGTGTACTGGGAGACGATCCCCGACAGCGACACGGCCCACGTCCGGCTCGCCTCCTTCTCGAACGACAGCGCGGAGGAATTGGCGAGGATCTTCGCCGAGGCCCGCGCTTCGGGGGCCGAAGAGTTCGTCCTCGACCTCCGCGACAATCCCGGAGGGCGCCTCGACCAGGCCGTCGAGATGGCAGGACTCTTCCTCGAAGAAGGCAGCGTCGTGTACATTCGAAGAGAGGCCGACGGCGAGCGGAGCGAGGTCGAAACCTCCGGCGAGCCGGAGTTCCCGGACGCCCCGATGACGGTTCTCGTCAATGAAGGGTCGGCTTCGAGTTCGGAGATTCTGGCGGGCGCCTTGCGCGACAATGAGAGGGCGACGATGGTGGGGGAGACGACGTTCGGGACGGGAACCGTCCTCTCCGAGTTCGAGCTTTCCGACGGGTCGTCCATCCTCCTCGGCATCGCCGAGTGGCTCACGCCGGGCGGCGACTTCATCCGCGAGACGGGCATAGACCCGGACATCGAGGTCGCCCTCGGGGAGGACGGCGAGATCGTCGCCCCGACCGATCTCGCCGAGCTTTCACAAGAAGAAGCCTTCGACCGCGACCCGCAACTTGAGCGGGCCTTCGAGGAGGCGGCTCGTCCGGCGGATAGCCTGGCGGATACGCCACGCAATTAACTTTCTCGGCTTGCGGCGGACGGCAACGCCGCCCGAAAGGCCGCCGTCCCGTAGAGACGTTTTAGTGGAGTGTCCCTCGGTGAAAGAGGCGGGTGGAGCCCGGACGACTGCTTCGGCGCTCCTTCAGCGGCGCGCCGCTTCACGAATCCGGCCGACGGCTCGCTCCGACGTTTGCCTCGGGCGATGTCGGGTACACAGAGTGTCGAAGGAAATCTCCGATAGAAGGAAGGAAATACTTTGTCCCAGCGCGTGAACGAGAGCATAGAGGTGCAGGCTCCGGTGGCGGAGGTATATCGTTACTGGTCGAACTTCGAGAACTTCCCGAAGTTCATGCAAAATGTCGAGGAAGTATGCATGACCGGGCAGGACACGAGCCACTGGAAGGTGAAGGGGCCGCTCGGAAAGAGCGTCCAGTTCGACGCGAGGACGACCGAGATGAACCCGGAGCGCGGCATCGGGTGGAACACCGAGGACGGCGAAGTCATGACGAGCGGCGAGGCGAAGTTCGAGGAGGTGGCTCCGGATCGCACCCGCATCGAAGTCACGATGAACTACGCCGACCCGCCCGGCGGCAAGGTCGGCGAGGTTGCGGCGAACATCCTCTCGAACCCCGAGAAGAACATGAAGGAAGACCTCGAAAACTTCGCCCGGATCGTCGAGAGCGGCGAGATGGGTGGAGCCGGGGAGCAGACGCCGAGTCATTGAGGCTCCCGGAAAAAAGGGCGCCGGAGAGGAGAAGGCAATGGGCATAGCCGTAATCGGCTTGATAGTGTTCGCCGTCCTCGCGCTTATCGCCATACCCGTCATCGCCGCCGTCGTCGGGAGATCCACGACCGACGAAGACCCGAACAGAACCGGAGACCCCGAACACGACCCGAACGTCGAATCGAGGAGGGAAGCGGGCCGGGAACCCGAAAGGAACGAAGTCGAACGCGACGAGTCCGGGAAGGGCTAAAGCGGTCGAAACAAGCGGCGGCCCGCCCTTCGACGAGAACGGCGCACAATCCGGAACCGAAGCTGAAAAGCGCGAAGAGCGTGCGCGGTTCGCAAAGTGGATCTCTTTAATCGAGGAGGTCGCGCAGCCCGGCGGCGTGGGAACTCGTCTTTATCTTCGCGAGGGCGGTTAGCTGGATCTGGCGTATGCGCTCCCGCGTTACATCGAATCTTTCGCCGACCTCTTCGAGGGTCTTCGGCTGGCCTCCGGTGAGTCCGAAGCGGTATTCGAGGACCATCCGCTCGCGCTCCGGGAGGCCGTCGAGGGCTTCGCGCATCCTCGCCCGGAGGAGCGAGGACTTCGCGATGTCGTGGGGGGAGTCGGAGTCCTCGTCGGCGATAAAGTCCCCGAGCTCGGAGGAATGATCTTCACCGACGGGGGTTTCGAGGGAGATCGAGCGCCGCGAGACGCGCCGGATGCGGCTTATCTCCTCGGCGTCGAGTTCCATGATCCCCGCGACCTCCTCGTCGGTCGGATCGCGGTTGAACTCCGAGGCGAGCGAGCGATGCACCCGGTAATACTTGTTTATTTTCTCGACCATGTGGACCGGGACCCGGATGGTTCGCCCCTTGTCCGCGATGGCGCGGGTTACAGCTTGCCGGATCCACCACGTCGCATACGTCGAGAACTTGAATCCCTTCCGGTAGTCGAACTTCTCGACCGCTCGCATGAGGCCGATGTTCCCCTCCTGAATGAGGTCGAGGAGCGAGACGCCGCGCCCGGCGTACTTCTTCGCGATGGAGACCACGAGCCGGAGGTTCGAGCGCGTGAGGTGGGCCTTCGCCCGCTTGTCGCCGCGCTTTGTGCGCTTTGCGAGATACACTTCCTGCGGCTTCGTGAGGAGCGGGGTTTTACCGATCTCGTCGAGGTACATTTGGACTGCGTCGCCGGTGTATCGGGCTTTGAGGTCGCTTTCTAAAACTTCCTCGACGATTTGGGTGTCTTCATCCTCGTTGTGGAGGGTGTCGGAGAGGAAGCCCGCGTCGACGATCTCGACGCCGCCTTCGCGGAGGAGGCCGTAGACTTTGTGGATCTCGTCGGTGGAGAGGTCGACTTCCTGAAGGAGGGTAAGCACTTCGCTCGATTCGAGGGTGCCGGATTCCTGGCCCGCCTCGAAGAGTTCTTGTACTTCGTCTATGTCCCGCAGGTCCCGCTGAGGTTGCAAGCTCTCCTCTGACACGCTTTACGAAACCCTTCCTTTGCCTTCCCGTAATATATCCTAAACGGGAGAGGAATCAATTTCAGCCGCGCCGGGAAAGCATGGGGCAAACAACCACACCGAGGGAGATGCTTTGAATAATTTCAGAAACTTGTACAAGACGTTTCAGGAAACACGGAAGGCCGCGGAGGAGAAGGCGACCGTCGCCGTCCTCGGGGACTCGCCGGAAGCCGCGAAGCTCGCCGAGGCCATCGGGGCGCAAAGAAACATGCGGAGCGCGGAGATCATAATTGAAGTCTCGCCTTCGGATAAAACCATCCGCGTCTCCGGCAAAGGCGTGGAGGAGCCGGGCGAGATCGAGGCGGGGGACTTCGCCGGAAGCCCCACCGGCCCGCTCCCGAAACGGATCGTCGAGACCCTCGAAGACGACTATCGCGTCCCTCTGGCGAAGGCGTATCCGTTTTTTCGGCGGGCGGTTTGCAACGACCTCATAAACAAGAACGCCCGGCAAAACGCTTTCATCGGGGCGATTCCGATCCCCGGCGCGGACATGCCCGCGATGACGGCGAATCAAGGCCGGATGGTTCTCCTCATCGCCGCCGCATATGGGGAAGAACTCTCGTTTCAGCGCGCCCGCGAACTTCTCGGGGTTCTCGCCGCCGGACTCGGACTCCGCGCCCTTTCGCGGCAAGTCGTGAAGCTCGTCCCGGTCGGCGGGTGGGCGGCGTCGGCGGCCATCGGGTACGCCGGAACCCTCGCTATGGGCCAGGCGACGATGCTTTATTTCGAGAGGGGCCATCAAAAAGTCGGGGCGGGCGAGATGGAGGACATAAAGGAGCGGGCGTCGCGCGAGGCGCGGGATTTCGTCTCGCGCTTCCGGAGCCGGGGGAAGTAAACTGAGGACGGGGGGCAAACGGGCCGAGGTCTCCGCCATGTTCTCGTCCCTCCGCGAGGCGTATCGCAGGATGCGCTTCCTCTCCGCCCGAGTCCGACGATACCTCGTCCGCTTCCTCGTCGCCCTCACGGCTTTCCAGGCTCTCTCGGTCGCCGCGCTCGTCGCGATGGCGCAGCTTCGTAAGCGCCGCGAGAAGCCTCGGGAGGGTTTCCCGTGGGAGGGGCAAAAAGAAGTGGACATGGACATCGGGGATGGAAAGCTGAGATTGTACCCGTACGGCGTCGAGCTTTACGAGGCCATGATCGGCGAGATCGAGGGCGCGAAGAGGCGCATTTTCCTCGAAACGTTCATATGGAAGGGCGACGCGATGGGCCGCCGTTTCGTCGAAGCCCTCGCCCGGAAGGCCCGCGAAGGCGTGGAGGTATACGTCATCTTCGACGGGTTCGCGAACCTCGTCGTCCCGTCGAAATTCAAGGACTTCCCCGAGGAGATACACACGCTTCATTTCCGTCCCGTGGATCGCCCCCGGCGGCTCCTCGACCCGCGGTCCATCTTCCGCGACCACCGGAAGATTTTGTGCGTGGACGGGCGCGTGGCGTTCATGGGCGGATACAACATCGGCTCGCTGTACGCCGCCGGGTGGCGCGACACGCACCTCCGCATCCGGGGCGACGAGGTGAGCGAGGTCGAAAACGCCTTCGTCGATTTCTGGAACGTACATTGCGGGGAGGCGCTCCCGAGGATCGAAGCCCCGAGCGAGCGGGCGTGGAACTCGCACCTCGTACTCCACAGAAACGACCCGTACCTCCGCATCTTCCCGATACGGGCTATGTATATCGAGGCCATAGACCGGGCGAGCGAGCGCGTATACCTCACCCACGCCTACTTCGTCCCCGACCGGGCGATGCGGGCCGGACTCATGGAGGCCGCGAAACGCGGCGCGGACGTTCAAATAGTCGTCCCGAAGGAGTCGAACCACGTCACCGTGGATTGGCTCGGAAGAAGACATTATCATGAGCTTCTCTCCGCCGGAGTACGCATCTTCCGCTACAAGCACATCATGATCCACTCGAAGACCGCCACCATAGACGGCAAATGGTCCACAGTCGGAACCGCGAACATAGACCGACTCTCCCTCCTCGGCAACTACGAGATAAACCTCGAAGTCTACGATGAGGGCTTCGCCTCCCAAATGGAGCGCATGTTCGAGCTCGACAAAACAAACACCGAGGAACTCACATTGAAGGAATGGGAGAACCGCCCGCTCTCGGCGAAGATTGTGGAGAGGGCTTTGGCTTCTTTGAGTCCTTTGGTTTAGCCGGGCATTTCCGGGATGGCCTTCGGCGCGGGTCGTATAATCCGAACACATAATGGCGCATGGGATGCGAGGGAAACATGGCTCAAACTTTGGAAGCGGTTTTCGAGAACGGGAAGTTCCGATTGTTGGAGGCTCCCGAAGCCCCGCTCTCTCAAGGACAACGTGTTCGCATCACGGTCGAAACTGCGGCGAACCACGATGACATCCTCGCCCTCGCCGAGAGGGTTTATGAAGGGCTTTCCGAGGAAGAGATCGAGGAGATCGAGGAGATATCGCTTGAGCGCCGCGCTTTATTCGGTGGCCGCGAAGGGTGACGGCGTCCGTGCTTTTGGACACCGATATTCTCTCCGCTATTTTGCGACAGAGTCCGGCGGCGAACGCCAGAGCGCGAGACTATCTTCGCGAGCATGGTCGTTTCACGCTCTCGGTCATAACCCGGTACGAGATTTTGCGGAGACTCAAAGCAAAGAACGCAGCGAGGCAACAAGAAGCATTCGAGCGTTTTTGCACCGCGAACATCCTTTTGCCACTCTCCGAGGCCGTGGTGGTGCGGGCTTCGGAGATATACGCCGGTCTTTATCGGAGGGGCGCGTTGATCGGCGATGCGGACATCCTCATCGCCGCGACCGCGCTCGTCGAAGGATACTCTTTGGCGACGAACAACGAACGCCACTTCGGTCGCATAAAGGGATTGGATACAGATAATACCGATTCAGTTCATTGATGTCCCAATGCCTCGATAGCCTCCACCCACCACGGGTAGCCGGTGAGGCTTTGCAAGATCGCAGGGGTTCGCCAATAAGAGGCGAGCGCCTCCGTCAGCGCCTCCTGGATCGCCTCCGCGCTCTCGAACATCCTGTTGGAGAGCGTCCGCCGGAACTCCTGGAACCACCTCTCGACCGGGTTGAGTTCGGGGGAGTACGAAGGGAGCTTGAGAAGGCTCATGTTCGGGGGATGGGCGATCTCTTT
>JACCWD010000082.1 GCA_013697825.1 Rubrobacter sp.
GGTCTAGTCTTCCCTTCAAGCGTGGGGACGCCGCTCACGGGACGCAACATCTCCCGCGATTTCGAGGCGACGCTCGCCCGCGCCGGACTCCCCGCCATACGCTTCCACGACCTCCGCCACACGTGCGCCACGCTGCTGCTCCGGCAGGGCGTGAACCCGAAGTACGTCCAAGAACTGTTGGGACACGCCGACATTGCGCTCACATTGAACGTCTACTCCCACGTACTCCCGGACATGGGGGACGCCGCCGCCGAAGCGATGGATGCAGCCCTCGGGTAGCTGATTCGGGGCGAGAAATCCCCGCGTTGGTGTACTAATTGGTGTAAAAGAGCCTCGGAGCCAATCCGAGGTTTTCGCTATTTTCGCCGTTTGCAGGAACTCCGGAGGTGCGCCTGGAAGGATTTGAACCTCCGGCCCGCGGTTTAGGAAACCGCTGCTCTATCCCCTGAGCTACAGGCGCATTCTTCCGATTCGCGCCGCAATTCTATATCACGGGGTGGGCGCGTACCACCGCCGCCGCAGTTGAACCAATTTGCCGTAGGCATTATGATGGTATCCGGGTGGCCGGATTTATGTCATTCCAGTGTTTTCTCCATATCTGGCCTAGATAGAGGGCGGAGGCGCGAGGTATGTTTCGAGCGTCTTGGCCGTGCGTAGCTGGCTAAAGCGAAGGGGTTTGCCACGGAATCTACACAGGATAAGGGCCGACGGGAAGTTATCCGGGCCGAAGGGCTGTCGAAGGTATTCGGGAGAAAGGGTTCCCAGGCTCTCGAGATGCGCCGCTCGGGGAATAGCAAGGCCGAGGTCGAGAAGGAGACGGGCGCGACCATCGGGGTGTATGACGCGAGCTTCGAAGTCTACGAGGGTGAGATCTTCGTGATCATCGGCCTCTCGGGGAGCGGGAAAAGCACGCTTCTCCGCCTCGTGAACCGCCTCATAGACCCGACGGAGGGTCATATCCTCCTCGACGGCGAAGACCTCGCAGGCATGTCCATGAAAAGGGTGCGAGACCTTCGCCGGAAGAAGATGGGCATGGTCTTCCAGCATTTCGGCCTCTTGCCGAACCGCACCGTTCTCAGCAATATCTCCTTCGGCCTCGAGGTTCAAGGAATGTCGGTGTCGGAGCGGAGCAAGAAAGGCATGGAAGCCCTCCACATGGTCGGCCTCGACGGGCAGGAGAACAAGCAGATCACCGAGCTTTCGGGCGGCATGAAGCAAAGGGTCGGGCTTGCGAGGGCATTGGCGACCGAGCAGGAAATACTCCTTATGGACGAGCCGTTCTCCGCGCTCGACCCGCTCATCCGGCGCGACATGCAAAACCTCTTCCTCGATATTCAAGGCGAGATACAAAGAACCGTCATCTTCGTAACGCACGATTTGGACGAGGCGCTTCGCCTCGGGCATCGGGTGGCCATCATGAAGGACGGGGAGATCGTCCAGATCGGCGACCCGGAGGAGATCCTCACGAACCCGGCGAACGAGTACGTCGAGCGTTTCATAGAGGATGTGGACTACGCGAAGGTCCGGCAGGTGGACGCGGTGATGGTCGAGCCGAAGGAGGTCGCCTACGAGAGCGAAGGCCCGAGGGTCATACTCCGCCGCATGAGGCAGGCCGGATTGTCCACCATCTTCGTCGTTGACGGCGAGAGGCATCTCGTCGGCGTGTGCGAGGTCGAGGACGTGGCCCGCCTCGCCGAGCGCGGCGAGAACTCGCTCGAGGAGGCGGTGGACCGCTCGCCGAAGAGGGTGGCGCGGGAGACGCCACTTCGGGAAGTGCTTCCGATGTTTGTGGAGAACAATGCCCCCGTCGCGGTCGTCGGGAAACAGGGACGGTTGAAAGGCGTGGTCGTGCGAGGCGCGCTCATCGCCGGGCTTACGACGGGCATCGAGGAGAACGGCGAGGCGGAGGATGACTCCGGGGGCGTGGGGCGCGAGGCGGTTTCGACGAACTATGTCGCGCGCGAGTCCGGTGAGGAAGGTGGCGCGTCATGATGCTCGCGCAGGCGGAGTTCATTCCGCGGATACCGCTCGGGGATTGGATCGAGGGCGCCGTGGCTTTCGTCACCGAGACGTTCGCCGGCTTGTTCGGCGTGGTCGAGTTCGTCGTCAATTTGCTGGTGGAGAGCTTGTCGTTCGTGATGACTACGCCGCCCGCGCTGGTGATGATCGCGATCTTCGCGATCCTGGCGTATGTATTGGCGGGGTGGCGGACCGCGCTGTTCACCGTGGTTGGGCTTGTGTTCATGATCAGCATAGATTTATGGGACGCGGCGATGGTGACGCTCGCGCTCGTCATCGTGGCGGCGGTTGTGGCGCTTGCGGTCGGGATGCCGATCGGGGTTCTCGCCGCGCAGTACCGGAGCGTCGAAACGGTGGTTCGCCCGGTCCTCGACTTCATGCAGACGATGCCCGCCTTCGTGTACCTCGTCCCGGCCATCCTCATCTTCGGGCTAGGCGGCGTCCCGGCGGTTCTCGCCACGGTCGTCTTCGCTATGCCGCCCGCCGTGAGGTTGACGCTCCTCGGCATCCAGCAAGTTCCCGGAGAGACGGTGGAGGCGGCGCGGGCGTTCGGGGCGACACCGTGGCAGACGCTCATCAAAGTTGAGCTTCCGCAGGCTTTCAAGACGATCATGGCCGGGGTCAACCAGGTCATCATGCTCGCCTTTTCGATGGTGGTGATAGCGGCTTTGATCGGGGCGGGCGGCCTCGGCACCGAAGTCGTCTCGGGACTCAGCCAGTTGGATGTGGGCCGCGGCTTCACGGGCGGTATCGGGATCGTGGTTATGGCGATCATCCTCGACCGCGTTACGCGGAGCATCGGAGAGGGAAGCGCCCCGAAAATGGTGAAGGGCGGCTGATATGTAAGCGAGGCGTCCGTACACCGGAAGCGTGTTTTGCGAGCTAAAAAAGGAAGGCATATGAAGCCAAAGAAATTATTGTCGGTAATCGTGTCGGCGCTCCTCGTCGGAGCGGTGGCGGTGGGCTGCGGCGGCGGTTCCGGCGGAGGGGACAGCGCCTCCGGCGGAGGAACCCTTACGCTCGGGAACATCGGGTGGGACGAGAACATCGCCCTCTCGAACTTGAGCAAAGGACTTCTCGAAGAGGAGCTTGGGTATGATTCGGTCGAGCTTCAAACGCTCGACGTCGGACCGCTCTTCCAGGGTGTCGGAAGCGGCGACCTCGATGCTTTCCAAGATGTGTGGATGCCGAACCACCAGCAATATATAGATCCCGTTCAAGACGACGTCGAGCTTCTCGAGCCGTGGTATGAGGGCGTTACGGCTTATGGCATCGCCGTGCCGGACTATATGGATGTGGAGAGTCTCGCGGATCTCAACGAGGCCGGGACGGACGAGATCACGGGCATCGAGCCGGGCGCGCTCTTCCACGCCCAGATCCGGGACGAAGTCATCCCGACCTACGACCTTGACATGACGCTCACGGAATCGTCCACTCCGGCGATGCTCGCGGAGCTCCAGCGAGCGTACGAGGCCGAGGAGCCGATAGTCTTCCTCGGGTGGTCGCCGCACTGGATGAACGCCGAGTACGACTTCCACTACCTCGAAGACCCCGAGGACGGACAGGGCAACTTCGACGAGCCTTCGCAGCTCGCCACCCTCGTCCGCGCCGACCTCGAAGAGGACGACCCGGTGGCGTACGCCTTCATGGAGGCCGTCACGATGACCGAGGACGAGATGAACGAGCTTCAAGCCGTCATTCAAGACGTGAACCCCGACGAGCCGCTCGAGGGCGCGATGGCGTGGGCCGAGGAGAACCGCGGCGTCGTTGACCCGTGGGTCGAGGCCGCCGAGCAGGCGCAGGAGCAGGCCGGAAGCTAGAAAAAACAAGGAGAAGCAAAACCTTGAAAAACAGCCGTCCGCCGCGCAAATTGCGGAATCGGCATGAACGACGGGCGTCGGCTCGCCCGGCGTTCGCCCGTTTGGCGTTCGACTTTTCGGCGTTCGCTTGTTCGGTGGTTGTCTTTGTGTGCTTCCTCGTATTTTTCGCCGTCTCGTGCGGGTATGTCGGGGCTTCGGGGGAGAAGCGGCTCACGATCGGGTACATCGGATGGACCGAGAACATCGCGAACTCGGCCCTCATCGAGGTTCTCGCCGAGGAGGAGCTCGGCTATGACGTGGAACTCGAGCTCGCCGATTTGCAGCCGATCTTCGAGGGTGTTTCGAGCGGCGAGTACGATGCCTTCCTCGATGTGTGGCTGCCGGCCCACCAAGCCCTCATGGACGAGACCGACGGTGGCGTGGTTCTTTCGGAGGAGCCGTGGTATCTCGACGAGACCGAGTTCGGCATCGCCGTGCCGGATTACATGGATGTTCGCAGCCTCGAAGACCTCAACGAGTCGGAGGCCACCATGATCACGGGCATAGAGCCCGGCACGGTGCTGATGGAGCGGATAAACGACACGGTCATCCCGGAATACGACCTCGACCTCGTCCTCGTCGAGTCGAGCACGCCCGCGATGCTCGCGGAGCTCGAGCGGGCGTATGCGAGGAAGGAGCCGATAGTCTTCCTCGGATGGTCGCCGCACTGGATGAACCTCCGCTATGAGTTCCACTACCTCGAAGACCCGAAAGGCACGACTCGCGGCATCACCGACCCGGCCCGGCTCCACTCCGCGTACCGAACCGGCCTCGAAGACGACGACCCGATGGCATACGCCCTCCTCGAAGCGATGAAGCTCAACGAGGATCAAGTTGCTGAGATCGAACTCGAAATAGTCGAAGCCGGAGACCCGAAAGAAGGCGTCCGCCTCTGGCTCGAAGACAACCGCGATGTCGTCGAGCCGTGGCTCGACGCGGCGAGAGCCGCCGAGGGGGGCTGACCCGGATGTCTCATGAACCGCCTCCCGAAAACCGGAAGTGGGGAGTCGGGGCGCTCTCGACTCGCTCTTCCGCGACGCTCACGCCTCCACGCCCGACGGACTCCCGCCGAACCCGGACTCGAAATGGGCGTGCGCTTCGCGGATGATTCGGGCTAAAATAGCGACGCTTTGAAAAGGAATACTCGGCAAAGCCGCACGAGGGCGGGAGGTCTTTACATACTCCTCGCCCTCCTTTTCGTGGCCGTGATCTCGGCGGGATGCTCGGCGTCGACCGGGGGTTCCTCTTCTCCCCCCGAAGAAGACCGCGAACTCACCATCGCCCACTCCTCGTGGGAAGAGAGCGAAGCCCTCGCTCTCCTCACCAAAGCCGTCCTCGAAGAGGAGTTCGAATACGACGTGTCCCTCGAAGAGGCACCCCCCGAGGATGCGTTCGAGGCGGTGGCGGACGGCGAGGCGGACGCTTTCCAGGGAATATGGCGCCCCGTCCACAACGGCCTCGTCGCCGAACACGAAGGCGACATAGACATGCTCGGGCAATGGCTCCTCGGGACGACGCGGGCGAGCCTCGCGGCCCCCGCGTATATGGACATCCGCCGCATCGAAGAGATCGAAGACGCGGAGACGGCTCTCGTCCTCGAAGGGGGATCGTCCGGAGCCGGGGAGATTCCCGCCGAAATCTTCGAGAAGCATGGCCTCGAACCTTCGGTGCAACCCGATTCACCGGCGATGATGGAGGAGGCGGAGCGTCTTTACGAGGCGGAGGAGGCTTTCGTCATGCTCGCGTATTCACCGCATTGGATGAACCTAGAATACGACCTCGACTATCTCGAAGGAGGGGGGCTTCTCGAAGAGGTGAATCGCCCGGCGACGCTCCATTCGGCGGCGAGGGCGGGGCTTTCGGGGGAAGATCCGCTCGCGCACGTTTTTCTCGAAGAGATCACACTCGCCGTCCCGCAAATGGAGAGCCTTCAACTCGCCATCCACGACTCCGAGGAGCCGTCCGAGGCGGCTCATTCGTGGGCCGAATCGAACGCGCACGTCGTCGGGGTGTGGGTGTACATCGCCCGCGAGCGCGCCTCGTGAGGCGCATCCGGCCTTCGGACGCTTTGTTCCCTTCGGTGGCTGACGCATTCCCACAACCGTGTTAATTTAGTGCGGACGGCAATCCCCGGCTCGGGTCGCGCCCGCGCCGGACACTTTGAAGCGCAAAGCATGATTTGATACATTGCGTTTCATTGGTCGAGGGAAGCGAAGGGAAGGAAGCGTATGCAGGAATATTTAAGGCGGCACACGAACCCGCCCGTGTTTTTGATTTCGGGTGCGGTAATTTTACTTTTCCTTCTCATAGGTATAACTTTCACGGATTCGGTCTCCGGCGCGACGGGCGCGGTCATCGGCTTTATTACGACGTACTTCGGATGGTTTTATATTCTCAGCGTGACGGCGTTTTTGATCTTCGTCGTCTCGCTCCTCTTCACGCGATTCGGGAAGATACGCCTCGGCCCGGATGACAGCCGCCCGGAGTTCTCCACGTTCGCGTGGTTCGCGATGCTCTTCACGGCGGGCATGGGCATCGGCCTCGTCTTTTATGGTGTCGCGGAGCCGGTGTTCCACTTCACGGCCCCTCCGGTCGGGGAGGGAGGTACCGAGGCCGCCGCCGACGCGGCGATGAACTATACGTTTTATCATTGGCTGCTCCACCCGTGGGCGGTGTACATCGTGTTCGGGCTCGCGCTCGCTTATGCGGGCTTCCGGCGGGGATTGCCGTTCCGTCCGGCCTCCATTTTCCAGCCGATACTCGGCGACCGGGTGAACGGACCGATCGGGCATACCATAGACATCATCGCGGTGTTCGGGACGATCTTCGGGCTTGCGACCTCGCTCGGACTCGGGGCCCAGCAAATAAACGCCGGGCTCGGCGCGGTCTTTGGCGTCGAGCAGGAGATCGGCGTTCAGGTCATGCTCATCGTCGCCATCACGGCGATAGCGGGCGTTTCGGTGGTGTTCGGGATCGACCGCGGCATCCGGCGGCTGTCGGAGATAAACATGGTTTTGGCGGTGCTTCTCGTCCTCGCGGTGTTCCTTCTTGGGCCGTCGGTTTTTATACTTAGTTCGCTCGGTGAGAACATCGGATATTACTTCCAGAACCTCATCGGCACGAGCCTCAACGCGTTCACCGGGAACGAGGCCGGGCAGGAATGGCTCGGCGGATGGACGCTCTTTTACTGGGGATGGTGGATCTCGTGGTCGCCGTTCGTTGGTATGTTCATAGCGAGGATTTCCCGCGGGCGCACGATCCGGGAGTTCGTGGCGGGCGCTCTCCTCGCCCCCGCCGGAGCGTCGGCGATATGGTTCACGGTCTTCGGAAGCACCTCGCTCAACCTCATCATGACTGGGAACGGCGGCGGCCTCGCCGAGGCGTCCACGGAGTCGGCGATGTTCGTACTCTTCGACCAGTTAAATCTCGGTGCGGCCTTCACGGTCATTCTCTCGCTCGTGACGATCATCGTGGTCGTGCTTTTCTTCGCGACCTCTTCGGACTCCGGCTCGCTCGTGGTGGATATCCTCACAAACGGCGGCGACCCGAACCCGGTCTGGTACCAAAGGCTCGGGTGGGCGGTTTTGGAAGGCGCGGTCGCGGCGGTGCTTCTCCTCGTCGGAGGGGCGGCGGCTTTGACCTCGCTTCAGGCGGCGTCCATCGCGGCGGGACTTCCGTTGTGTATCGTGCTCATCTTCATGTGCTACGCGCTCATAAAGGCTCTCCAGCAAGATTCGGTCATCATGGCCGAGAGCGAAGCCCCCGACCCCGGACGCGCAATGTCGCGCCCGAGGGGCGCCATCTCGCCGCAGCAAATGTCCGCCGAAAGGCACTCGGACGGCGCGCGGCGAAGTTAATATACTTCGGACGAACCTTCGCGGGGCGGCGGAAACTCCGCCGTCCCGTATTTCGATGAAAGGATGATTTTTTGGAGGAGCAGATACCGCAAAGCTGGGTCGGGCGCGACCTCGTGCTTCACAGGGTGGGAGCTTCGAGTTGGGAGTTCATCACGCTCAAGGAAGTCAACGAGGTCGGGCTCGCGTACACGTACAAAGAGGGCGAAGTGGATGGGGAGCCGGTCTTCGTCCCGTGGAGCGGGGTGTCGTGGATCCGGCCCCCGGTTCCCGAGGATCTCGAAGGCACCGAACCGGGCGTGTAAAGGGAATTTATTCGTAAGGAGGAGAGAATGGGGAAAGCGCGGCGGAACCCTTTTCGGGGGGTACTCGACACCATAAGCGAGATGAACCGGATGCAGGAACAATGGATGATGGGCTACGATGGGCCGTCATCCGCCGGGGTCGGCGAAGAGGCTCCCCGCACCCACGCGACGGCGTGGGTTCCGTCCACCGACATCTTCGCCGACGGGGACGACCTCAAAATCCGGTGCGAACTCGCCGGGGTCGGGCGCGAGGAAATAGACATCTCGCTCACCGCCGGGATCCTCGTCGTTTCCGGGCAAAGAAAGAGCGAACTCGACGAGGAGAACACGAGCTTCCTCGTCCGCGAGCGTTTTTACGGGGAATTCCGCCGCTCCATAAACCTCCCCGAAAGCGTCGGCGACGACAATATATCCGCGAGGTTCGACAACGGCATGCTCGAGATCACCGTCAAAGGCGGAGCGAGAGTCTCCGAGCCGCAAAGCATAAAAATTAGCTAGAAAACCCGGGCGCTTCAGGAAATGTGAAAGACAGGGAATGGGGAGTAGTGAGAAGCACGAAGGCGGAACCCATCCTCGCTGTCGCATGAAAACCGGGAGCCGGGAGGTCGCGCCGCTTCGAGAGTCGAGCGTCGCCCGACTCTCGGCTTGGAGCGACGAAGTCGGGGACGGAGCGGACCTCGACTCCGCGCTTTCCGGCCCTCGCCTTTTCGGAGGGAGAACCGCATCCTCGGCGCGCGCTTTGTGAATAATCCGGGCTGAATGCCTCCGAAGGAATTTCGGGCGGTGGTTCGCTCGATCCCTTCGGCGCGGTGGACGGCTCGCCGGGAGGGTGCGCCGCCCCGCGAACGAACGCTTTTTCAGCCGGACTCGGATCGACTCCACGCGCCTCGCCCGTGCGGGACGCCCGCGCCCCGGAGAAGGTTTCTCCGCCGACCACCGGAGGGCGGGCAAATTTCCCTTTCCATCACACCGAATCCGGGCGAGCGACGCGGTATTCTCCGCGGCGCGCCTCCCTTCCCCTCGCCCGTAAAGAAGACCCGGCGCGTCGTATACCGTGTCGGAGGGGCGCGAGGCGGGCCGCGAACTCCTCATGTACAATGCCCGCGTGAAATGGTGGGGAGACCTCCGGGAGAGTTTTTAATGGCTTTGCCATGAGCGTGGTCATCCCCGAGTGTCCGACTTGTGGAGGAGGAGTATGAGGGGAAGTCTTTCGGATCGGCTCGTTTATATTTTGCTCGGGTTGCTTGCCTTGATTTTGATCGGCATGCTCCTCGCCTCGTGGAGAATCGTTCTTTATCCGTTTTTGCTCGTGGTCGGGATCTCGATCCTCTTCGGCTTCGTGCGCCGGATCCAGGAAGGGGATAGCCTCGTCCCGGCCCTCGTCGCCGGGAGCGTCGTCGTCTTGTTTTTCATCCTTTTTATATGGGTGGATGTGCTTTCCGGCGGCGAGCCGACCGGAAGCACGAACTATGTCTTCGGGAT
>JACCWD010000100.1 GCA_013697825.1 Rubrobacter sp.
GCAAGGCGGAGGGTGAAAGGGGAATAATGGATCTCGCCGTTCGACGTATGACCCTAGAAAATTTCGGCATCTCGCATCTCGGGGCGGTGCATGAGAACTTGCCTCCGGCGAGGCTCGTGGAGACTTCTATAAGGCGGCGCGAGGGTATGATCGCCGGCAATGGCGCCCTCGTATCGCGAACCGGAAAACGCACCGGACGCTCCCCGAAAGACCGCTTCATAATCGAGAACGAATTGACAAAGGAAACCGTTGACTGGGGCGCGGTGAACCAGCCGTTCCCTTCGGAGAGGTTCGAGAAGATCCTCCGCGGCGCGGCCTCGTACCTCGAGAACCTCGAAGAGGTGTGGGTGGCGGACGCATACGCCGGAGCCGACCCCCGGTACCGACTCAATGTGCAAGTCGTCACCGAGTACGCCTGGCAAGCCCTCTTCGCGCAGCAACTTTTCCGCCGTCCGCCGCGTGAGGAACTCGAAGGCTTCGAGGCGGATTGGACGGTCATTTCCCTCCCCGGCCTCCTCATGGAGCCGGAGGAGGACGGGACGAACTCCGAGACTTTCGTCGGCGTGGACTTCGAGCGGAAGGTGATCCTCGTCTGTGGGACGCGGTATGCCGGTGAGATAAAGAAGTCCATCTTCTCCGTCCTCAACTTCGTGCTTCCGACGGAGAGCGACGTGTTTCCGATGCACTGTTCGGCGAACATGGGCGAGGACGAAAGCGTCGCCCTCTTCTTCGGCCTCTCGGGGACGGGGAAGACGACGCTTTCGGCGGATCCCGAACGGCATCTCATCGGGGACGACGAGCACGGATGGTCGGACGAGGGGGTTTTCAACTTCGAGGGTGGATGCTATGCGAAGACCATAGACCTCTCGAAAGAGAAAGAGCCGCAGATTTACGATGCGATCCGGTTCGGGAGCGTTCTCGAGAACGTCGTCCTCGACCGGATCACCCGCGACGTGGATTATACGGACGACACGGTGACGGAGAACACCCGTGCGGCGTATCCGCTCGAATACATCGAGGGCGCGGTCGAGGGCGGGCGGGGCGGGCATCCGAACGCCGTCCTCTTTCTCACGGCGGACGCTTTCGGGGTTTTGCCTCCGGTGAGCGCGCTCTCTCCGGAGCAAGCCGCGTATTATTTCCTCTCGGGATACACGGCGAAGCTCGCGGGGACAGAGTCGGATATGGAGTCGGATGTCGAGGCGACGTTCTCGGCGTGCTTCGCGGCCCCGTTTTTGCCGCTCGCGGCGACGACGTACGCGACGATGCTCTCGGAGCGGCTCAAGCGCCACGATGTCCCGTGCTATCTCGTGAACACGGGGTGGTCGGGCGGGCCGTACGGCGTCGGCGAGCGAGTGGACATCGCCGCGACGAGGCAAATAGTGCGCGCCGCCATCGAGGGTAAATTGGAGAAGGCCGAGACGAGGAAAGACCCGTTCTTCGGCCTCAATGTTCCGGTGGAGGTCGAAGGCGTGCCGGAGGGCATCCTCGACCCGAGAGAGACGTGGGACGACAAGGACGCGTACGACGAGCAGGCCAAGAAGCTCGCCGGACTCTTCCGCGAGAACTTCCAGAAATTCGAGGACGAGGTGGGCGAAGAAGTGAAGGAGTCGGGGCCAGCCGCTTTGTAGCGAACCGCCCGCCAAAATCCTTCGACGAGACCGGGAAGCCGAGGGGCGTTCGCCGCGCCCCCGGTTTTGTCGTTCGCGCGAAAGGGTATCCACAAAGGGCTTTTCGACGTGGAACAAAAAACTGGAACGGAAGACTGGGAGTGAATATCAGGTAAGAGTAAGATTCGTTATTCGAAATATGTTACGGTGTCGGGGCAGTGAAAGGAAGCGAGAAGGAGGAAGATGTTTCTACGCATAGACAAGCTCCAGGTTGACTTGCCGCGTCCGAGCGTCGCGGATCCCGATTCGGCGGCTGCCGTTCAGGAGTTGATGGGCGGGAAGTTCGGCGAGATGTCCACGCTCATGAACTATACGTACCAGTCGTTCAACTTCCGGGGCAAGTCGAAGATCCGGCCTTATTACGACCTCGTGGCGAACATCGCCGCCGAGGAGATGGGCCACATCGAACTCGTCGCGAACACCGTGAACCTCCTCCTCGACAAAACCGTCGAGCAGTCCGACGGCTCTGGCTCGAACCCGCTCGG
>JACCWD010000125.1 GCA_013697825.1 Rubrobacter sp.
TCAGCCAGATCACTGCCCTGTTTCCGAGGAAGATCCACGCGGTGAGGGCGGAAGGCTTCGAGTTGAAGATCGTCTGTTTCATCCTGGCGTTCGCTATTCAGTTCTTATAGGGGGCAACTCGGGTTAATATAGCCTCTCTCGCCGCCTCTATCCGAAGCCGGGATCCCTCCTTCCCGAGAACCGCGAAGATATACGCCATCTCCGGCCCCCGATCCCTTCCCGTGAGCGCGAGCCGGAGCGGATGGAGGAGGTCGCGCGTCTTTATCCCGTTTTCCTTCGCCCATCCCCGAAGCTCCTTCACGAAACCCCTCGCCGCTTCGAGGTCGAGGTCTTCGACGGCTTCGAGCCTTCCGGCGACGTGGGAGAACATCCCCGCGCTCGACTCGGGGAGATCGGCGGCGAAACGCTCCGTCTCGACCGCGCCCGTGATCGCCCGCAAAACCTCCGGCGCGTCGGAGAGTTTTTTCATATCCTCGCGCATCGCCTCGGCGGCGACGTCCTCCCGCCCTTCGGGAAGCGGCTCGTCGAGAAATGGAGCCGTCCTCTCCCGGAGTTCGCCGATGCCGAGAGCGCGTATATGCTCAGCGTCGAGCCCGAGGAGCCTCTCGGGGTCGAAGGTCGAGGGACTCGCCCCGAGCCGTTCGGGCGTCCATTCGTCCGCGAGTTCGTCGAGCGACGCGAAGAATTCTTTCCCGTCCGGGTGCGACCATCCGAGGAGGGCGAGGTGGTTCACGACGGCCTCCGGGAGATACCCTTCGCGGCGGAACTCCTCGATGCTCGCCGCTCCGTGTCGCTTCGAGAGCTTCTTCCCGTCCGGGCCGAGGATCACGCCGAGATGGACGAACTCCGGCTCCCCCTCGCCGAGGGCGCGATACACGAGCGATTGCCTCGCCGTGTTCGAGAGATGCTCCTCGCCCCGGATGACGTGCGTGATGCCCATGTCCGTGTCATCCGCGACGACCGCGAAATTGTACGAAGGCGTCCCGTCGGACTTCCGAACGACGAAGTCCGGAACCTTCCCGAACGACACCTCGCCCCGCAAAGCGTCGTGGAAAACGCCATCCCTCTCCGGCGGACGGAAATACAAAGCGGTTCGTCCGGCTTCGTCCTTCGCCTCGTACGTGAACCCGGCATCTTCGAGGCGGACAAGATACTTTTCATACACCTCGCCGCGCTCGCTCTGGCGGAACGGCCCCTCGTCGAAGGCGAGGCCGAGCCATTCGAGGTCTTCGAAGAGGCTCTCCTCGAAACGCTTCTCGCTCCTCGCGAGATCCGTATCCTCGACGCGGAGGACGAGCTTCCCACTATAAAACCGGGCGAACAGAAAATCGAAGAGAGCGGTTCGGGCGCCGCCGGGATGGAGCATCCCGGTCGGACTCGGGGCGAAGCGAACGCGGACGCCATCTCCGCCGCTCATCGAAGGATTCATAAATTCCGGTTCCACGCGACGCCGACGACCCCTTCGTCCGCCCTCCGAAGATCCCGCCATCCCGACTCCCGAAGCGAAGTCGCTCCGCTCGGGTTCTTCGTTTTTGGTTCTTCGTTTTTAGCCAAGAACCAAAAACCAAGAGCCAAGAACGGCGGCGAAGCCGCCATCACACCCATTCCTCCCCCGCCGTCCGCTCGTTTCGGACGTTTCCCGTGTTCACGGTCGAGGCCGGCTCGAAGAGCATGACGTGAACCTCGCCGTCCTCGACGACGGGGCGATGCTCCACACCCCTCTCGACCACGATAAACTCGCCCGCCTCGACGGTCACGGTTTCGTCGCGGAACTCCATGCGGAGCGTACCTTCGAGAACGAGAAAAAGTTCGTCCTCGTCATCGTGATGGTGCCATACAAACCCGCCCGAGAGCTTCACGAGCTTGACATACTGACCATTCAGTTCGCCCACGACCTTCGGACTCCAATGTTCATCGAAGAGCGAGAGCTTCTCCATTATGTTCACTTTGTCCATCGCATCCTCTCCATAACGGGTTCCTTTGCTCGTTTGGTTTTTAGTTCTCAGTTCTTGATTCTTCGTTCTTGGCTAAAAACTAATAACCAAGAACTGAGAACGGTCGCGCAGCGACCATCATCCGCTCCTTTCGAGGAGGCACACCGCTTCGGCGGCGACACCCTCCCCGCGCCCGGTGAAGCCGAGGCGTTCGCTCGTCGTGCCGCGCACGCTCACGTCGGGGATTTCCACACCGAGCGCGGCGGCGAGGTTCGTCCGCATCTCGTCGCGGTGGTCGCGTATCTTCGGGCGTTCGCATATGACGACGGCATCCACGTTCGACACTCTCCATGAGTTCCCGACGAGCTTTCGGACTTCGCGGAGAAGCTCGATGGAGTCGGCATCCTTCCACTTTTCGTCGGTATCGGGGAAATAGTGGCCGATGTCCTCCATTCCGGCGGCCCCGAGGAGCGCGTCGGTGATGGCGTGGGAGAGGACGTCGGCGTCGGAGTGTCCGGCGAGGCCGCGCTCCGAGGGGATGTTCACCCCGCCGAGTATGAGCCTTCGTCCGGCCTCCGGCGCGGCGAAGGCGTGCACGTCCACCCCGAGTCCGACCCGGAAGGTGTTCCGTGTCCCGCTAACGACGACCCCCGGTGAGCGAGGCGGCCATATTCAACGTGAGGCTCCGTGATGCGATCCGCGAAGCCCGAGAAGGCCCGCGAAGTCGTCGCGGCTCCCACGCGAAGCGAGGATGGCCTCCGCGAGGATGACGTCCTCCGGGGAGGTGAGCTTTATGTTCGACCTCTCGCCGGGAACGAGGCGGACATCGCCGCCCAACCTTTCTACCAGGCATGCGTCGTCGGTGGCGGCGGCGAAGTCCTCTTCCCGATCCGCGAAGATCCTCCTAAGAAGACCGAGGCGGAAGGCTTGCGGGGTTTGGACGGCCCGAAGCTCCGAGCGGTCGAGGGTTTTGGCAACCGAGTCTCCATTCGCCACCTTTATCGTGTCCGAGACGGGGGTGGCGGGGATGGCTCCGTCCGCGCCGTCCTCAACGGCGGCGATGATGCCCTCGATGAGATCCGGGCTGACGAGGCACCGCGAACCGTCGTGGATGAGCACGATGGTCTCGGGGTCTTCGTCGCAAAGGAGGAGGCCGCTCCTCGTCGAAAACGCCCGGCTCTCCCCCGGCTCGGCGCACCCGGCGTATTTGCGGATACCGTGTTCGCGGGCGAGGGCGGAGATCCTCGCCTCGTCCCCGACGGTGTATATCTTCTCGATGGCGGAGCATTTCTCGAAGGCATTGAGGGTGTGGAAGAGGGCGGGCTTCCCGAGAAGCTCGATGAACTGCTTCGGACGGCCCATCCGGCTCCCGACACCGCCCGCGAGGACGAGCGCGACCGCCCCTCGACCCCCGCTCACGCCGCCCCCATCCGCGCACCGCCTCTTCCCCGACTCCCGACTTCCGATTCCCGACTCCCGGTTTTTCGGAGCCATACATCGAAGTGCGGCGTCATTGCGGAACCTCTCCGGCCTCGATGGTTCGTTGGCGTTCGAGGACTCTTTGTATCGCCCTCGCCCTCGCGTGGCCGACGCCGTCCACGTCGTCGAGTTCGTCCTCGGTGGCTTCGAGGAGGGCGTCGAGCGAGCCGAACTCGCGCACGAGGTTTTGCGAGACTTTGCGCGGGAGGCGCGGGACTTGCGCGAGTTGGCGGAAGCCGCGTGGCTTCACGAAGAAGTCCTCGATCTGGCCGACGGAGCCGTACCCGAGAATCTGTGTGATCTCCATGGACTCCGAAAGCTCCGACGCCGAGAGCTTCTTCAGCTTCTCCCGGACTTCGGAGGCTTCCGCGCCGTCGTCCACATAGTCGCGGAGGAGCGCGTCATACTGGTTCGGAACCCGATAGAAAGCCTCGCCAAGCTGCATCTCGATCAAACGCCCCTCGCTGCCAAGCTCGCGGATGTACGCCTCGATCTCCTCGGCGATCCTCACCGAATACTCGAACGTCCCGATAGCCCCCACAACCTCCCGCAAAGTAACGACCCCATCATACTCATGAACGGTGAGGAAGCGGGCCTCGTCTCGGAGCCGCCGCGTGAACTTGTCGAGGGTCGCGAGCGCGGAGTTCGCCTTGTTCAAAACGACGCCGATGTCTTCGAGGACGTGCGGGCCATAAGGTCCCTGATAAAGGCTCACCACCCGGCGGCGCTCGGAGACGGCGATGACGAGGTCTCCGGTCTGGGTGGCGGTCCGGTTCGCGGCGCGGTGGCGCATGCCCGTTTCCTCGGACTCGATGGTCGGGTCGGGGTCTAGGTGGACGTTCGCGTATACGATGGTTTGGAGGTTCGGGGAGACGACGATCGCGCCGTCCATCTTCGCGAGTTCATAGAGGCGCATCGGGGCGAACTCGACCTCTATTTTCATGCCGCCCGAAACGATGGTCATCTCGTCGAGCTTCTCCGGCTCGGCGATGACGATGAGCGCACCGTTTTGCGCCCGCATGATGTTCTCGATGCCCTCGCGGAGTTCGGTGCCCGGCGCGACGATGTCGAGCGCCCTCTCGATCTCCTCCGGGAAATGCCTCCTCGACCGGGTCAAAGCAGCGCCACCGCCACCGCCTCCTCCAACGTCCTCGCTTCCATCAAATCTCCCTCGCCTCCGGCGTTTTCCGACGAACTCGATGCGCTTTCGGGCTTTATTATACGTCCGAAGCCCATCTTTATAAGCTCCGACGAACGCCGATCCGCGCCCGGAACGAACCGTATGTCGCCGGTGAGCCCGACCTCCCCGAAGCACGCCGTCCCTTTCCCGACGGGCTTGTCGCGCAAAGCCGACGCGATCGCGAGCGCCACCCCGAGATCCGCCGCTGGCTCCTCGACCCGAACCCCGCCCGTGACGTTCACATAAACATCCGAGTCCGAGAGATTTAGCCCGGCCCTCCTCCCGAGAACCGCGCACAACATGTTCACCCGCCCGTTGTCGAGGCCGTTCGCCACGCGCCGGGGGTTTGCGAGCGGACTCGGAGCCACCAAACTCTCGATCTCCACGAGCATCGGACGGGTTCCCTCCAAAAGGCACACCGTGACGACCCCGGAGGGCATGTCCCCTTCCCGATTCGAGAGAAAGAACGCGGAGGGATCGGCGACCTCCTCCATGCCCCGGCTCGTCATCTCGAAGACCCCGATCTCATTCGTCGAGCCGAAGCGGTTTTTGAGTGCGCGAAGCACCCGGAAGGACTGGTACCGATCCCCCTCGAACTGAAGCACCGTATCCACCATGTGTTCGAGAACCCTCGGCCCCGCGATGGAGCCGTCCTTCGTGGCATGGCCGACGAGGACGATGGCGATGCCCTCGGATTTCGCGAGTCGCATGAGCCTCGCGGCGCACTCCCGAACCTGTCCGACACCGCCCGGAGCGCCCGTGAGTTCCGGCGAATACAAAGTTTGGATGGAGTCAACGACGACGACCTCGGGCCGCTCCTCCAAAATCGTCGCCTCGATAATGTCCACGTCCGTCTCGGAGAGAACGCGGAATCCCGAGTCGGCGACGCCGAGCCGCTTCGCGCTCATGGCGACTTGCCGGGGCGACTCCTCGCCGGAAACCATGAGGCATTCGTCGCCGAGCTTGCCCATGACTTGCAAAAGAAGCGTGCTTTTCCCGACGCCCGGCTCCCCTCCGACGAGAACCATCGAGCCGGGGACGACTCCGCCGCCGAGGATGCGGTCGAGTTCCCCGATCCCCGTTCCGGTTCGCCCTCGCCCGTCCGTGGATTGAATTTCGCTCAACGAAAGCGTCTTCTTCGCGGGGCCTCGCGAACCTTTCTCCTTCGACATACGCCCCGCGAAGCCGACGGCTTTCTTATCGTCGCGGACCTCTTCGACGAAGGTGCTCCATTCGCCGCAGTCGGGGCATCGCCCGAGCCACTTTGGGGTCTCGCGTCCGCAGTTCGAGCATACGTACATGGATTTCGCCACCATGAGTCAATTGTACGGGATAACAGGCGAGGCTCCGACGAAGTATGTTAACTCGCCCACGAGGCGGGAGAAGGCTTCCTCACACGAACCACGACCCGGAACCCGTCGTGTCTTCGAGGACTTCGGTCGCGACTTCGAAGAAGTCCGACGGAACCATGATGTTCCTCGGCCCGGCGGCGAGGAACTCGGGGGCATCGAAGCCCGCTCCGCGCTGGATGAGGACGGGGATATCCGAGTTGCGAAGGATGCCCGCCATCATAAGCGCGTTCGTCTCGTCCGGGGCGGAGCCGACTTTTATCCACTTCTCTTTCATGGGGAGAGTTTACCGGAACGAAGAAGCCGGAGCGCCCGATGGACGCCCCGGCTCCGGTTGCGTTTGCCGAACTTTGCTTATTGCTCGGCTTTGACTATCTCCTTCGGCTGGGAGACCTTTATGTCTATGATGGTCTCGTCCTCGGCTACGTCGTCCATCGAGATATCGTTCGCCTCGATGGTGACCTTCGAACCGGTTGGGATCTCGCCGGCGAGGATCATCTCGCTCATCGGATCCTCGACCATGCGCTGGATGATGCGGCGCAACGGCCTCGCCCCGAACGTCGGGTCGTAGCCCGCATCGGAGAGCTTGTCGAGGGCCTCGGTCGTGAATTCGATCGTGATCTCGCGCTCCGTGAGCTGCTGGCGGAGGCGCTTTATCTGGATCTCGATGATGTGGCGCATGTCCTCGCGCTCGAGCTTGTGGAACACGATGGTCTCGTCGATCCGGTTGAGAAGCTCGGGGCGGAAGATCTTCTTGAGCTCGCTCGTTACGCGGCCCTTCATCTCCTTGTACGAGATGCCTTCCTCGCCGCCCCCGAAGCCGAGCGCGTTCGTCTTGTTTATGTGCTGAGCGCCGACGTTCGAGGTCATGATGAGAACCACGTTCTTGAAGTTCACCTGACGACCCTGCGCGTCCGTGAGCATCCCATCCTCCAAAATCTGGAGCATGATGTTGAACACGTCCGGATGGGCCTTCTCGATCTCGTCGAAGAGAACCACGCTGTACGGCTTCCGGCGAACCTTCTCGGTAAGCTGCCCGCCCTCGTCATAACCGACATAGCCCGGAGGCGAGCCGACGAGACGCGAGACGGTGTGGCGCTCCATGTACTCGGACATGTCGAGACGGATCATGGAATCCTGATCCCCGAAGAGATACTCGGCGAGCGTCCGCGCAAGCTCCGTCTTCCCGACACCCGTGGGGCCGAGGAACACGAACGAGCCGGATGGCCTGTTCGGATCCTGGATCCCGGCGAACGTCCGGCGGATGGAGCGGGAGACGGCCTTTATGGCCTCGTCCTGCCCGATGACGCGGCCGTGGAGCGCGTCCTCCATGCGAAGGAGCCTTTGCGACTCCTCCTCGGTCATCTTCTTGACCGGGATGCCTGTCCACATAGAGACGATCTCGGCGATCTCCTCCTCGCCGATAGACACACGCTCGGGGGAACCTTCGCCGCTTCCCTCGGTGTCGTCGCCTTCGCGCCAAGTCTTCTCGATCTCACGTCGCTGGAGCGCGAGCTTCTTCTCGGAGTCCCGGAGCCTCGCGGCCTCCTCGTACTCCTGCCCGTCTATCGCATCCTCCTTCTGGCGGCGAACCTCGGAAAGCTCGTCGTCTATCTCCTTGTAATAAGGAGGCGAGGACATCGTCTTTATCTTCATCTTCGACGCCGCCTCGTCAACGAGGTCGATGGCCTTGTCCGGCAGGAAGCGATCCGAGATGTACCGGTCGCCGAGCTGCGACGCGGCCTTCAAAGCCTCGTCGGTGATCTCGATCTTGTGGTGCGCTTCGTACTTGTCGCGAAGCCCCTTGAGAATAAGCTCCGTCTCCTCGACGGAAGGCTCGCCGACCTGAATGGTCTGGAAACGACGCTCGAGAGCTTTGTCCTTCTCGACGTACTTCCGATACTCGTCCGTCGTAGTCGCGCCGATCACCTGAATTTCGCCACGCGCCAACGCCGGCTTCAAAATGCTCGCCGCGTCTATCGCGCCCTCGGCGGCACCCGCACCGACGAGGTTGTGTATCTCGTCAATGAAGAGGATGAGGTCGCCGTGGTCGGTGATCTCCTTCATTATCTTCTTGAGCCGCTCCTCGAACTCGCCGCGATACTTCGAACCCGCGACGAGCGCGCCGAGGTCGAGCGTATAAACCTCTTTGTCCGAAAGAATCTCGGGAACCCGCCCATCGGAAATCTCCTCGGCGAGTCCTTCGACGATGGCCGTCTTCCCGACGCCCGGCTCCCCGATGATAACGGGGTTGTTCTTCGTGCGCCGAACCAAAATCTGCATGATCCGCTCGATCTCCTCGGATCTCCCAATGACGGGATCGAGCTTGTCCTCCTCGGCATACGCCGTGAGGTTCCGCCCGTACTGGTCGAGCTGCCGCGTCTTCGGGCGCTTGCCGCCCTCAGCCGCCGCGCCACCACGCCCGGCGGCTTCTCCGCCGCCGCCCGCTGCCGCGCGACCGCCGCGCTGGGAGCGTCCGCCCCCGAGGCGCCGGACGACCTCGCGCCGGATCTTGTCCGGGTCAACGTCGAGGTTGGAAAGCACACGGGCCGCGACGCCTTCGCTCTCCCTCACAAGCCCGAGCAGGATATGCTCGGTGCCGATGTAGTTGTGGCCGAGTTGGAGGGCTTCGCGCAGCGCGAGCTCGAGAACCTTCTTCGAGCGCGGCGTGAACGGAGCCTGGCTGCCCGATCCCTCCTCGCCGTATCCGACGATGCTCTCGACTTGGTCGCGCACGTCGTCGAGCGTCACGTTGAGGTGGTTGAGCGCCTGTGCGGCGACACCTTCGTCCTCGCGGAGAAGGCCAAGCAGCAAATGCTCGGTGCCGATGTAGTTGTGGTTGAAGTTACGGGCCTCTTCTTGTGCAAGGACCACTACCTTGCGGGCCCGTTCGGTAAATCTCTCAAACATTAGTGGAAGCCTCCCCTGTCTTGAGGTTCATCAACGGCTTCGGGTACATGGCTGTTTCAAATTTTATACGATTTAGATTGCCTTCTGGTTCAAATGAATTGCACATAGTAGAAATCTGCCCTTCCAGAGAGCCGAACAAACACCTCTTTCTCACGATGATTCAACCTCCCAGAGTATACTAGCTTCTCCTTCCGCCACCCCCGAATACTAAAGCCACAATGCCTCCCGCACATCACTCATTTGAATGATCTTCCGCCCTTTTGGAGGGGTTTCAAGAGAACCTTCCTCAGCTTTGCGCTGGTAGCGTTATCCGGGGCGGCGCGTCGTGCGAACGTACGCCGACCTTCGTACCCTAACCCGCGCCGCCATCCTTTTCGGTGTCCGGTGCCACATCGAGGCGGTCAAAGACGATCTCCGGCGGAAGCCCCGCGACGAACGGCCCGGCCTTCGGCCCGCTCTTCTTCCCGATGAGAACGGTGTACAAAGCGCCGAAAGCCTTCTTCGGCTTCACCCCGAGTTCCTTCGCCATCGAATAGAGGATGTTTTGCAACTCTTCCCCATCGTCCATGTTCCCGTCGAGCCTCCCGGCGACCTCCGAGAGATACCGCTTTTGCTCGTCGTCGAGCGACTCGGCAGCCTCCCTCGACTCCTCGGGGCCGAGTATCCGCATCCGCATCGAGTCCGGCGCCCACTCCTCGGCCCAATTCCGGGCATACCGGAGATCGTCGGCGAGCTTGCCGCCGTCTTCGACCTCGTAGCCTCCACGGCGGAGCATTTTCGCGGCGAGCCCCACGTCGCCGCCGACGGTTTGGGCGACGGTCACGAGGTGGGTGAAGGGGACGGGAGCCTCGCCCGCCTCGGCCCGGTATTCGTCCATGAAGCGGGGGAAGCCCTCGCCGAGGTCGAGGTCGAGGGCGCGGGCGGGGTCGCGTCCGAGCATCATCCTCCGGAGTGCGCCGGGGGGCATTATTTGTAGGAGATCCCCCGGAAGGAGGACGATGCCCTTCGAGCTGCTCATCGCGCCTTGCCCTTTTATGGAGATCCACTCGTACTCGTAGCGGCCCGGCGGCGGATAGTCGAAGACCTCGCGCGACATCCTGTCGGCCGTGTCGGTCGAGCCGCCTCGGCTCGTGTGGTCCTTGCCGAAAGGCTCGAACGTCACCCCGAGCGCCTTCCACCTCGCCGCGAGCTCCACCCGCCACCCGAGCTTCCCCTCGCCCTTCGAATAGTCCGCGAAGCCTTCGTTCCCCTCGCGATCCACATATACGACCTTGTTTTCCTCCGGGAGATGCCGGACGACGCGGTTCCCGGTCATGTCCCCGTCCTCCGCCCTCGGAAGGAACGGCGACCACTCGTCGGGCATCTCGCGCCCGCTCACGTCCTTGAGGATGCTCCGGAGGTCGTGGGTGCGCTCGATGGACTCGCGGATCACATCGGTGTACACGCCGCTTTCGTAAAGCTCGTGCGAGCGGAGAACCTCGATGTCCATATCCATCTCCCAGAGCGCCTCCTCGAAAGGGGAGAGGAAACGGTCGGCGTACGAGTCGCGCTCGCCGTCCGGGTCGGGGATATGGGAGAGGCTGCGCCCGAAGTATCTTTTGAAATCCTCGGGAACGCCGGGCGCGACCTTGCGGAGCGGGTCGATCGTGTCGGCGTGGAAGACGAAGCGGACATCGTGTCCGAGTTCGCGGAGGGCGTTCGCGACCGCCTCGGCGGTGAGGACTTCGCGCAAGTTGTGGATGTTGCCGGAAGGACTGATCCCGGTCACGACCACATGCGGCCCGTCCCCGAGTCCCTCAGCGACCTTCCTCGCCCAATCAGGCGTTTTCATAAAATGCTCCATGAAATCCGGTTCTCAAAAAAAATACCTCGGCGGAAAACTCCGATTGAAAGACGCCCCGGCGGAAGATGTCCACTCAAAAAGCCGCGCCCTCATTTCCCCGCTTCCGCCCTCCGCCAAAAAGCTGAAGCCTGAAACCTGAAGCCGCGGTGAGCCGAAGGCGAAGCGCCTAACTCGCCGCTTCGACGTTTATGATCTCGTACTCGGTCGAGCCTCGCGGGGTGGCGACTTTGACCTTCTCGCCGACCTTCCGCCGGAGGACGGCTTTCCCGACCGGGGAGGCGTGGGAGAGTTTCCCGCTCGCCGGGTCGGACTCGTTGGAGCCGACGATCCGGAACTTCCTCTCGCCGCCCTTGCCGCCGAGAACTTTCAGCGTGACGAGCGTGCCGAGATCCACGGCGTCCGTGGCGGCGTCGGCGGGGTCGACGACCTTCGAGTTGCGGAGCCTCCTTTGAAGCTCGCTGATGCGGCGCTCGAGGAGACCTTGCTCGTTCTTCGCGTCGTCGTACTCGGAGTTCTCCGAGAGGTCGCCGAACTCTCGGGCCTGTCGGATGCGGTCGGCAACCTCCTTGCGCCTCACTTCGGTTAAATGCTTGAGTTCTTCTTGGAGCTTCGAAAGTCCCTCGGGAGTAACAAGCTCCTGGTTTTTGTCTGTCATAAGCCGAGGGATTATACGGGCATGTATGTGAAATTGTCAACGTGAGTTTTAGGTTTCAGGCATCGGGCTTCAGGTTTCAGGGAAGGTCGCCGACTCTCCTTTTCGCCATACCTCCGCCCCCTCGAACTCCCGAACCCCGTCGAGCTTCGCGCTTTTCAAAAGCTCCCCGACCACACCGAATCCCGGTATACGAAGATCCGGGTCGAGATCGGCGATGCACCGCAAATTGAAAGAGCGCGTTATTCCGTGATGGGGAATCGTGAGATCCCGAACCAAAATCTCCTCCTCCCCGAAGAGAAGAACATCCACATCCACCGTCCGGGGAGCCATCGAACCTTTCTCGTCCCGCCCGAGCGCGGCCTCGACCCCCTGGCAAAACCGGAGAAGCTCCACCGCCGACATCCCGCACTCCACCTCGACGGCGCAATTCAAATAATCCGGATGCCCCTCCTCCACTTCGACGGGTTCCGTCTCATAAACCTTCGATGCCCAAACGACCGAAACCCACGTCCCCCGGTCGAGCGCGGCGGCGGAGGAGCGGAGGTTTTCGAGCCGATCCCCCAAATTACTCCCGAGGCTCAAAAAAGCGCGGGTCATTTCAAACGCGCCGGAGAGCGGCGGCGACCTCGAGCGCGTCTTTGTTCGCTCGCACGTCGTGGACGCGGAAGAGGGTGGCTCCCCGCTCGTACGCGAGGACGCTCGTGGCGACGGTCCCGAAGACACGCCCTCCGATGTCATCCTCGCTCGTCAATTTTCCGATGAAGCCCTTCCGGGATGCCCCGATGAGGACGGGGAAACCGATGTCCACGGTGTCTTCGAGGTTTTTGAGGAGGAGCAAATTATGGCTCAAAGTCTTTCCGAACCCGATGCCGGGGTCGAGGATGATGTCCTCGGGCGACACTCCGGCGGAGATCGCCGCCTCCGCCCGCTCGGAGAGAAAGTCGCGCACCTCGCGCACGACATCCTCGTATTTCGGGTCGTTTTGCATCGTCTTCGGCTCGCCCTTCATGTGCATGAGGACGGCGGGGACTTTCGCCTCGGCCATGAGCGGGGCCATCCGCTCGTCGCCGCGCATCGCGGTTACGTCGTTTATGATCGTCGCCCCCGCTTCGAGGGCGGCCTCGGCGGTCGCGGCGCGGTACGCGTCTATGGAGATGGTCGCGTCCGGTCGTTCGGAGAGTATTTCGTGGATGACCGGGACGACGCGGCGAAGCTCCTCGTCCGGCGAAACCGGGTCGGAGCCGGGTCGGGTGGACTCGCCCCCGACGTCTATGATCTCCGCGCCTTCGTCGAGCATATGGATCGCGTGGGACACGGCCTTCTCCGGGTCGAAGAATTCTCCGGGGTCGGAGAAGGAGTCGGGCGTCACGTTCAAAATCCCCATAACGGAGAAGGAGCCGGAGGCCGCGTATTCGTCGGCTCCGGCTCCTTCGTTCTTCCCGATCCCTCGGGTTCGGGGCATTATTCCTCGTGGCCGTTTCGGTGCGGCTTCCACGGCTCAAAATTCGGCTTGTCCACGGCGTGCTCCTCGATGAGGCGTTTGAGGTGCGGCGCGTCCACCGTCTCGTACTCGATGAGGTCGGCGGAGAGCCTGTCGAGGAGTTCGCGGTTCCGCATGAGGAGGTCTTCGGCGGAGTCGTACGACTCGTCCACGATGCGACGGATCTCCCGGTCTATCTGGAAGGCGATCTCGTCGGAATAGGCCGGCGAGTTGTTGAAGTCGCGACCCATGAAAACCTGCGCCTCGGAGTTCCCGAGCGCGATGAGGCCGAGCTTCTCGCTCATCCCGTACCGAGTGACCATCGCCCGCGCCATCTTCGTCACCCGCTCGATGTCGTTCGAGGCTCCCGTCGTGATCTCGTCGAAGATCACACTCTCCGCGGCCCTTCCGCCGAGCATCATGGAAAGCTGATCCATCATCTGCGAGCGGCTCATCATGAATCGGTCTTCCTCCGGCAAACTCATCGTCACCCCGAGAGCTTGTCCGCGAGGGATTATGGAGATTTTGTGAACCGGGTCGGCGTGTTCGAGGAGCGCGCCGACGATGGCGTGTCCGGCCTCGTGGAAGGCGGTGATCTCCTTCTCCTTGTCGGAGATGAGCCGCGTCTTCCGCTCCGGCCCGGCGATGACCCGGTCGACGGCCTCGTCCATCTCGGCCTGCTCGATGACCTCTTTATCGTGGCGAGCCGCGAGGAGCGCGGCCTCGTTCATGAGGTTCGCGAGGTCGGCGCCCGTGAAGCCGGGCGTGCCTTTCGCGACCGTCGAGATGTCTATGTCGTCGCCGAGCGGCTTTCCGCGGCTGTGGACGCGGAGGATCCTCTCGCGCCCCGGATAGTCCGGGCGATCCACGACTATCTGGCGGTCGAAGCGGCCGGGGCGGAGGAGGGCCGGGTCGAGAATATCGGGGCGGTTCGTCGCCGCGAGCATGATGATCCCGGACTGCGAGTCGAAGCCGTCCATCTCGACGAGAAGCTGATTCAAAGTCTGCTCGCGCTCGTCGTGGCCGCCGCCCATGCCCGCCCCGCGTTGGCGGCCGACCGCGTCGATCTCGTCCATGAAGATGATGCACGGCGAATTCTGCTTCGCCTGCTCGAAGAGGTCTCGTACACGCGAAGCCCCGACACCGACGAACATCTCCACGAAGTCCGAGCCGGAGATCGAGAAGTACGGTACTCCCGCTTCTCCGGCGACGGCGCGGGCGAGGAGCGTCTTCCCGGTTCCGGGAGGCCCGACGAGGAGCGCGCCCTTCGGGATCCTCGCTCCGAGCTTCTGGAATTTCTGCGGGGCTTCGAGGAACTCTTTTATCTCGGTCAATTCCTGAACGGCCTCGTCGGCCCCGGCGACGTCGGAGAACGTAACCTTCGGGGTGTCGGCGGTCATCCGCTTCGCCTTGCTTTTGCCGAAGCTCATCACCCGGTTCCCGCCGCCCTGCGACATCGAGAGGAAGAGGATGAGGAGGAGGACGATGAGGAGTATCGGCCCGAGCGTCCCGAGGAGCGTCAGCCAGAAACCCGTGTTCTGCGGGTCGGTCGTGAACGGTATCTCCGCCTCGTTGAAGGTGGCGGCGATGTCGTAGTCCGTCGGATACGAGTACTCGAAGAGGTCGCCGTTTTGCAAAGTCCCCTCGACGGTTTGATCCTCGTCGAGGACCATGAGGGCGCCTTCCTCGCCCTCCGCGATGGAGGTGTCGATCTCCTCGCTTTGAATCGTCTCCTGGAACTCCTGCGAGTTGAGAACCTCGACGTCCGTGTCGCCCGAGGAGAGGACGCGGATGAGTATCACCGCGAAAACCATGAGGAGTATGAAATAAAGCAGTCCGCCACTTCTTAGAATTCTGCCCAACGATCCTTACCTCTCGTGTGATTTATTAGATAGAAACATCGGGATTATACTACCCGAGCGAAAACAGGGAGTGTGAAAGGAGCGGCCCTCCGAAAGAGTCCGCCTCCGCCTTCATCCTCCGCCGAATACCTCGGGCTTGAGAACGCATATGTCCGGCAAGTTCCGGTACGCCCCCGCGTAGTCGAGGCCGTACCCGACAACGAACTCGTCCGGGATCTCGAACCCGAGGTACTTCACGTCTATGTGCGCCTTCCGCCGCGACGGCTTGGTTAATAGCGCGAATGTCTCCAGCGAAGCGGGCTTCCTCGCGAGGAGCGCCCGCGTCAAATACGAGAGCGTCAGCCCCGAGTCTATGATGTCCTCGACGATGAGGACGTGGCGGTCGGTGATGTCCTCTTCGAGGTCTTTCAATATACGCACCACGCCGCTCGACGAGGTTCCCGCGCCGTACGAGCTTATGTCCATGAAGTCTATTTCGCATGGGAGATCCACGTTCCGCATGAGATCGCCGAGGACGACGACCGCGCCCCGGAGAACCCCGACGAGGAGCGGCCTCTTCCCGTGGTAGTCCTCCGTGATGATCCCCCCGATCTCCCGCAGCTTCGCCTGTATCTCCTCCGACGGTATGAGGACTTCCTTCACGTCCCCCGTCATGCTCGACATCTCTCTCACAGCCTTCGTACCTCCACCCTTGTCGTCGCCGATCCTTCCGCCCCGGCCTTATGGCCCTCCCCCGTCTCTCCGAGGAAGACCCACGCGATTTCCCCGCCCCGATCCACGACAACCGGAGTCCTCCGCCTCTCGTCCTTCGGAACCCCCCGGTCCATCATCGCCCGGAGCACCTTCTTCGTCCCGCCAAGCCCCAACGGACGAATACTATCCCCTTCCCGAACCATCCGCACCCGATACGGCCCCCGCCCCCCATCGAGATACGCCACGTTCTCCCTTCCGGCATCCTCTTTATCGAACTCGACCCCCTCCCGGACCGTGACTTCCCACCCCGAGAAAGATACTTCGCCCGGAAGCAATTCCTTTTCCTCGGCTCCTCCGGAGCGGTCGCCCCGGCGGTAAAAAACGACCTCCCGCCCGAACCGAACCGACGCGACGACGCCTCCGGGGAGGTCGAACGTCCGGGTTCCGTCGCTCTTCTCCGCCGCCCCGGTCACCGCTTCCACGAGCTTCGAGTCGAGGGGCGGAGCCTCGGGGGCGATGCTCGCGTACGCCTTTCGCACCGCATGGCGGAAGAGCGCGGGACCCGGTTCTCCGGGACGCGGCGTCCGGGCGAGGACGACGACCGTCTCCTTTCCCCTCTCTTCGATGGCTTCGGAGGCGAGGTCATCGAGGGCGGCGAGGTCTTCGCGGGCGAGGGCGGCGGCTCGGGAGATGCTCCGCGAAGCTCCGGGGTACATCTCTTCGAGGGCGGGGAGGAGCTCGAGCCGGACTCGGTTCCGGGAGTATTTCGCGGCGAGGTTCGTCGAATCAGTCCGGTACGGCTGTCCGATGGCATCGAGGTACGCGACTATTTCCTTCCGGCTTCGCTCGATGAGGGGGCGGACGATGTCCCCGCGCCTCGGCGGGATGCCGGAGAGGCCGCGAAGCCCGGCTCCGCGGGCGAGGTTCATAAGCACAGTCTCGGCGACGTCGTCCGAGTTATGTCCGGTCGCGACGGCGGAATTTTCGAGATCGCTCGCCACCTCCTCCGCGAGGCGATACCTCTCCGCGCGGGCGCGCTCCTGGAAATTCGGGCCGGAAAGGTTCACGCGCCGAACCTCGCACCGAACTCCGAGGTCTTCGCCCAGAGACACCACGAACTCCTCGTCGGCATCGGACTCGTCGGCCCGGAGGCCGTGGTTTATGTGGAGGGCGGCGGGTTCTCCACCGAGGTCGAGGATGGTTCGCAGGAGGGCGACGGAGTCGGGGCCGCCGGACACGAGGGCGAGGGGGCGGGAGAGGTCCATGCCGTGGAGCGAGGCCGTCGCCCGAACGGACTCTATGAAATCCCGAGGTTCCATGGGCAAAGTTTAATCGTAATCTAATTGATCCGGCTTGCGCGATGAGCGCGGGGGAATGTAGCATACGTTTACAAAAGTCGCATCTCATACATCGCTTCGGAGGGAACATGCCGCGCGGATCATTTTCAGGGATTTTGACCCACACTCCTCGGCTTCGCCACGCGGTGGTGATTCTCCTCGCGCTCGGGGCGGCGTGTTTGCTCATTCTCCTCACGGCCCGCGGGGCCTCGGGGCAGCCGGGCGAGGGGGCGGTGGACGAGGATCCCTCCGGCGCGCCTTATGTCGCCGGGGAACTCATCGTCACCTACGAAGAGAGCATCCCCGAGGCTCCGGTCGAGAGGGTCACGGAAGAAGTCGAGAGCGCGGTCCAAAAAAGCCTCCCCGCCGTGGACGCGCAATTGATCAGCTTCCCGGAGGCGAAAGAGGAAGGGTCGCGAGAAGAGCGCGAGCAAATCCTCGAAGAAAAGAAAGAAGAACTCGAAGGGGATCCGGCGGTACGGTCGGTTGACTACAACTATCTCAAGGAACTCGAAGCGATACCGAACGACCCGCTCTTCGACAGGCAGTGGCACCTCGGGCGGGCGGGCCGGGTCGCCGCTCCCGTCGCGTGGAACACGACGACGGGGGACGGGGCCGCGATAGCCGTCATTGACAGCGGCATAGACCTCGACCACCCCGATCTTCGAGACAAGATCTCCGACTCGATCAACACGAGCGGAGACAGCGGCAACGCCGACGACACGAACGGCCACGGCACGCACGTGGCGGGCATCGCGGCAGCCGCGACGAACAATAATCGCGGCGTTGCCGGGACGTGTCCGGATTGCTCGTTGCTCGCGGCGAGGGCCCAAAGCAGATCGGGCGAGATCACCGACGCGGCCGTCATCGCCGCGATCAATTGGGCCACCGTGAACCGCGCCGATGTCATAAACATGTCGTACTCGTCTCCGAGTCAGAGCGACGCCGAGCGGAACGCATTGAACGCGGCGTCGAGCGCGGGCATCACCCTCGTGGCGGCGGCGGGAAAAATCATAATGGGAACGCCCGCCGGTACCCGGCGGCGTACGCCAACGTCATAAGCGTCTCCGCCACGACCCGGCAAGATGAGAGGGCGAGGTATTCGAGCTACGGAGGATGGGTCGCCCTCTCAGCCCCCGGCGGAAACGGCACGAGGGACGGCGGCGTCTTCTCAACGCTTCCGGACGGAAGGTACGGTGTGAAGAGCGGCACGAGCATGTCGTCCCCGGTGGTGGCGGGCGTCGTGGGGCTTCTCGCGAGCCAGGGGCGCTCGAACGTCGAAGCGCGGGAGAGAATCGAGGCGACCGCCACGGACCTCGGGCGGCGCGGCAAGGACGCCGCCTTCGGACACGGGAGGGTGGACGCGGCCGCCGCCGTGGGCGCCCGCCCGAGGAACACGCCCCCGAAGGTCGCCAGCTTCCGCCCGAGGCCCGGCGCGAGCTTGAGGGGGAACCAGGTGAGGATCGTCGCGGTCGTGCGCGACCGGGAGACCGACTTGACGAGACGGAACATCTCCCTCGTCGTGGACGGAAGGCGAGTCGGCTTCCGATACAACGCCGCAAACGACCGTCTCGTGCAGGTGATCCGGGTCCGCCCCGGAAACCATCGGGTTCGCATCGTGGTTCGGGACGGCTGGGGCTTGAGCGACTCCCGGCTTTGGAGATTCTCGACCGCCAGGCGATGAACGCCGGATCCCCCGCCCTCATATCTCCGAGGCGCGTCCGGCGGCCTCTTCGAGGGCTTCGAGGGCGGAGGCTTGATCCATGCCCGTGCTTCGGAGGATGTCCACGGCGGCGGACCTCACTTGCCCCACGAGGACGCTTATGGCGAGGTCGTGGCGGTCTTTCAGGAGCGTCGTGGCCCGCTCGGCGGCTTTGAGGGCGTGCCTTCGGGCTTCCTCGGGCTCGTCGTTCCTTTCGAGAAACACGGCGAGGAACCTCACGGACTCCGCGAGGTCGAAGACGGACTCGGGGAGCGACGGGGGGATGTCGTCTCCGCGGCGGACGGCATTGTATGCGCCTCGAGCGAGGACGCGAGTATTCAATACGGCGAGCTCGATCCTCCCCCCCGCCGCCGAATATAGCTCGATGTGCTTGAGAGTCCTCCGCCGCGTCGGGGAGAGCCGGGCCGTCTCGTATCCGGCGCTCACGGCCTCCATGAAGCCCCTCACCTCGTCGTCAATGCTTCGCGACTTCGAGAGAGCGGCCTCCGAACGGGGCAAATCCCCGTTCCGAAGCGAAGCGGCGACCTCTTCGAGAACCCCGACGAGCTCATCGAGGACACGCCTCGCCGCATTCTCGACGACACGCTCGGGGTTCGCGGGGAAAGCGTAGTTCACAACGAGGGCGACGGCTCCGCCCATAAGGGCGTCGAGGAAGCGGGCGGGGTTGAAAAGGGTGTCCGGCGGCTGGAGGACGACGACGAGGATCGCGGAGATCGCCGCCTGGTTCACGAGGAGGACGCCACCGCCGAAGAGGAGCGCGGCCGCCATCGCGAGGAAGACGACGGCCCCGATCATGACCGCCCCCGGCCCGATCAAAAACACGAGCGCGTCGGCGACCATAAGCCCGATAGCCACCCCGAGGACGAGCTCGAGCGTCCGCCGCCCGCGCTGCCCGAGCGTGACGCTGAGCGTGATGACGGCGGCTATCGGGGCGAAGAAGGGCCGCTCATGCCCGAGAAGATAATACGCGAGGAAATACGCCGCGCTCGCCGCGACGGCGGTCTGCGCCACCGACCATATGTTCGCCCGGATCCTCGCGAACCCATCCCCCGCGCCCCGGCGAAGCCTCGCCCCGCCGCTCCTCATCGGAGATCCGGAGGGCCGGGAGCCGCTTTTGCTCGCCGGGGGTCGGGGGCCGGGATGGTTTCGACTGTCTCTTCCCGAATACTCCCGCTTTTCTGCTCGACGAACTCTCGCCTGACTCGGAAGGAAACTTCGAGGGTGTGGGTTCCGGCCCCATGCCTTTCCCGACTCCCGACTCCCGAAGCGATGCGACCTCCCAACTCCCCGGAGCGAAGGCGAAGAGACCCGGCGGCTCCCGGTTTCTCCATCATCCGTTCGGGTGAAGGCGCCGGGCCGCCTCGGAGAGCGCGGTGGAGACGGCCCGGAGGTCGGAGCCGTTCTCGGCGGACTCATGCATATGAATCGAGGGTTTCGTCGCGCACCCCGTGATCGCGCAATTGCCGCCGAAGCTCGGCGACCTCGGGAAGGTGGTCGCGGAGGTATATCTCCCTCGTCCCTTCGTCGTGGAGGGTTACGCGGTGGCTCGGAAGATCATAGTCCTTTATGACGGAGTCGCCGTCGGGACGGCTCGATTCACGCTTGTCAACGAGGGCGCGGAGGCTTTTGGCCTCTTCGGACACGCGCTCCGACAGCCCGGCCCGCGTCATCTCGCGTCGGCGGCGGCTCCGTCCGAAGACGAGGATCGCCGCGGCGAGGACGGCGGCTCCGGCGAGGAGCGCGAGTATCACGGAAAGCTCCATAACAGCCCCATGATACTGCGAAGGGCGCGGCGGCGCGGGGAAGGTTGCGAGCCGCGTGGTTCGGGTATGAATCAGGATTGACAAGCAGCGAACCCACGGAAGCGTGGGATGGGAGGAAAGACATGAGCGAAACCGGCGAGAGGGGCGGATTCCGGCAAAGGATCGTAGACGACTACGCCGGGCGCAAACTCTACGACGAGCGCGGAGAAAAGGTCGGCAAGGTCGAGTACACCGTCCTCGACACCGAGGGGAAGCCGGAGTACCTCGCCGTGAAGACGGGGTGGTTCGGCTCGAACACGACCTTGATCCCCGAGGGCATCGTCCGCCCCGGAGAGCGCGACGACGAGTTCGCCGTCCAGATTTCGGAAGACCGAATCAAAGAGGCGCCGACCTTCGACAACGAGGACGACGTGAACTCGGACTTCGAGAACCGCGTCCGCGAACACTTCGGCCTCGGCGGAGCGGCGGCCGGAGCCGCATCGGGCGAATCGAGGGGCCGGGGCAGCGACTCGGGATACTCCGACAGCGAAAGCCGCGACAGGGACGACTCCCGAAGTGATTCCCGAAGCGACCGCGACGACCTCGGCGGCGACGACCTCGGCGGCGACGGCCGCCGCACCGAAAGCCGAAGCCGCGACGATCTCGATGACCGCGACCGCAGCGATCGCGGCGACTCCGACCGCGGAGACGATCGGGACCGCGGCTCTCGCGATGACAGCCGTTCGTCGGAGTCGCGCTCGGACTCCCGAGGCGCGGCGACCGCGGGAGGAGCGGCCGGAGCGGCGAGCGGCATCGCTCGGGACACGGATCGCGACGACGATCGGCGCGGCGGGGATCGCGACGATGCTCGGCGCGGCGGGGATCGCGGCTCGTCCGGAGGCGAGCGGGAAAAGGTCAAGGTAACCGTCAAGCGCGAGAAGGCGTGGGCCGAGCGCATCCGCGGCGAGGACGGGAAGGAAGAAGTCCGCATCCGAAAGGAAATGGTCGAGGAGGAGGAGATGGTCGAGGTCGAAGACCGTCTGTAACGAGCCTCGCCAAAAACCGATAGGCACGAAAGCCCCGGCGAAGAATCCACCGGGGCTTTCTTCATGGTTTCAGATCGTATACGGGACGGTCGCGAACCCGTGGGTTTCGGGTGGGAAGTCGCGGGTATTCCGGGTTGCGAGGCAGAGGTCGTGGTGGCGGGCGAGGGCGGCCTGGAATGCGTCCGGAAGTTTCCATCGGTGTTCGCGGCGGAGGTGTGCGGCGAGGGCGGCTATAGGCTTCGATATTTCGAGGAGTTGATAACTATCGAGGAGCATCGTTTCTTCGCGGGCGGCCTCGTCGAAACCGGTCATGACCTGCGCCCGGGTTACGACGGAGATCACGGCATCTCCCCGAGTTTGACGGAGATATGCCGTCGCTGCGGTGATGCCGTTGAAGTGATCTATGAGGATCACGGAATCGAGGAGTATCTTCACGGGCGGTGATCCCACTCCTCCCGAATCCGAATTTGGTACTCAAGCCCGTCCCCATGTTTCCACGTTCCCTCGGTCTCTTCGAGCAATTTCTCGAACTCGTCGTCCGCCTCCCGGGAATCGAGAAGACGCTCGATCTCGATCCAGTCCTCGTAGTCTATTTGAACCGCGACGGGCCGAGCCTCCTCGTCGGTGACTATTTTCTTTTTTATGGCTTTCATGGTTTCCTCCTCGCAAGTTCCCCGACTATTTTGCCACGCCCGGACTCCGAGAGTTTCCCTTCTCGAAGAAAGCCTCGACATCCGAGGGCGAAGTCGTAACGGGGGCTTCCGGGAAGGAGCGGACGACGAGCTTGCCCCACCCCTTTCTATTCACGCGGCTGTCGAGGAGTGCGATCACCCCCCGATCGTCGGCGCGGCGCATGAGGCGGCCCGCCCCTTGCCGCAATGCGATTTGCCCCCTCGGCAAAGACACCTCGGAGAACCATCCCTTCCCGGCTTTTTTGCACAGTTTCTCCACGACGGGATCGTCGGGCGGCGGAAACGGGACGCGATCTATGACAACGAGCGAGACGGCCTCGCCGGGAACGTCTATGCCCTCCCAAAAGGTGCGTGTCCCGACGAGGACGCCGTCCCCGCTCTCCTTCAGCCATGAGACGAGCCTTCCCGGAGAGTCGTCCCCCTGGAATTTGACCGGGTACGGGATATCGAGGGTTTCTTTGAAAGCGCGGAGTGCGCGGTTCGTCGAGAGGAGGATCAAAGCGCGCCCCCCCGACATCGAAAGAAGATCCCGGCACCGCCGGACACACTCCTCGGTGAACCTCTCGTACCCGCCCCGCGAAGGCTCGGGAATGCCGTCCTCCACGTATAAAAGGCATCGCCCCTCGTAGTCGAAGGTCTCCTCGCCGAGGCTCTCGTCCACCTTTTTCTTGACGGTCTTCGTCTTTTGCTTTTTGGAGAGGGTCGGTATCGCCACCGCGCCGACCTTCCCGAGGCCGAGGCGGCTCCGAGCGTACGAGAACGCCGAGCCGCCGCCTTCGCCCCCATCCCTCACGCCGTTGGCGAGGGTCGCGCTCGTGAGGACGACGCCCCGGCTCTCGAACATCGGGAGGACAACCTCGCGGAAGGCGACGTCGGTGTCCACGAGCCAGCTCCGAAGCTCGGGATACGGCTTCCGGTTCGCGACCCGGCTCCGACCCGCCACGATAGAGTACGCGTGTGTCTCCTCCGGCTCGCGGTAAAAAGATTCGAGGTCGCTCCCGAGCCTCCCAACCATGAACGCGAGATTGTTCGCCTCCTCCTTCGGGTCGTTTTTGAGGGACGCCTTCACCGAGGCGAGCGCTTCGAGGAGGTTTCGGTACCCTCGCGGGGCGGCGGACTCGCGTCCGAGCTCGCCGCTTGTTTCGAGGTCGTCGAAGAAAAGCTCGGCGGCCATCGTCGCCCCGTCGGCGGCTTCGGTCACGCCCTCGCTCTTCTTTTTCGCCTGCCGCATCGCGTACCGGACGCGACCGAAGCTCGCCCTCGCGCCGAAAGCCTGGCTCATCACGTCTTCGAGGCGGTGCGCCTCGTCCACGATGAGATGGCGGTCGGAGACGTCGAAGATCGCTCCGCCGGAAGCCGCGTTCGCGAGGAGGAGCGCGTGGTTCACGACGATGACGTCGGCTTCCATCGCCTTGTCGCGGTGGGCGTAATAGAAACATCCCTCGCGGAAGGGGCACGCCGCCGGGGCGCAGTCCTCTCCGTCGGAGGCGACCTCCGACCACGTTTGAACGGGGAGGGGGAAATCGAGGTCCTCGCGGTCCCCGGTCGGCGTCTCGGAGGCCCATCGGTCGAGGTCGCGGATGGCCCCGGTGTCGAAGATGCTCCCCATGCGGAGCGTCTCGTGGTACCGCTGAGTGCAAAGGAAGTTCCGCCGCCCCTTCATCACCGCGTACGAGAAGCCCTCATCCTCAGGATAGCCGAGTTGTTTGCATACGGCTCTTCGGAGAGGCGGAATGTCCTCGTTCAAAAGTTGGTGTTGCAAAGCGATGGTCGCGGTCGAGACGACGATCTTCTCGCCCGAAAGCGCGGCGGGCGCGAGATAGCTCAAACTTTTCCCCGTCCCGGTCGGGGCGTCGGCGAGGAGGATGCCTTTATCCGAGATCGTCCGTGCGACGGAGCGGGCGAGTTCGACTTGCTGACTTCTCCGCGAATAGCCGGGCTTCCCGGACGATAAAGCGCCGCCGTCGGCGAAGAGAGCCTCGACCGCGGTGAGGGTTTCCTTCACGGCGCGGGGTTTCCCGGCGCTCGGGGATCGTTGCGAGAAATCGGATGCACGCATGTGAGTGTGCTTGCGGAAGCCCGGTTTTTCAAGTGGATTTCGCCGCCCCGTAACTTCCGTCCACCCGCCCCGATACGCTTCGAGCGGAAAGAAGTTCGGATACGAAAGGTGGAGGGCATGGACGGGAAGGTTTGCAAACAATTTGTGCCGATCGAGCATGCGGCGAGGATTCTCGGCGTCGAAAAGGGGAAGGTCGAGGGGTGGCTCGCCGGGGGCATGCTCGCGGGTACGTTCTCGAAAGGGCGGTGGCTCGCGGACGTCCACGACGTGTGCCGTCTCCACGCCCGCTTCGTCCGGGAGGGGAGGCTCGGAAGCCGGGCGTTCCTCGCCGCGTGTGAAAGAGCGAAGCTGTGCGACGACATCTCCGAACTCAACAAGCGGATGCACACCGACATGCGCTCGCCGCGCCGCCCGAAAACGGAGAAAAAACTTCTCGCCCTCATAGACGAAATAAGCGTCATAGCCACTCCGGGGAAATTCCCCGAGAAGCTGAGGAAAGCGGAAAAGCTGCGTCAGGCGATGACTTCGACAACGCCTTCGAAAATCCGAACGAGGCGCGAAGAAAAGAAAGCGGCCCAGAAAAAGAACGCCCGCTCGTTCGAGAGCTTCCAGAAACACCGGGCGGGAAGGTTCGGGGATGGAAAGCTCCCGTCCATAGCGCGCAAAAGATATTGGTGGAACGACGAGGATTGAAAAACGGCGTCCCGTTCAAAGGAAAACAAAAGCCCCGACCCTTTGGCCGGGGCTTCGTAGTAGCGGGGACAGGATTTGAACCTGTGACCTTCGGGTTATGAGCCCGACGAGCTACCAGACTGCTCCACCCCGCGTCGCGGAACGAGAGTTTAGCACCGTAGATCGGTTTGTAAAGAGTGTGTAAATATCGTCTTCGACGTGCTACGGTGAAGCTGTGTTCACGGCTTTGCTCATACTGATTCCACTCGGAGCCACACTCGCCCTCGTCGGCGGCGTGTTCACCTTCCGGGCATGGCTCCGCTTCCGGCGGGCGAGGATCGAATTCCAGCGAAACGTAGCGGGCGAAGTCGTCCGCCTCTCCGCCCGAACGAACGAACTGGAACGCGGCGTGAACAATTTGAACGAGCGCGCCTCCGTGCTTCCGGTGAAAATAGCCGAGCTTCAGCAAAGCATCTCCATCCTCCAGACTTTGACCGCCTCCCTCGCCGCCACCCTCCGCCAGGCGCAGCGAGTCCTCACCTTCTCGGGCATGAAAGCCGTCTCCTCCTCCGCCCTCGGAGACGCGCTCCGACCGCTCTTCGACCGCATCGAACGATAATGGAGCACCCGCCCGAACAAACGGCGGCCGCTCCGCGGGAAGAACCTCCCGCTCCACCGGACTATCCCGTACAAATATGCGAGGTTTGCCAGACAGAGATGTTCGGCCTCCATTGCAAAATAGTGTGTCCAAACTGCGGGTACAAACGGGATTGCTCCGATCCGTAAAAAATCCCCACCTCCGAAAACTTGACGGAGAATTCCCGTACCATGAACATACGATGTCAAAGATAGTTCGACGGGAAAGGGAGACTTTATGGACGTAAAGGCCGCTGTCGCGTTCGAGGCTGAGAAGCCTCTTAGCATCGAGACCGTTCAACTCGAAGGGCCGAGGGAGGGCGAAGTCCTCGTCGAGGTGAAGGCGACCGGAATTTGCCACACCGACGAGTTCACCCGCTCGGGGGCCGACCCGGAAGGACTCTTTCCGGCCATCATGGGCCACGAGGGCGCGGGCGTCGTCGCCGAGGTCGGGCCGGGCGTCACGAGCGTCGAGCCGGGGGATCATGTCATTCCGCTGTATACGCCGGAATGTCGCCAATGCAAATCGTGCCTTAGCCAGAAGACGAACCTGTGTACCGCGATCCGAGGCACGCAGGGACAGGGTTTCATGCCCGACGGCACGAGCCGCTTCTCATTGAACGGCGACACTTTGTATCACTATATGGGGACTTCGACGTTCGCGAACTATACGGTTTTGCCGGAGATCGCCCTCGCGAAAGTCCGCGAGGACGCGCCCTTCGAGAAGATTTGCTATATCGGGTGCGGCGTCACGACGGGCATCGGAGCGGTCGTGAACACGGCGGGCGTGGAGCCGGGATCGAACGTCGTCGTCTTCGGGCTTGGCGGCATCGGGCTGAATGTTTTACAGGGAGCGAGGATGGTCGGGGCGGACAAGATCGTCGGCGTGGATCTCAACCCGGCGCGTAAGGAACTCGGCGAACGCTTCGGCATGACCCACTTCGTGAACCCGAACGAAGTCGAGGGCGATCTCGTCCCGTACCTCGTTGACCTCACCGACGGCGGCGCGGACTATTCGTTCGAGTGCATCGGAAACGTGAACGTGATGCGCCAAGCCCTCGAATGCTGCCACCGAGGGTGGGGCGTCTCGGTCATCATCGGAGTCGCCGGAGCCGGACAGGAAATCTCGACCCGCCCCTTCCAACTCGTCACCGGACGCGAATGGAAAGGAAGCGCGTTCGGCGGGGCGAGAGGCCGCACGGACGTGCCGCAAATAGTGGACTGGTACATGGACGGTAAAATAGAGATAGATCCGCTCATCACCCACACCATGGGCCTCGAAGACATAAACGACGCCTTCGACCTCATGCACAAAGGCGAGTCCATCCGAAGCGTGGTGCTTTACTAAATGGCGCACACCTCCATCGAAACCACGGACACGAAAAAGTGCTTCGGAGGCGCCGTGAGCTTCCATAGCCACGAGTCCGAAGCGACCGTAACCACGATGAACTTCTCCGTATACACGCCGCCCGCCGCCGAGGACGGCCCCGTTCCCGTCCTTTATTACCTCGCCGGACTGACGTGCACGGAAGAAACTTTCCAAATAAAAGCCGGGGCGCAAAGATACGCCGCCGAGAACGGCCTCATCCTCGTCTCCCCGGACACGTCCCCGAGGGACGTCGGGAACCCCGGCGAGGACGACGACTACGACTTCGGCACGGGCGCGGGTTTTTACATCGACGCGACGAAGGAGCCGTGGAGCGAAAATTACAACATGTACTCGCACATCGTCCGCGAACTCCCCGAAACCATCGCCGCGAACTTCCCGGCCAACCTCGACAGGCAAGGAGTCTTCGGCCATTCGATGGGCGGACATGGCGCATTGACGCTCGCGCTCAAAAACCCCGATCAATACAAATCCGTCTCCGCCTTCGCCCCGATTTGCAACCCCACCGAAGTTCCGTGGGGCGAAAAGGCGTTCTCCGGATACCTCGCCGATGAGTCCGAGTGGAAAGACCATGACGCGACCGAGATCGTCCGCGCAAAGCCGCTCGAACACCACATCCTCATAGATCAAGGCGAGGACGACGAGTTCCTCGGCGAGCAGCTTTCCCCCGAGGCGTTCGAGAAGGCGTGCGAAGAGTCCAGCCAGCCATTGACCCTCCGCCGCCACGAAGGATACGGCCACGATTATTACTTCATCTCGACGTTCATGGAGGATCACATCCGGCACCACGCCGGGACGTTGAATAGGTGAGGTCGCTTCGCCCCGGTTCTCGGTTTTCAGTTCTCGGTTTCCGGTTTTTGCCGAGAACCGAGAACTGCGACCGAAGGGAGCCATAACCATCCACTTCCCGAACATCTCGAAACGCCTCGAAGGCTCCGTCGTCGTCCTCGAACCGCTCGAACGCCGCCACGAAGAACCCCTCTTCGCGGTCGCCCGCGACGAGCGTATATGGCGGTGGATGCCCCCGGACTCCGGCGAGAGCCGCGAGGCTTTCCACGCATGGGTGAACCTCGCGCTCGAAGAAAAGAAAGCGGGACTTCGAGTTCCGTTCGCCACGCTCGACGCGAAGAGCGGGAAGCCCCTCGGGAGCAAGAGCTTCCTCGCTTTGCGGCCGGAGCATCTCTCGGTGGAGATCGGGTGGACGTGGATCTCCCCGGATTTCTGGAAGACGGGCGCGAATGTCGAGGCGAAGCTCCTCATGCTCACCCACGCTTTCGAAACCTTCGGATGCCGCCGCGTCGAATTCAAAACCGATCACCGAAACGAACGTTCGAGAAAAGCGATGGAAGCCATCCCCGCGACATTCGAGGGCATCCTCCGAAACCACATGGTCGTCCACGGTGGCGGGAAGCGCGACTCCGCTTATTACAGCGTCATCGACGACGAATGGCCGAGGGTGAAAGCGAACCTCCTCCGAAGGCTCGGGCGCCAACCCGGATAATTCACGAGACCCCTTTGCCGGCCGGGAAGTCGCGTCGCTCGTGAATATCGGGAGTCGGGAGGTCGCTCCGCTCGCTTCGAGAGTCGGAAAAGGCGCGGGGCGGAACTCGTCGCACCGTTCGATTTCGGCACGAGCCTCTCGGGAGAGACGCGGAAGTATCCGCGAGGAGAACGTCGAGAACCACCCGACTCCCCACTCCCGGTCTTTCCGAAGGCGCCCCGCATCCCGACGGACGCTTCGTAAATTATCCGGGTGGATTTCCCCCGAGCGCGGCGATGGCCCGCTCACACCACCCCCGAACCTCCGCGTTCACGTTCATACTTTCCCATTCATGCGGCGCGTACCATCCCGTCATGTCCCCGTCGAACTCTTCGCGAAGGGCGGTGGAGTTTTTCGGGACGGCGAAGTATATGAGGTCGATGTGCTCGTGGTTCGGGCCGATGTCTTCGAGTTGTATTCCCGCCGGACGAAACAATTGACGCGGTTCGGCCACATCCGTTCTTCTCTCCCCCATGAGCTCGACTTCGATTCCCGCTTCTTCGAAAACCTCCCGGACGGCGGCGTCATCCGGCAATTCGTCCTTTTCGATGTGGCCGCCGGGCGGGAGCCACATGCGGAGCTTCCGGTGGAAATGGAGGAGGATTTTTCCATCATGCACGACGAAGACGGCGACGGTGAAGTGCCTTCCGGTGTGTTCGGCGGAGCTTTCGGCGATGCTCATCGCGTCGGCCATCCCTCCCATTCGAGGACGGTCGGCGCGATGGCCTCCTCCTCGAAGGCGAGGTGTTCGAGGAGGTGCGCCCCGAGACCTTCGAGAGCGGAGGCGAGGCGGGTTCGGGCATTCGCCTCGTCGGAGGCGGCGAGGGTTCGGGCGGACTCCTCCACTTCGTCGAGGAGGTCGGAGACTTTTCGGTGGTCGGCTTCGAGGCGATCCACCACGGGAGAGAGCGCGGGGTTCGAGCGCCGAAGCCCGGGGAAGATGTTCACGTCCTCGTTCCAATGATGGAGATGCACGAAGCGGCAATACGTGAGGCAGCTCACCCGAATCCGCCAAAGCACGCTCTCGTTTTTGAGGCTCTCCACCTCCTCGGCGACGCGCCCGGCGTCCGCCCCGAAAGCGACCGCCTCCGCCAAATCCCCGCACACCCGGAGGTCGTGCCGGATGGCGTTATGCACCCATTCGAGCTCCTCCATGAGATGCGCTCCCGGCTTTCCGGCGCGAGGTTCCATATTTCCATTCGACTCGCTCATATATTCCATGCGAAAAGGGTACACGAAGAAAGTGGCCGCCATCACGGAGAATCGTTCGAAAGAAGGTACCTTCACACCATGAAAGAAAACCCGTTCACACCGGACGCCTTCCGCCGCAGCGACGAGTCCCCCGACGAGGATTTTTACCGCACCCCGCGCTTCGTAACCCACATAGATGACAAAGCCATCGCCGCCGTCACCGAACTTTACCGGGAATTCTTCCCGCCCAGCGGAGCCATCCTCGACCTCATGTCAAGCTGGGTGAGCCACCTCCCCGAAGAGGCCGAATACTCCCGAGTCTCCGGCCTCGGAATGAACGCCGAGGAACTCGAAAACAATCCCCGCCTCGACGACTTCGTGGTCTGGAATTTGAACGAGAAGCCGACCCTCCCGTACGGAAGTTCCGAATTCGATGGATGCGGTATATGCGTCTCGGTAGACTATTTGACGAAGCCCGTCGAAGTCCTCCGAGAGGTCGGGCGTGTTTTGAAACCGGAGTCTCCGGTGGTTATTTCATTCTCGAATCGGTGCTTCCCGACAAAGGCGGTGTCGGGGTGGCATTCGCACGGCGACGCGGGTCGTATGCGCCTCGTCGAGGATTATCTCCGAGAGGCCGGGTGCTTCGACGATATACGAAGCCTCGACCGAAGCCCGAGGGGATTCTTCTCCGATCCGCTCTATGCGGTGGTCGGGGTGAGCGCGAAATAAGCGACGCTCGTTTCGAGTCAGAGTCTTCTTCTCTCAGAGCAACGCCGCTGCGGTCGCCCCGGAGAGCAGCAGCACGGCCATTACCGCCATGAGGCACCCGACGGGTATGGCCACGCAGCACCCCCGACTGCCGTTTTGTCCTCTGCGAAACATTGGCTTCTCCTCTCCGGGCGATACGTCCTGCGCGAACTTTAAGCGTCGATCCCAAATCCTAAAGCAAGACCAGCACGAGGTTGACTCCAACCGTCAGGACGACGCTCGCCACTACGCTCAAGAT
>JACCWD010000149.1 GCA_013697825.1 Rubrobacter sp.
CGCAATTCGGGGAGTTCGGAGAGAACCAGCAAGGAAACTTCGTCATCATAGACTTCACGTTCACGAACAATTCGGCGGAGGCTTTGACTCTCGACACGGTTTCGATGGCCCTCGTGGACGGGGAGGGGCGGAGATCCGAGGCCGATCCGGCGGCCTTCGAGTACATTGACCCGAGTCGCATGATCTTCCTCGAACAAGTCAACCCAGGCGTGAGCCGAGAAGGCACGGCCATCTTCACCGTCGCCCCCGACGCCGCCGACTTCACCCTCGAACTCGGGGACGCCGCGTTCTTCTCCGACGAAACGGGCTTCGTCGAACTCGCATTTTAGGGTCGCTTCGCTCCGGTTCTTGGTTTGTGGTTATTGGTTGTTGGCAAATACAAAACCAATAACCACAAATCCCTAACCAAGAACCGGAGCGACCGAAGGGAGCGACCAACGATGGTATGATACGCACATGAGCGCGAACCGTAACACGGGCCGAAATATTTCTCGGCGACTATAAAACTCCGCGCCTCAACCTGACTTTTCCACCCGAGCAACGAATTTCCAGAGGGAGACCGGGCGTGAGCGATACCTCCGTTAGAAAAGAAGCGAAGCCGAAAGCATACAAACCGAGCGAACTCGAAGCCCGCTGGCAGGCGCGGTGGGCCGAGACAGATCTCTATAAAACCGACGAAGACCCGGACAAGCGAAAGCATTACGCTCTCACCATGCTCCCGTACCCATCCGGCGACCTCCACGTCGGACACTGGTACGCGATGACCCCCTCCGACACGCGGGCGAGGTATATGCGTATGCGCGGATACCGCGTCTTCTTCCCCATAGGCTTCGACGCCTTCGGACTCCCCGCCGAGAACGCGGCCATACAAAGGGGCATACACCCCCACGATTGGACGTACGCGAACATCGAAAACATGCGCGGCCAACTCCGCCAGATGGGGACGATGTTCGACTTCGACGCCGAAGTCGTCTCGTGCGACCCGGAATACTACAAATGGAACCAATGGTTCTTCGTCAAGTTCTTCGAGAAGGGGCTTGCGTACCGGAAGGAAGCCCCGGTGGATTGGTGTCCGAGGGACAACACGACCCTCGCCCGCGAGCAAGTCGTCGGGCCGGATCGGGTGTGCGAGCGGTGCGGAACTCCCGTCATAAAGAAGAACCTCCCGCAATGGCTCTTCCGCATCACCGACTACGTCGAGGAGCTCCTCGACTTCTCGAACCTCGACTGGCCCGAGCGCGTCGAGACGCTCCAGAAAAACTGGATCGGCCGCTCCGAAGGAGCCGAGATAAAATTCGTCATCGAAAACTTCGGCGACATCGAAGTATTCACCACGCGCCCGGACACCCTCTTCGGAGCCACCTTCTTCGTCATGTCGTCCGAGCATCCCGCCGTCGCGGAGATCACCACCGACGAGCAAAGACCCGAAGTCGAGGCGTACGTCGAACGCGCCTCCCGCATGTCCGAGATCGACCGGACCGACGTAACCCGCGAAAAGTCCGGCGCGTTCACCGGAGCATATGCCACAAACCCGGCGAACGGAGCGAGTATCCCCGTATACATCGCCGACTACGTCCTCATGGGATACGGGACGGGTGCCATAATGGCCGTCCCCGGACAAGACGAGCGCGACTGGGAGTTCGCCGAGAAGTACGATCTCCCCATAATCCGAACCGTGAAGCCGCCCGAAGACTTCGACGGGAAGGCATATGTCGGCGAGGGCTTGGCGATGAACAGCGGCTTCCTCGACGGCCTCGAAGTCGAGGAGGCGAAGGAGCGGATGACGCGCCATCTCGAAGCGGAAGGGAAAGGCCGTGCGACGGTGACGTACCGTATTCGAGACTGGCTCATATCTCGCCAACGGTATTGGGGAACCCCGATCCCCATAATCCATTGCCCGGATTGCGGCCCGGTCGCGGTGCCGGAGGAAGACCTTCCGGTGCTTCTCCCGGACGAGGCCGAGTTCATGCCGACGGGCGAGTCGCCGCTCAAGCTCGACCCGGAGTTCCGGAACACGACGTGTCCGAAGTGCGGTGGCCCCGCCGAGCGCGACACGGACACGATGGACACGTTCATGGATTCGTCGTGGTACCAATATCGGTATCTCTCGCCGCACTATGACGACGCGCCGTTCGATCCGGAGCGCGGAAAGAAGTGGCTTCCGGTGGATCAATACACGGGCGGCGTCGAGCACGCGGTGATGCACCTCCTTTACACGCGCTTCTTCACGAAGGTCATGCGCGACCTCGGCCTTGTGGACTTCGACGAGCCGATGGAGAGGCTTTTCAATCAAGGCATCATCCTCGGCCCCGACGGGAACCGGATGTCCAAAAGCCGGGGGAACGTGGTGAACCCGCAAGATTACGTGGACAAATACGGCTCGGACGTCCTCCGCTCGTATCTCATGTTCATCGGCCCGTGGAACGAGGGCGGCCCGTGGGACGGAGGCGGCATCGAAGGCGTCGCGAGGTGGCTGAGAAGGACGACCACGCTCGTCTCCGGTGAACCGACGAGCGCCGAGGCCGACCCTTCGGAACTCGACCGCCGGACGAACCGCCTGATTAAAAAGCTCACCGGGGACATCGAGGCTTTTCGTTTCAACACCTCCATCGCCGCCCTCATGGAGCAAACGAACTTCCTCCTCGCCATAAAAGGCAAAGTGGGGGAGAAGGAGTGGGACGCCGCGCTCCATAACTTCGCTCTCGTCCTCGCGCCCTTCGCCCCGCACCACGCCGAGGAGATATGGAACGAACTCGGCGAGGAAAAATCCGTGCATCTCCAAAGTTGGCCGGAGTGGGACGAAGCGGCCATCTTCGAGGAGACCATAACTCTCATCGTTCAAGTCAACGGCAAAGTCCGCGACCGCATCGAAGCTCCCGCCGACATCGAAGAGGAAGCCGCCAAAGAACTCGCCCTCGCAAGCGAGAACGTCCGGGCGCAAATGGACGGCAAAAAGATTCGGAAGGCTATTTACGTGCCGGGCCGGCTCGTGAATTTGGTGGTGTCGTAGGCATCGGGTTTCAGGAAAACGTCCGGCGGAGGCACGAACTCCGCCGGGCGTTTCGCTTCTCGGAGCCACGTTTACGATGCGCCCTCCGCGTGTGTGTCGCTTCGAAAGGAAGCGACGCCGTCCGCGAGTTTTTACTTGAAACCTGAAACCTGAAACCCGAAGCCCGGTTCGCCACTCTTCTTTATTCGAGGTTCGGCTCCGGGGCGGAGACTCGTCCGGTGAGGCGGAGGTATGAGATCGTCCAAAATGCGTGGAAGAACGTCCCTGTCGCTGCCCCGAGGAGGACGAGGATGGGGAGGAGGAGTATCGCCCCGAATACCCCGGCCACGATCGCCCCCGTCGTCTCCTCCGAGATGCCGAGCAAAATCGCCGGAAGGAAAAGGACGAGTCCGAGGAGAAGCGTCACGAGGAACGTCACGATACCCACCCCGATGGAAAGCCCCACGTTTATGAGCCACAAAAGGAGGCTCTTCCCGATGTTCCGCCGGAAGAGGTCGTACCCCTCGCGAATGCCCCCGGCGACGCCCGAGCCGTCGATGACGAGCGCGCGGAGAGCGTACTGGCCGATGATCGCAAACGGAACGAACACCGCGATGAGGAGGAGAACCCCGAAAAGCCCGAACAAAATCCCCACCACGATCCGGGCCGTCGTCGAATCCGTGAGGAGGAAGGTGAGAAGTATCGGAAGCCCGGCGACGAGGAATATGGCGATCGTGAGTCCGAGTCCGATCAAAAAGAGTAAAATAATCTGTCCGAGCACCCGCCAAAGACTCGACATCCCCGCCCGGAACGTCGAGCCGAACCGCCGCTCTTCGCCCCGGCTTATCGCGGCTACGCTCCCCGTGAGGCCGCCCACCGAGACGAGATAAAGGAAGACGAGGGCGAGTATGAGGACGACCGCGAGGACGGCGGCGAAGACGATGATCGCTGTGAGGTTGTTTTCGACCCACGGCGGAAGTCCGCCGCCGAAGTTCGTCGGGACGTTCGAGAAGTTCGAGGAGATGTTCGTCGCCCCGCCCGCCGCGAAGAAGCCGAAAAACCACAAAAACTTATTTCGCCACGAAATCCGGAACGAGTCCCGGATCACATCCCCGTAAGAAAACTCCCGCCGCTCGGCTTCCATCTCCCGATCACTCCCGTCTCCTTGTTTGTAAGTACCTCAGTTTATTATTTATCGCTGTTTGTGCGTGAAATCGTGAGTTCGCTTCGCGAACCGGGAAATAAGATTCACGACCTTACGAAGGGGCGCTCCCCACGAATCCGCGCGCCCGGAGTCGTTCGACCGGGTTCGGTGTCATTCCGCGAGAACCCACGTGTCCTTCATCTTCCCGCCGCTCGATATGTTCACGAGATGGCTCCCCGGAGCCGCCACGCGAGTGAGCGAACCCGGCACGATCTCTATTTTATCCGGGTCGTCCGCCTTCGGCGAAAGCGCGAGCATCCGGTAATCCGCATACGAGTCTTTGAGGACGAACTCGCCATCCTCGACCTCGCACACGACGTGCGTCGAAAAATCTATCGTCGGCTGCGCGATGTACTCGACGGGGTTCGCCTCGACCGTCCGGCGGAAGTCCGCGATCTTCTCGCGGCTCGACTCCGGCCCGATCATGACCTCTTTCCCTCCGTACCCGCCTCGACTCTTCACCACGAGATCCTCGAAGTTCGCCATCACATACTCATAATCCTCCTCGATGGCGAGCGACCACGTCCGGGCGTTCTCGATGAGCGGCTCCTCCCCGAGATAATGCCGCACCATCTCCGGTATGAAGGCATACACGCCTTTGTCGTCCACGATCTCCGAGTTCGGCGCGAAGAGAACATGCACCTTCCCCTCGACGTGGCATTCGAGGAGGCCGGGAACCTCGGCGTAAAGCGTGTCCTCGTCCACCCGCTCGTATATCACGTCGATCCGCCGCCCCGTCGGACCGTGGACGAGGTATCCGTCGCCGCCTATGGAAAGCTCCTTCGTCTCGGCGAGGATGGCGTCCATTTCGTGAGCGTATATGTGGTGGTCGAGATAAAACTGGTCCGTCGGCCCGCTCGACACGACGGCGAGCGTGGCCTCCTTCCCTTTCGGGGATGCGGCCCGGAGCGAGTCCCCGAGTCGCGGTAGCCACCCGTCGAGGGAAAGGACGGGGAGGTTTCCATACGACTCCGGGAGAAATACTTCGCGTGACATCCGCCTTCGCCTCGTCATGGCGGCGAGGCCGACGGGCATCTTCGCGTTCTCTTCGAGGACGAGGTATTCCCATCCTCCGGTTTGCCCGGACTTCTCGCTCTCGACGGCGACGACGTCGAAAGCGACTTGCCGCACAGGGACGGCTCCGAAGCGGTTCGGGGTGTTCACGTCGTAAAGGATGCTCGACTCGACGACCGACTTCGGGACGACTTCCTCTTTGCCCGCTTCGAGGTGGACGAGGAATTGGTTTATAGCTCGGAGGCGTTGCGTGAGGGCGCGGGTGAGGCGGTTCCACTCCGAGGCGGGGACTATTCGGGGCATCCAGTCGGTGGGGTGGGTTTTGTCGCCGGACTTTATGCCGAAGGAATACTGTTCATCGAGGAGGAGGGAGTGCGCTTCTTCCTTTTTCGCGAGCCAGTTTTTCGGGCCGATCTCCGCCATCTCGGCGAGGATCGGAGCGTACACCGGGCGGGGGGAGTCGTCTGGGAGGAAGACTTCGCTCGTTCTTTTTGAATTTCTCTCGAATCTCACAAGAAGGGCATTATACCGACGATCGCATATGATGGCGGGGCGCGTCGTCCGCGCGGAATGTGGCGACGGATTGCATGGTCATGTTAACCTACGATTAAATGATGGACGCTCGCTCGACCGACAAGGAATCGAATATCCGCCGCAACGCGCGGCGCGGCGCCGGGAGGATGCTCGGCGTCGCGGGGTGCGTCCTCGCCGCCGTCGGGGCGGCGACGGCTTTCTCCATCGGCGGGGTGAGCATCGCCTCCGGCGTGCTCGGGGTTTCGCTCGGGGTCGCCGGATATTTGCTCGGGTCGCGGGGATGGGGCGGCGCGGCGATAATGCTTTGCATAGCCGCTCTTTTCGTCGGGCTCTCCGCGAGCCAGAATCTCTTTTAGTTCGCAGAGGCGAATCGCTCGTTTTCCCACGCCGCGCTCTTTCGGCGACCGCAGCCTTTTTACGAATGATTGACGGTCTTCGGGATATGGGTATGTCTTCGGGGGACGCCAATTCACAGGGAGGTTCGTGTGGCGAACGACAGCGGCGGGGCCGCGAGGCGAGGCATGAAGCGAACCGCCGGGGCGGTGTCGTCGGGGGGCGGCATTCTCCTCGCCATCGTTGGGTTCGTGGTTCCTTTCATTGGCAACGGGGCTTCCATCGCGCTCGGCGGATTCGGGATAGTTTTGGGAATCGCCGGATACACCCTCGGTGCGAGGCGGCTCGGGACGGCGGCGGTTTTACTGTGCGTCCTCGCGATGTTCTTCGGGCTTGCCGCCAGCCAGGGTTTCGTCCCCGGCATGGAGAGTTTCACGCCGCGTGAATAAGCGTGTCGCATAGCTTTTCTCGGGGTACACACGCACAATGATAAGGACGAACGACGAAAGCGAGGCCGTATGACCGACAGAGGAGACCCGAACGACCGCGAAAGGCTCGGGAGGGACACCGGAAGCTCCGGAGGCGGGGGCATGGATCGCGACCCGGATCGACTGGAGCGGGATCGAGGAGACGCGGACCGCACGGACACGGGTCGCGGAGATGTCGGCCACGGAGGCTCCGATCGGATGGCGAGCGACCGGGATCGGGCGGATGCCGGGCATGGGCGAGTCCACGAGGAAAACACGAACCGAGGGCGCGGGTGGGGGATAGCGGCGCTCATATTCGGCATTCTCGCGTTGCTCGGTTCCATATTCGGGATTTTGAACCTCATACTCGCGCTTCCGGGTTTGATCCTCGGCATAGTCGCGCTCGTGAAGGGTTCTCGCGGACTGGGCATCGCCGCGATAATCCTGAGCGTACTCGCGATAGCGATCGGGATATTGCTCACCGTCCTCGCGGGGGCCGCCATTATGAACAGCCCCGAGTTCCAGCAAATTTTGCAGGAAGCCGAACAGCAATAGTAATAACGTGAAACAACGTGAAACCGAACCCGACCCCGGTCTTTCCATAGGCCGGGGTTTTCTTTTTCGCGGTGCTCATAGTCCCCGATACACTTCCCGACGGTGGCCGATGCGGGCGATCACGACGACGGAGTTTTCTTCGATACGGTATACGATCCGATAATCTCCGACTCGTATTCGGAGGAGGCCGTCCGAGCCGGAGATGCGGCGCGAGGAGACGGGGTTCGGGTTTTCCTCCAGACGACCGATCGCTTCGGAGATGCGGCGGAGGTCACTTCCCCGAAGCCGATCAAAGTATTTGAGCGCGGCTCGGGTGAACTCTATTTCGTATGCCACACCGACCTCCGCTCAAAGGCCGCGTCCTTCCTTTATTTCTCGCCACGGGACGCGCTCTTCGTCCGCGAGATTTTTGCGCGACTCTTCGGTGTCTATGCGATCTTCTTCTTTCGCGGCCAAACTTTCGAGTAAACGGAGATCCTCCATGGAAACCACCGCCGCCAGCTTTTTGCCCCGCCTCTCGACGACCACCCGCTCGCCGCCATAGGCGACCCGGTTGACGATCTCCGGAAAACTCCCCCGAGCCTCACTCGCCCCAATGCGCGTAACGTCCATCCTCGTACCCTCCTCGCCGACCGTGAGTTTGTCCGAATTGTACGACGAGTACGAATGGATCGTTTTTCTTTTTCGGACATCCACCGTGGAGAGCGGGCGGCTCGGCTACTATACTGAGCGCATATGATGAAGAGGCTCAAGTTCACACCTCCGGGGGAGCGGGGATCGCGCGGCGAACGCGCCCGCCTTTTTGTTCGGTGGATGCCCCACCTCGGGGCCGAGGCCGTCGCCCTTTATGAACTCCTCCGCATCCTCCCCGACATCGGCTGCGACGACGCCGATGCCGCCGAACTCGCCGAACTCCTCCGATGCACGCCGGAGAACGTGGAACGGTCTTTCGAGGCTTTGCTTCACTTCGGATTCGTCGCCGAGCGCGATGGCTGGCTGGAAGTCTCCGAGCATCCGCCTTCGATGGCCGAGGGCCGGATGGAGGCCGAGGTTTCGGAGGTTCGGGATGAGCCGGAGGCAATCGAGGCGGCGGAGGTTTCGCTTCCGGCGCGTGAGATAGAAATTGTGAAGGCCGAGCCGGAGGGAATCTCCGCCGACGACTATTTCAATTTTATGGGGACTTTGCCCGCTCCGCACATCATCGAGTTTTTGAATGGATATTGCGGGCGCGACGGCGTGGAGCCGGACGTGGTGAGGGAGGCGCTTCGCATCGCGAGCGAGCGCGACGCCCGGCAAGTCGGGTACGTGCGGGCGATCCTCGAAAAATGGGTCGAGCGCGGCGTGAAGACGGTCGCCGACGTGGAGCTTTTCGAGAAGGATCGCAGCCTCCGCCTCGTCGAGCAAAGCGGCGCGGTGAAGGGCGGGGCGTTGAAATTGGCGGAGGGGGGTGGGAACGATGGAGCGTATAGACGGTCTGCTGCCAGACGCCGGGAAGGCTATGAGTGGCTCTTCGGCGAATAGGAAAAAGCAGTCGGCGAAGGCGCTCCGCCTCGACGACCAGGTTTGCCCGCATTGCGGAGCCGACCTCGAAGCGCAATGGGTCGAGTTCCCGCCCGCTTTGCAAAGAAAGTACGGAAAACAGGGAGAGTGGGACTATCTCCCATGCACCCCCGAATGCGAGAAGAAGGACGAGCAGCGTGAATGGGAAAGAAACCGCCGCGAATCCCGCGTCGAAACTCTGAGAGAAAGAAGCGGCCTCTCGAAGCGGATGAAGAACCACACGCTTTCCTCTTTCAAGCCGTACACGGGGCCGTCGGCGGCGAAGGCGATGGAGAAGGTCGAGGCGTATCTCAAAAACTGGGAGGAGAACCGCGATTCGGGGCGCGGCATGTATTTCTGCGGAGACGTCGGAACGGGGAAATGCGTGGCCGCTTCCGAGAGTTTGCATCTCGCCGATGGGCGGAGAGTGAGGGCGAGCGATCTCGTGGGGCGAGAATTCGAGCTTCTCACCCTCGTTGATGAAAAACCCGTCGCAGTGAAGGCGAGGGCCGAGTGGAATGCGGTGGAGCCTGTGTGGGAGATTGAGACGGAGACGGGGAAGAGGGTCGTGAGAAACGCCGAGCATCCTCTTTACGTCGGCGAATCACCGAAGAAGCGCCGCCGAAACAAGGAGATAGACCCATGTGGCTGGCGTCCCATCTCCTCGATAACGCCGGGACAAGCCATAGCCGCCTCCGATGCTTTGCCCGCCTTCGGCGACGAGAGGCGTTTGCCGGAGGACGAGATAAAGCTCCTCGCGTACATGATCGGCGACGGCGGACTCACTCAATCCACGACGAGGTTCAGCCAGCTTCCCGGAGCGCAACTCGAAGAGATGCGGTACATAGTGGAGCGCCTCGGGGCGAGGCTCATACCGCACCACGGCGTGGATTACCGGATCGTCGGCACCGAGAGCCGGGCGAGCGAATCCCGGTCGCCCACGGGTGTGGCCACGCACCGGTTCAACCGGATGGCCGAGGTTCTCAAGCGGCACGGGCTGGCGGGAATGCATTCGCGTGAAAAAAGGATTCCCGAGGCCGTCTTCGGGTTGGCGCGCGATCAATTAGTTTTATTCCTCTCCCGGCTTTATGCGACGGATGGATGGGCGTACAGCCGGGGGCCGAAGCTCACGAGGCTCGGGCGGGTCGAGATCGGTTTTTGCTCCGCCTCCGAAGGTTTGGTTCGGGACATACAAGAACTCCTCGTCAAACTCGGCGTCACAGCCTGCGTGAAAAAGAGGAAGAACATAAATGCATGGTGCCTCAATATAAACGATGCCCGGCAAGTGGCGGCCTTCGCCGACGAGGTGGGGATCTTCGGCAAGGAGAAAGCCGTCGAAGCGGCCCGCGATGTCGCGACGGGAATCGTCGAGAATGGAAAGAAACGCGAGAGATGGCGCCTCCAAAACAGCCCGGAAGGCACCCACTGGGAGACGGTGATCGGGGTTCGCCGCGCCGGAGTCGAGCCGACCGTAGCCATCGAAGTTCCCGAACACCACACATTCTTGACGCTTTTTTGGGAACACAACACCCATCTCGCGTGCGCGGTGATGCACGAGCTTATTCAAAGGAAGCGCGTGCCGTCCCTCTTCGTGACCGTGCCGGAGCTTCTCGACAATATCCGTGAGGCGTACAATGTTCCGGGGCGGAACATTGACGAGTGGATGGACGCTGTGCGGAACGCCGAGTTCCTTCTTCTCGACGACCTCGGGGCCGAGCGGGCGAGCGAGTGGGTCAGGGAGAGGATCTTCGTCATCGTCAACCATCGATACCGCGAGGAACTCCCGACGCTGTTCACATCCAACGTCGGGCCGAAGGATCTCGCGGCGCAATTAGGCGCGAGGACGGCGAGCCGGATCATCGAGATGTGCGACTGGATCTCACTCGAAGGCGAAGACTACCGCGAGATGGAGGCGAAGCAAAGAGCATGAGAGACGAATTTCTTATCACGAGGCAAGGAAAGCAATATGTCCTTTTTGCGGGCCTTTTGGACGAGGCACACACTCGCGGATTGAAAGGCATAGACACCGAACTCCTCCAAGTTCCGGACGAGTCGAACGGAAATATGGCCGTCATAAAGGCGACGGTCGAGATGGAGGACGGACGTATTTTCTCCGGTATCGGCGACGCGAGTCCGGCGAACGTCGGGCGGGCGATCGCCCCGCACATCATCCGCATGGCCGAAACTCGTGCGAAGGCCCGCGCCCTCCGCGACGCGGTGAACGTCGGCGCGACGGCTCTCGAAGAACTCTCCGATGGCGATGAAGCGCCGCAGTCTCCGCCCTCCGACGGCGGACGGAGCCGTCCCTCCCCCGTGCGCGAAGTGAAGCAGGAAGCGACTCGCGAGCAAAAGCCGCGCCCCGCCGAGGAGCCATCGGAATCGAACGGAAGCGATGGGAATCAGTCGGGGGCGTCCCGCTCGAAGGGGCAAAAAGCGGGGAAGAGCCAGGTGAACCTCCTCAAAACCCTCCTCGTCGAGGCGAGGGGCGACGACGGCGTGCAAAGGATGGAGAACCACCTCGGCAAATCCATCTCCGAGCTCACCCGCCAGGAAGCCGACCAGTGGATAGACAAGCTCACCCCCGAAAACCGCGATTCGTGAGGCCGCTTCGCCGAAAATTACTTCGGATGCGCGGGGGTTCGTCGAGATGATAATTCGCAAGGATCATGCGCCATCGGAGCGGATGGACGGGGGAGAGTTGGAGCAGTTGCAATATTCCGACGCGGGCGGGTTGACCCAGTTCGGCGCGTATGTCGAGATTTTGCAGCCGGGGGCGATATCCTCGAATCGGCATTACCATGAAGAGGAGGATGAGTTCCTCTATGTGATTTCGGGCGAGGCGACCGTGATCGAGGACGATGGCCCGCACTCGCTCCATCCCGGCGACGCGGCTTGCTGGCTGGCGGGCGAGGCGAACGCCCATCAAGTCGTGAACCGCTCGGAGGAGCCATGCTCATACCTCATCTTCGGCACCCGGATGGCGCGAGACATAATCCATTACCCCGACTCGGGGAGGGTTCTTTACGACGAAGGCGGGAGATGGCGGCTTCACAGCGCCGACGACGGAACTTTGCTCAAAGAAGGAAAAAGCGAACAATTCCGCCCCATGTCACGGCAGAAACCCAAAGCCAACCAAACACCATAGCCCCGCGAAAAATGAGTCGTATTCCTCGATTTGCGACTCCCGACCCCCGATTCGCGCTTTTCCAACCCTTGCCACCCGCTCCCGAATACGGCAAACTGAAAAAAGAGACGTTCGTTACGAATTCTTGGAGTCCGCGCCGTGGGCCGAAGTCCGCACCCGAAGAGCCGTTTCGTTTTATGGATCCTCGTTCCGCTCGCCGTCGTTTTTCTTTCGTCGTGCGGGGTTTTCGGCGGTGTGGCTTCGGGCGGCGGGGTTTACGCTCCGGCTCCGGGCGCGCTCACGATCAGCTTCATAGACGTGGGGCAGGGGGATTCGAGCCTCATTCAAGCCGGAGGGGAAAATTACCTCATCGACGCCGGGAACCCCGAGGAGGGGCCGAACGTCGTGGACTTCCTCCGCTCGCGGAGGGTGGACGAACTCGACGGCATGGTCTCCACAAGCGGCGACGCCGACCACGCGGGCGGACTTTCCGATGTCCTCGATGCCTTCACTGTCGAGAATATTTACGTCTCCGGCTACCCCAAGGAAACCATGACGTATACGAACTTCCTCCGCGCCGCGCAGAACGAGAAAAGCGAGGGCGCGAACTTCGAGGAGGTTCACGCCGGGATGCGAATGGAATGGGGTGGCGTGGACGTGGATGTCATAAACCCGCCGCCCGCCTCCGGCGAGGGTCTCTTCGAAAACTCGAACGACAATTCCGTGGGTGTCATATTGACGTACGGTATGGCTCGCGCCCTCCTCGCGGGAGACACCGAAAAGGATGCCGAGGAATACATGGCGATGGGGCCGTATACGGGGCCGCTCACGGTTCTCAAAGTCGGGCACCATGGCTCGAACACCTCGACGACACCGCTGTTTTTGAGCCGCTTCCCGCCGAGGATCGCGGTCATACAATGCGGCGCGGACAATTCGTATGGTCATCCGACACCGGAGACGCTCGAACGCCTCGGGCGGGCCGGGGCGAAGGTTTTCCGAAACGACGTTCATGGGGACGTCATCGTCACGATAGACAAGAAGGACGTCAAGGTCGAGGTTCAGCATCCGTGACGGTCGGGCGGGTTAAGATAGGGGAGGAAGTTCGGGTCGGAAGACTGTGGGGACGGAATTTATGGATGCTCTTGGCGAGGTGGAGAGATTGTTGCCGGCACTGACTCGCGACGAGAAGGCGCGACTTTTGCAGCTTGTCGCGGGCGAGCTTGCGGACGAGGATTTCCCCGGCATCGAGAGCGCGTCCGGCGTTTCGGGCGGCGAGCCTTGCGTCGTCCGCACCCGCATACCGGTGTGGATTTTGGAGCGGGCGAGGCGGCTCGGCCTCTCCGAGGCGGACATTTTGCGGAGCTATCCTTCGCTTCGGGCCGGGGATCTCATCCAGGCGTGGGCCTACGCACGCGCCCATCCCGAAGAGATCGAGGCTCAAATCCGGGAAAATGAAGAAGCCTGATAAGGTGGCGCGCCTCTACGCGAACGAGAACTTCCCCTTGCCCGTCGTCGAGGCGCTTCGCGCAATGGGCAACGACGTACTCACCACCCACGATGCGGGCAAGGCCGGACACGCCATCCCCGACGAGGAAGTCCTCGCTTTCGCCCGCGACGACGAGCGAGCCGTCTTCACACTCAATCGCAAGCACTTCGTCCGTCTCCACCACGAGAGTCCCCGGCACGCGGGCGTGGTCGTATGCACCTTCGACCCCGAGTTCGAGCGACAGGCGCGGCGGATACACGAAGTACTGGTGGACCACCCCGCACTTGCGGGGAGACTCGTCAGGGTGAATCGTCCATCGGCTTGATCGGATGTTCCCTCTTGGAGAAGGGACCGCGTTTCTGTAGACTGAATGAAAGATTACCCAAAGGAAGGACGAAACATGGTTAGCTTCAATCGTGTGATTCTCGCCGGAAACCTCACCCGCGACCCCGAACTCCGCTTCACCGGGGGCGGCATTCCGGTTTGCGACTTCGGACTCGCCGTCAACCGCGTGCGCTCGAAGAACGAGGAAGTGGACTTCTTCGACATCACAGCCTGGCGCGAACTCGGCGAAACCATCGCCAACTACAAAAAGAAAGGCGACCCCATCCTCGTCGAAGGCCGACTCCAATTCCGCTCATGGGAAGCGCAAGACGGCTCGAAACGAAACAAGGTGGACGTCGTCGCCGATAACGTCCAATTCCTCGGTCGCGCCGGCGACGGAAGCGGCGACGGCGGTGGAGGCCAACGAAGCGGCGGTCAAAGCGGCGGCGGCCAGCGCGGAAAAGGCAGCCAGGATCGCGAAGACGTGGACATTAACGAAGAGGATTTCGACGACATTCCATTTTGACGCATGAGTTGCAAAATTTGTAAAGGGTGTGGTGAGCAAAAAGTTCTCGGCGATTTCTATCGCCATCCGCAAATGCGTGATGGCTATCTGAATTACTGCAAGGAGTGCAAAAAGGCCGAGATAAAAGCCAATCGCACTCTCAAAAAAGAACATTATGCCGAGTACGAGCGTCAGCGCAATCAGACGGAGAAGCGCAAAGACTTTCTGTACTCCAACCTGAAACGCTGGCGACAGAAATACCCGGAGAAATTGGCCGTGCAGTTGGCGCGGCGGAGGACGAGGAAGTTTCTTGCCGAGGGGGATTTCACGGTCGAGGAATTCCGTGTTTTATGTGGGGAGTACGGGAACGTTTGTCTTCGGTGTGGACAAACGGACGTATCCCTCACGCCGGATCATGTCATTCCGTTGTCTTTGGGCGGAGGAAACGGAATCGGGAATATCCAGCCTTTGTGCGTCAAATGCGATTGCTGGAAGAATATAAAGACGGTGGATTACCGAACGGCTATATAGTTTTCGGGAAAAGCGGGGCTTTCGCGGGTAAAGTGAGCGGCTGTGGAGAGACACGAGCCAGAAATCCCCGGATCGGCGTCGCTTTTCACGCCGGCGATCCTCCTCATCACGGGAGCGGCGTTCGCTTCGATGTTCGGGTTTCAGATGCTTCTTTCGGTGGTGCCGCTTTATACGAGTGGGATCGGGGGCGGAAGCACGGGTGCCGGAACCACGACGGGCGTGTTCATGTTCGCCACGGTTCTCGCGCAAATTCAAATGCCTCGCATACTCCGCCGCTTCGGGTACCGGAGTTCATTGGCGGCGGGCATCGTGCTCCTCGGGGTTCCGGCCTTTCTCTATGTTTTCTCCGAGACGGTTTCATCGGTTCTCGCCGTCACGACGGTGCGCGGCATCGGCTTCGGGGTCGTCACGGTCGTCTTCGCCGCTCTCCTCGCGGAACTCGCGCCGCCGGGGAGGAGGGGGGAGGCGCTCGGGCTTCTCGGCATCGCCATCACCGTGCCGACCATCTTCGGCAACGCTCTCGGACTGTGGATCGTCGCGAACTATGGTTTCTCGGTCGTGTTCGTCCTCGGGGCGGCGGTTCCATTGTTCGGCGTCGTCTCCGCGCTCGCCATCCGCTCCGCGCCCGAGCCGGATCGGGAACGCGGCGCGGGCTTCTTCGCCGGACTCTCCCGAGGCCCGCTCCTCCGCGTCATGCTCCTCTTTTGCTCCATGACCATCGCCGCCGGGGTCGTTTTGACTTTCCTCCCCCTCGCAAAACCCGGAGCCGGACTCTTCTCAGCGACGGGCGCGCTTCTCTTTTTCGGCGTCTCGGTAACCATCTTCCGATGGTGGGCGGGGAGATATGCGGATCGGAGCGGGAACCCGGGTATTCTCCTCCTCCCCGGACTCGTTGCGGCGGCCCTCGGCGTGGCGGCTTTGGCGGCGGACGGCTTTCTTCTCCTCCTCGGAGCCGTACTCTTCGGGGCGGGCTTCGGACTCCTCCAAAATTCCACGCTCCTCCTCACGATGGAGCGCGTCTCGAAGAAGGAATACGGACTCGGAAGCACATTGTGGAACGTCGCCTTCGACCTCGGGACGGGACTCGGCGCGTTCATGTTCGGGTTCATCATCGCGGCGACCGGGTTCTCGGCGGCGTTTTATATATGCGCCGCGCTCCTCGCCGCAACGCTCATCATCATCCCCATCGACCGCCGCTTGTCGAGGTGAGACGTGGCCGGAAGGGAATCCGACGAGGCATATGCGAAAGCGAAAGCCATTTTGTTTCCCGGAGGGCAGCCGGTCGGTCGGCGCGGAAGCAAAGAAGAGATTCGCAACGTCTCGGGCGGGTCGAGTGCGGCGCGGGAGATGTTCGAGGAGCTTGCGGGTTTGGGTCGGCGGGTGGAGGATGCCCGATACTTTGGAGAAGCCGTGGAACTGCCGGAGATCGGGAGGGTCGGTTTTCGTCCGGTCTCGACGAGAGGAAAAAGAGAACCGACGATAGACGTGTACGCTACAATCGACGGCGTGCGAATAGACAAGATCAAGTTCACGGAGTAAACGGTGGGACGCACCCGCAAAACAAGCAAGGCGAAAGCCGAAATCCTCATCGAAGGTCTCGACGACTCGATCGGCATATGGGAGATAGCCGCCGTCGTACGCGGTGAAATCCCCCGACCGGACGGCTCCGAAGTCCGCGCCGCGTCTCTGGAAATCGTCCGAGACGTGCTCGAAGAAGGACTCATGCGCCCGGGATTCCCCACCCGCGAAGGCTCTTTCGAGGTTCTTCGGAAAACGCCCGGCGAGACGATGGAACGCGTCGAGCGTGAATGGGACGAACTCGGCCGCGACCCCGACGTCGGAGAGGGGATATGGTTCGACCTCACCGAAAAGGGCGAGAAGTACGCGAAAACACTTTCACAAAACTCCATTCAATGACGCATCCATGACACGAGACATCGAGCCAAAAGAACTCTTCTTCGAAGACGATGGGAAGATCCCGAACAACCCGGAGCTTCCGCTCCTCCTCTATCCGGGAGTTCTCGAAGACGACGAACTCGACCCTTTGGCGTGCAAAAAACTCCTCGCCGAAAACGGATGGACGGGCGCGTGGGTGAACGGGGTTTTCTCGTACCACCATTACCACTCGACGGCGCACGAAGTCCTCGCCGTCGTGGGTGGATCGGCGAGGATCACATTCGGCGGAGAGGCGGGCGAGACGGTGGAAGTCGAAGCGGGGGACATCGTCGCCATCCCGGCGGGGGTCGGGCATTTCAACGCCGGGTCGAGCGCGGATTTCACCATCGTCGGGGCGTACCCGGAAGGGCAATCATGGGATCTCCTCACCGGGGAGCCGGACGAAAGGCCGAAAGCCCTCGAAAATATACGGAATGTTCCTTTGCCGAATACCGACCCGCTCTTCGGAAGCGATGGGCCTCTCGTCCGGCGGTGGTCGGAGGGGTAGCCGCCCGAAAAAGCCGTCTTTCTTTCGCATGAAGGAGCGGTATTTTTTCCGGTGCCTCCATTTCCTCGACCCTCCCGAAAATGATAGCCTTGTCGGGGAGTGGGTAAAATGAAACCCGGATGGCACTTTTACGAGGAGGTTTCAACGATATGACTTCGCAGACGGGACAGGCGGTTCTCGGAGCCGAGCAATGGCGCGCCCTCGCGCAGCAACTCCGGATAGACTCGATTCGTTCGAGCGGGGCGGCTGGCTCCGGACACCCGACCTCCTCGATGTCCGCCGCCGACCTCATGGCCGTCCTCATGGCGAAGCACCTCCGCTATGATTTCGACGCGCCAGAGAACCCCGCCAATGACCATCTTATTTTCTCCAAAGGCCACGCTTCGCCGCTCCTTTATTCGATGTACCGGGCCGCCGGGGCGATTTCGGACGAGGAGCTTCTTTCTTTCCGGCAGTTCGGGAGCCGCTTCGAGGGACACCCCACCCCGGAGATTCCGTGGGTGGACGTGGCGACTGGCTCCCTCGGACAGGGACTCCCGATCGGCGTCGGCGTCGCGTTGGCGGGGAAGAGGCTCGAGGATGCCTCGTACCGGACGTGGGTTCTTTGCGGGGACTCCGAGATGGCCGAGGGTTCGATGTGGGAGGCGTTCGAGCACGCCGCCCATTACAATCTCTCGAACCTCGTCGCGATTTTGGATATGAACCGCCTCGGACAGACGCGCGAGACGATGCACGGCCACAAAGGCGAGGTGTATGAGGGGATGGCCCGGTCGTTCGGGTGGAACGCCGTTCAAATAGACGGCCATGATGTCGAGCAAATAGACGCGGCCCTCTCCGCCACCGAGGAGAGCGAAGGCCCGACCTTCATCATCGCGAAGACGATGAAGGGTCGGGGCGTGTCGTTCCTCGAAGATTTGGATGGCCTTCACGGCAAGCCCGTACAGCCGGATCAGGAAGACGCCGCTATCGAAGAACTCGGCGGAAGGGCGGACATCACCGTCGAGATCGAGAAGCCCGACCCCTCCTCCACCCACGCCCCGAAAGGCGGCGTGACGAGCGAGCTTTCCCTTCCGGCATACGACGTGGGAGACTCCGTGGCGACGCGGAAAGCGTACGGCGAAGCCCTCGCCGCGCTCGGCTCGGCTCGCAAAGACGTGGTCGCGCTCGATGGGGAGGTGTCGAACTCGACGCATTCGGAGGAGTTCGCGAAGGCGCATCCCGAGCGGTACTTCGAGATGTACATCGCCGAGCAGCAAATGGTCGCCGCCGCCGTCGGTATGCAAGTTCGAGGATACGTCCCGTTCGCGTCGAGCTTCGCGGCGTTCCTCTCGCGGGCGTATGACTTCATCCGCATGGCGGCGATAAGCCGGGCCGACATACGGCTCTCCGGCTCGCACGCGGGGGTCTCCATCGGGGAGGACGGGCCTTCGCAAATGGCGCTCGAAGACATCGCCATGATGCGCTCCGTCCACGGCTCGACCGTCCTCCATCCATGCGACGCGAACCAGACCGCGAAGCTCGTAGCCGCGATGGCCGATACGAGCGGCATAAGCTATATGCGAACCCTCCGCCCCGGAACCCCGGTCGTGTATTCCGCCGACGAGGAGTTTCCCATCGGGGGAAGCAAAACGCTTCGTTCCTCGGATGACGACGCGGTGACAATCGTCGCGGCGGGCATCACCGTCCGCGAAGCCCTCGAAGCCGCCGAGACGCTTCGCAACGAAGGCATCTCCGCTCGTGTCATAGACGCATACTCCATAAAGCCCATAGACGCCGAGGGATTGCGGAACGCGGCGCGGGCGACGAACGGGCGGGTTGTCGCGGTCGAGGATCACTGGCCGGAGGGCGGGCTCGGCGAAGCGGTTCTCTCCGCGCTCGCCGGAAATGGAAACCTCCGGTTCGAGCATCTCGCGGTGGATAAGATGCCGGGTTCGGGCAAATCCGAAGAACTCCTCGACTTCGCGGGAATAAGCGCGAAGCACATTGCGGAGGCGGTTCGCAAGATGGTGTGAAAGAAGGTTTCAGGCATCAGGTTTCAGGCATCAGCAAAAACCGTCGGCGAATAGACGTGGCGGCGGGGGGATGATCGCGGCGTGCCGGGGGAACTTTTCCGGCGCGTCTTTCTTTGGGCGGGACTTCTCGGTGGGTTCTGTCTTTTTGCTCCGATCCGCAGGTTCGCCGTGCTCCTCGGGGCATGGTCTTCGGACAGGTGTGGGCCGCGAACCTTTGTCAAGCCCCATTCCATAGATAACGAGCCGCTCCGCGAGCCGCCATGAGCCGCGACCTTCCATGAAACCACCGACCGTCCATCGAGCCTTTGCTGAAAGCTGACAGCTAAAAAATAGCCGCCCGGACACCGGAAAATAGCCACATGGTGGATGCGGGCGTCCTCCGCTGCCCTTTAGCGTCCCTTCTATGGACATGTCCCGTGCGACGGAAATCGAGGAAGGGTGGGGCGGTATGCCTGTTAATGGCGAACTCGATGGACGGCGCGAGCCGTCGAAAATGCGGGGAGGAGAGCTTCTAAACCTCGCGTCTCTAACCTGGAAAGGGCAGAGAAAGATCGCCCGTTTGCGGGATACCCCGCGCTCGCCCCCGTGGATATTCTGTCGAGTCATAAAGATTCATGCCGCGAGGCGGACAAAGCCCCGGCTTGGGAAGGGACGTTTGGAGGACGGAAAGTGCGTACGGGAAGCGGGGATCGAAGACAAAGAACTTGCGGGGTCATTAGCGAGTCGCGAGGCATAAGGACGAACCCGGCTATGGGATGGCCGGGTTTTTGCGTGGGTGTGGTGATGAGCGAAGGTATGGAGGTCGCGTGATGGGTACTTTGGAAAGTTTGACGGGAAGCATGTTCGCCACGAGGAGACGAGCCATAGCAGTCGCGCTCGCGGCCGCTCTTTTGCTTTCCGTCGCCGCGTTGTTCGCTTTGAACGCGGCCTCCGCCGCCACGAGCCGCTCCGTCGCCACTTTGGGAATGGCGAAGTGGAGAATTTCAACGACCTCTCCAATTCCGCCGCTTCGAGCACCTTGCCGACCGGGTTCGTTCTCTCGGAGACCGGAACCGGCGCGGACACCACATACTCCGTCGGAAACGGCACGAGCAATACGGCGGACACGTATAGTTTCGGCCCCACGAGCGGCACCGACCGCGCTTTGGGAAGCATTCGATCCAATGTCCTCTCCATGATTTACGGTGCCGGCTTCGTCAACGACACGGGCGCGACCATCACGACGCTCGACGTTTCATACGTCGGCGAGCAATGGCGGCTCGGCGCGACGGACCGGGCGGACTCGATCGAGTTCGCATACAGCACGAACGCCACGAGCCTCACCGACACGAGCGCGACCTTCACCGCCGTCCCGGCCCTCCATTTCTCGAGTCCCGTCACGACCGGAACCGTCGGAATGCTCGTCGGCAACCAGACCGGCAACCAGACGGCGAAAACAGCGACGATCTCCGGTTTGAACATCCCCGACGACTCGACTTTCTTCTTCCGATGGACGGACGGGAACGCGGCGGGAGCCGATGACGGGCTCGCCGTTGACAACCTTTCGTTGACCGCCTTCGCAAGCGACCTCACGGTGTGCGCCTCCGGCTGCAATTTCACCTCGATTCAAGCGGCGATAAACGCCGCCGCGCCGGGAGCGACGATCTCGGTCGAGGACGGCACATACGGAGAGTCCGTCACCGTCAACAAAGACAACCTCACGATAAACGGCGCGAACTCCGGCAGAGTCCACGACGCCTCCGACCGCGGCGCCGAAAGCGTCGTGAACGCGCCCGGCTCGAACCCCGCCTTCACCGTGGCCGCCGACGGCGCGACCATCGACGGCTTCACCATAAACGGCTCGTCGGGCGACGACGCCATTTCCGTCGAGGGCGCCTCCTCGGACGCGGGCATCTCAAACAACATCGTCGGCGCGAGTGGCGACAACGCCGCGATATCCTTCGATTCCTCCTCCGGGCAAAACACCGGAGCCGATGTCTCCGACAACGCCATCACCTCGGAAGGAACCACATCCGCCGTGGGCGTTTCGCTCTCGAACACGGACTCTTCGTCCGTCACCGGGAACGCCGTCACCGACGTCGATGGCTCCGGCGTTTTGGTCGGGGGGAGCGTCAACGGCCTCACCATTCAGAATAACGAGATCACCGGCTCGTCCGGCTCGGCCATAAGGGTTCCGGAAACCTTGAGCGCGAACAGCGGAACACAGATTCTCGGCAACACGCTCGTGGGCAACGACTACGGCATAAGGTTCGACAACAACACTTTCAGCGACGAACTCGAGATCCACCAAAACAGGATCGTCGGCAACACCACCAATGGCATTCGCGGAAACGACACGAACGGCGAACCTCGCGTGGACGCCGAAAATAACTGGTGGGGCTGCAATGAAGGCCCGACATACAATTCCGCACCCGCCAACGACTGCAACAGCATACAAGTCATCGCTGGCTCCCCCGCCGACGTGGACTCGAACCCCCACCTCACCCTTGCGGCAAACGCGAACCCCGCGAAGATCCGGAGCGCCGGAGGAACCTCCGCCATCACCGCGAGCCTGAAAAAGGGCGACGCGGCGATCGCGGCGGACTTCCCGAACACCTCCATATCCTTCGTCGCCAACTCCGGCGACGCGACGACCGCGTCCACCATCGCCCCCGGCTCCGCCGACACGAACGGTGGCGCGGCGATGACGACATTGACCTCCGGTTCGATGGGTATCGTGAGTGTCACGGCGACGCTCGACAACGAGACCGTCCTGACGAGCGTGGACGTGAATGACACCCCGACAGCCGAGGACAATGAATACTCGGTGGACGAGGACGAAACCCTCACCGCCGCCGACCTCGATGGCACGGATGAAGACCCCAACGACACGAACAACGACGGCGTCCTCTTCAACGACACCGACACCGAAAACGACCCGCTCACCGTGGCCGACGGGGACGACGCCGACACGGACGAGTCCGGCGAAGTCGATCCTGTGAGCGGCCCGACGAACGGCACGCTCATACTGCGTGAGGATGGCTCCTTCGCATACGAGCCGAACGCTGACTTCAACGGCGAAGATGAGTTCACATACGCCGTCACCGACGGAACCTCCCGGAGCGAAGCCACCGTCGATATCATCGTCCACCCCGTTAATGAAGCGCCCGACGCGGGCGACGACGATGTCACGATCGCCGAGGACGGCTTGCCGAGCGGCGACCCTCTCACGTACGACCTCTCCACACTCGTCACCGACGAGGAGGCGGAAATCGCGAACGCGAACACGAACACCTTCGACTACGCATACGTGAGCGGACTGACGGACGGAGACGATCCGGCTGCCATCCCCGATCCGGTGAACGGCGTCACCACCATCACCGGTGACGAGGGTGAGATCACGGTGGAAGGCTCGACCCTCACGTATACACCCGAAGATGATTTCAACACCGGAACCGATTCGTTCGACATAACGTACAATGCCACCGACAAGGGAGACCCCCACGGCTGCACCGACAACGACGACTCCACGAACACCGACGGGTGCGCCGCTCCGCTGAGCAACGAAGGCGTACTCACCGTCACGGTCACCCCCGTCAACGACGCGCCGAGCTTCGAGTTCGAGGCCGACGACCCGAACCAAACCGTCGCCGAGAACTCCGAAAGCCCGCCGAATGAGAACCTCGAACGCTTCCACATCGTCGAGGGCTTCATCGACCCGGACTCCATCTCGCCCGGTCCCGCCGACGAGTCCGCGCAAAACGTGGGCTTCACCGTCGAGAACGACAATAACGACCTCTTCGAGACGGCGCCCGTCATCGACGAGGACGGCGACCTCGCGTACCAGCTCGCCGAAAACGCCAACGGCATCGCGACCGTCGAAGTCGTCGCAGTGGACACCGGAAGCACGACGAACCCCGACGACGACAACGAGAGCGAGGCGCAAACCTTCACCATCACCGTCACGCCGGTGAACACCGCCCCGACCGCGAACACCGTCACCGCGTCTGGCTTCGAGGATCCGAGCGAACCCATCGAAATC
>JACCWD010000157.1 GCA_013697825.1 Rubrobacter sp.
AGGAGGCGCTGACGGAGGCGCTCGCCTCTTATCGGCGAACCCCTGCGATCTTGCAAAGCCTCACCGGCTACCCGTGGTGGGTGGAGGCTGTCGAGGCATTGGGACATCAATGAACTGGATCGGTATAACAGACCTTGTTATTCCGAGTATTAAAGCCGGGTTATAAGATCGGGCTTCCGAAGGAAACTGGACGGGGCGGGCAGGGAATGTAGGGGGAGATCCCGCCCCGGTTACGTAACGGAGACTATCTTAGCCCCGAACCCCCACCCCGTGTATCACTCAATTTACGTATTTTTCAAAGTTTTTTCGGGGATTCACGTGTGAAACGCGAACTTAACTTGCGAAGCGGCGCGTGAAGCACGAAATGATCTTCTCCTCGACCTCGCCGAGCGGAACGCTTCTTCCGAGTTCCCGTTCGAGGGTCGTCACGCCGAACTCGCGGATGCCGCATGGGGTTATCCTCTCGAACCACGAGAGGTCGGTCGAGACGTTGAGCGCGAAGCCGTGGGACGTGATCCAGCCCGAGGAGAACTTCACCCCGATCGCGCATATCTTCTTCTCCCCGACCCACACCCCCGTGTACTCCGGATGATGCCACCCTTCGAGCCCATACTCCGCGAGAACCTCGATGATCGTCTCTTCGAGGTCGCGTAAATATTTATGGGTATCCCGGACTTTGAGACGGAGGATCGGGTACCCGACGATCTGCCCCGGCCCGTGGAACGTCGCGTCCCCGCCCCGGTCGCTCCAAAAAACCTCCGCCCCGAGGGATTTCAAATACTCCTCCCCCGCTCCGAGGTTCGAAGCGTCCGCCGCCGACCGACCGACCGTGAAAACCGGAGTGTGTTCGAGAAGAAAGAGCGTGTCCGGAACTTCGTCGCGCTTCCGGAGGCGAACCATCCCTCGTTGCATCTCCCACGCCTCGGCGTACGGCGTGAGGCCCGCCAAACGCCGGACTTCGAGCGATGGGATGTCGGCTCGCTTTTCTTTGAGATCCACTATGTTACGCTGCCACGTACTCGCGGATGTCTACCTGCACCCCGGATCGCGCAGCCTCGTTCGCCGTTTCGAGGAGGCTCGCGGTGATTTGTTCGCTCACGTATTCCTCCCCACAAACCTCGCACACTTCGGCTGGCACCTTCCTGAAAACCAAAACCATCTCACCACGTTCGAGGGTGATGGTCGCGGTTCCGGCTCGCGTCGCTCCTTTTTTACAGATGACGCACTTCAAGGTTCGCTCCTCCTTCTTTTGAAACCCGGCTCCCAGAGATCCAAGCTCGGCTCGTAGACTGTAATGACAAAGGTTTCATCGCCCTCGTCATTATCCGCCGCGACAACGTGGATCGGTCGCCCCTCGACCCAACCGAGGACGAGGCGGCTCAGGTACGGTTCGTCTTCCGGATAACTTTCTATTTCCTCGCCTCCGTTCAGCACGTGGCGCACATCCGAATCTCTATTCCACGCTGGAACATCCGCTTGACGGCGTGTACCCGAAAGATCAGCCGCCACCCGTGATCCACCGTCCCGAACGCGCCCCGATACCGTTCCGTCCCCTATGCGCCCGTGGAGATCGTCGCGTGCGCGCGGGCGTCGGAGGTTTGCTCGTGCGCGTGGTACGAACTCCGCACGAGTGGCCCGCTCTCCACGTGCGAGAAGCCCATCTCGACGCCGCGCTTCCGGTACTCGGCGAACTCGGCGGGCCTCGCATACCGAACCATCGGCAAATGATTCTCCGACGGACGGAGGTATTGCCCGATCGTCAAAATATCCACGTCATGCTCGCGGAGGTCGCGCATCGTCTCGATGACCTCCTCCTCGACCTCGCCAAGCCCGAGCATGAACCCGCTCTTCGTGAGGCCGTCCGGGTTTATGGACTTCGCGTGCCGAAGGACTTCGAGCGAACGCCGATACCTCGCTTGCGGCCTCACCGCCGGATAAAGCCGCGGAACCGTCTCGATGTTGTGGTTGAAAGTATCCGGGCGAGCGTCGATCACGGTTTGAATCGCGTCGCGGTCACCCTTGAAATCCGGGGTGAGAACCTCCACCGCGCAGCCGGGCATCTCCTCGCGTATCGCCCGAATCGTCTCGGCGAATATTTGGGCGCCGCCATCTTTCAATTCATCTCGGTTCACGCTCGTTATGACGGCGTGCTTGAGGCCCATTTGCTTCGCGGCGTCGGCGACGCGGCGCGGCTCGTCGAGGTCGAGTTCGGTCGGCTTTCCGGTGAGGACGGCGCAGAAACCGCACGAGCGGGTGCATACGTTGCCGAGGATCATGAACGTCGCGGTCCGGTTGTTCCAGCATTCGCCGATGTTCGGGCAGCGAGCCTCCTCGCACACCGTGTGAAGGCCGAGGCCGCGCATCGTGTCCTTTATCTCGCGGTACGTCTCGCCGCCCGGAACCTTCGCCTTCAGCCAGTCGGGGCGGCCGTGCTTCCCCTTTTCCTGTTTGAAAGGAAGATACTCCGTCGGGGTTCCGTCCGGCGGCGGGGGGACTTTGCTCCCCTCCCACGAATGCTCCACCTCGAAGGTCTTCGCCCCATTTTCAAGGACGTTTATGTTTATCTTCTTTCGAGCCACTTTTGCCGCTCCGTTCCCGTGAGCCTGCGCCAACGCCCGTAATATTAACGCAACCGCGAAACTCGGTCGTGAGAGCGGCTACGCCTTCGGACGCGCACGCGCTTCGCTCGCCAGCTTTTCGGCGTGGATGGCGAGAGTCGGATAATGGAGCCATCGTCCCGCCGAAAGATAAACTCCCACAAACACCACCGCGAAGAAAAGGATGCCATATGCCGAAGACGATGGACGCGATACGAAGGCACTCCCCGACCACCCTCGCCGCCATCTTCGCGACGAGCGGCATCCTCCACTTCGTCCGGCCCGAGACGTTCGCCGGGATCGTCCCCCGCTTCCTCCCCGCGCCGGAGGCGATGGTTTATTTGAGCGGAGCCGCGGAACTCATATGCGCCGCCGGACTCTTCTCCCGGAGGGAATGGGCCGCCTTCGCGAGCGTCGTCCTCCTCATTGCCATCCTCCCGGCGAACATACAAATGGCCGTGGACATCACGGGCGAACACGGCGCGTCATCGTGGCAAAGCGTCGCGGCGTGGGCGAGGATTCCGCTCCAAATCCCGCTCATATGGGCCGCCCTCCAAGCGCGGAGAGCAGAAGCAAAGTGATGTCTCGCCCATCCTACGTCGCAAAGCCACCCTCTCGGCAGTCCGATGGAAAGCGGTGAGCTACGACACCACTTCCAAGAACCCCTCGGCCTGCTCCTCGCCGTAGGCGAACATCTCGCGGATGAAGGAAGGGCTGCGGTCCATCTTCGAGGCGGCGTCCAGTTCCCGGAGCATCTCGATCTTGCGCACCTCGATGTGCTTGTACTTATCTTTCGGGAGGTAGGGGAGCAGACCGTTGATCTCGTAGAGGAAATCTATCTCCTGGTGGAGCGAGAGGTTGCCCGCCAACTCCGCGCGCCTGTCCAATATGTCCGCCATCTTCTTCGGCTCGCGCTTCCGGCGCTGGGGGTTTATCTGGATCAGCCATATCTCGTCGGGCTTGGCGTCGGCGTCGGGGAACTCCCCCATGAAGTCCCTTATGGGAGGGTTCTGCGAGAACAGGCCATCCCAGTACACCCCATCGTCGCCGAGGTGTACGGCCCGGAACATTGTCGGGAGCGCGCACGAGGCGAGTATCCTCTCGACCGTGATCTCGGCGTCCCTGAAGACCTCAAACTCGCCCGAGTTCACCTCGACGGCGCCGATTAGCAGCTTGGGGCTGGCCTCCGTCACGAGTCGCTGGATCTCCCCGAAGTCCACGACTCCCTCCAACAACTCCCTCATGGCCTCCTTGCCCCACTCGGGGTAGAGATACGGGGTTACAAGAGGCGTGGCGACGCTGCCCTGCATACGGGTCGCCTCAACGGACAAGTCGTTCAGAACCAGCTCCGGGGGGAGGCCGCGGAGACACCCTCCCAGAAGGAGTCAAGCAGCCGGATGGCCTCTCTCCGGTCGTTTCTCAAGAGCGCGTGCCAAACCAGAAGGGCGCAGATCGCCCCGCCGGAGGTGCCGCTCAGGGCGACTATCTCATACCGTTCGAGCTTCTCCGCCAGAAGCCGCTTGAGTACCCCGGCCGTGAAAGCCGAGTGGCTGCCGCCACCCTGGCACGCTATCGCTATGCGTTTGGCCTTTCGCTCTCCATCCATGAACGTCATTGTAGAGTAAACCTCGTCGGAATTCGGCGACTGCTTGCCACAAAAGATGGTAAGTTAGTGCGTGGATATGTACTAAAAGAGAGGAGCGCAGACAAAATGGACGAACAGGAGAAGCGGGAGACTACCGAGGCGAAAAAGCAGTATGGCAAGGCGGAAAAGCAGCACACCGAGGCGGAGAAGCTGTACGCTGAGGCGGAAAAGCAGCATGACAAGGCTGAAGGCGAGTACACCGAGGCGGGGAAGCGGTACACCGATACCACGGAAGCGTCCAAACAGGCGGGCGTCAAGCGTGGCGAAGAGGCCGAGAAGCGGCGGGCCGAAGAGGAGGCCGAGCAGCAGACCAACGAGGCGGCAGAGCAGTTCGCCGAGGCCGTAAAGACCTCGTACCAGGCGGTGGCTAAGCGTGGCGAAGAGGCTCAGGAGTTGAACGCCGAGCTGATGCAGCAGTTCTTCAACAACGTCAACGAGCATCTGCGTGGACACGCAGAGGAAAATCAGCAGCTCACGCAAGAGTTGACGGATCAGCAGCAGCGCCGGCAGGAGGCCGGGAAGCAGATCGCGCAGACGTCCGTCGGTGCCTACATGGACTTCATGAACTCCATGTTCTCCTTCTCTCAGGGCGCTGCCCAAGAAAGCGCCAAGCAAACCAAGAAAGACACCAAGAAAGCCAAGAAGAAGTAACCGAAAGAAACGTTCGCTACAGAAGGCCGGGATCCTTCGGGACTCCGGCCTTCCGTTCGTGTCCTGGGCGGCGGTCTGGCCGTGGATGGACGAGCGGAGGGGGAAAGAGTCGAACTCTCGCAGGCATTGGCCCGCTCCCCGGCCGGGACTCCTCCAGTAACGGAAGACCGACATTACCCAAAAAGCCTGGCGCGCAACAAGCGCGTAATGCTCGCCGGATGCCTCTCGTCCCTCGGCGGTTCCTATCGTAGCGGGGAGTAATATCGAATCCGGCTGCTTACTTCGCATCCTCGGTTGCGCGTGAGGTCGTGAAGTCGGAAGTCGTGAGATCGAGTAATGTGACCCCGCTATCTCACGAAGCGTCGCGCCTCCCGACCCGCGAGAGCGCCGACGATGGAACTCTCCCTACCCGAATTCGGTATAAACAGTCCTATCCGCCTTGAGGCGGCCCGGAGTCCGTTTTACGAAGCGGCGTTTATCCTACGGTCGATCTGCTTTAGGAGGGTGACTCGGTTCTTGTTCCGCTGCTCATAGGCGCGGACCCGCTGCAACTCCTCGGCGGAGAGGTCGTCCAGCCGCTCGACGACCTCGCCGACGTTCAACTCGTCGTAGCCCTCGATCCGTATTCCAGTGATCGTCCTCTTAGCCGCGCCCTGCTGCCCATCCTGGCCGCCGGCCTGCGTACCCTCCCTCTCCTCTTCATCCTCGTGCATCTCCTTGACGTAGGTGCCGGGAGCGTCCTCTATGGGCGGGTACTTCTCGCTTCCTAACCGGGGCGGATCGGTCTGCTCCCCGGAGCGCTGCTCGAGCCACCCTCTCCAGTCCTCCCACCAGCTTCCCTCGTGCTCCTCAGCGTTCTCGCGCCACTCGTCGGCGG
>JACCWD010000196.1 GCA_013697825.1 Rubrobacter sp.
TGAGCGCGGAGGCGGCGTCCGGCGTCCTCGGGTGGCATCCTTCGAGTTCGCGGCGGAGGTTCTCCCGTTTCCCGGAGCGGTGGGAGACGGCCCTCTCGGCGAGCGCGTCGTACCGCCCGGCGATCCACCGGATGTATCCGGCCATCGCCGTAGGAAGATCGCCTCGCGTGGCTTGGGCTTCGGAGAGCTTTCGCATGTCCGCGTCATCACGGCTCAGGTTCATCGAAAGCGAGCGGGCCGCCGCGCTTGCAAAGGCTGGGCCTTCGGGAAGGCTCTCCCCGGTGGCGAGGGCGACGCCGCGCGGTGGGTACGAGCGCCGGAGGGACGTGTCGGCGGTCATTCGTCCTCGCCCCTGGCGGTTGCCCACTGTTCGGAGGAACCTTTGAGCCTTGCGATCCATCTCCGAGGCGTCTCCCCGGCTCACCGGGGGCCGGAAGTCGTCCACGACGGCGAGCGTGTCTTTGAGGAGAAACAGCAAGCGTTCTTGCGCGTTCGCGGTACTCTCGAAAGAGCCGGGGAGGGACGTCTCCTCGAAGTCTCCGAAGTGGGAGAGGATGAGGGCGGCGATGGTGCTTTTGAACGATCCCGTCCCTCCCCAGAGCCAGAGCGCGAAGTCCGGCGTCATCATCCCCGAAAGCGGGGAGAGGTACGCCGCCCCGAGGAGCGGAGCCATGATCCCATCCGGCGCGATTTCGAGGAGATCGAAGCTCTTTCGGAGGGCGTCGGGTATGTCCGCCTCGTCTTCGGACGGAACGCCGGGTAACCCTGGTCGGGAGGGGAGCGCGTACCGTTCGAGGCCGGGTTCGAGTTCGACCTCGACGCCACCGGTGGCTCCCTCCGCGCCGATTGCTCCCCCGGCGTGGAGGTATACCCTCTCGCCGGAGGCCATCTTCCGCCATCCCGTATGGGCGTAGAGACGGCGGCTCACAGCGCCGGAGGAAAGAAGCTCGATAGCTTCGCGGGTGAAGTCTTTGGCGCCCTGTCCGGCGGTGATCCTCGCCCCGAGTCCCCACTGATCCGCTATCCAGTTCATCGCCCCGAACTGGGAGGCCGGGACCTCCACCTCGGGGAGAGTCCCCGGCCCCGCCTCTCCCTTCAACCGATAGATGCGCTTCGCTTCGGCTCCGTCGTCCCGGATCACCTCCTCATCAATGCGGGCCGTGAAGTTCGTGAGCTTTTGCGGAACCTCGCCTTCACGGGTGTTCTTCAGGCGGACGAAGCCCCCGTTCGCTATCCGGTACGGAGTGCCGACAAGCTCCGGCGCGTTCGTCTTCTCGTCGTCCTCGCCCGCGGCCTCTTCGCGCTCTTTGAGATGCTCCTCGAAGGCGACGGCTATGAGTCCAAGCTCCTCGGGGAAGCCGTTTACTTCTCCGAACCTCTCGGCGGCTAAGGATGCGAGCCTCTCCCTGAAGCGTCCGGTCGCGAGGTCTCCGGTCTCCGGCGGAATGACGGCGTTTCCGCGCTGCATCGAAACCCGGACGCGCCCGATGCTCTTTCCACATACTTTCAGCTTCACCCCGGCGTGGAGGTCATAGAGTATGCCGTCATCGCGGAGTTCATACGCGAGCGAGGAGCTATCCAACGGAGACCACCTCCCTCCGGCGGGCATAGGTTTTGCCGACGCGAACCGATCCACGGGGGTTCACCTCTTCCCGGAACTCCGCCCATCCCCGGCCACCGCAATGGGCGTGTTCGCAATGGAAGAAGAGTGCGCCGTCGGCGTACTGCCCGACTCGTGTCCCGCTCCGATCCCCGCCCGTATGCTCATCCGCCCACGGACACACAACCCGAAAGACCCGCTCGGCGGTCGTGTCCGGGATCTCTCCGAGGATGGCGACACCGGAGGAGGCGAGGAACTCCATGATGTCGAGCTTTTCACCCCGACCGGGGTTGCCCGGTGTCCCGGCATACGGTTGCCGCTCTCCCCGCTCCGTTTGCTCGGGTGTCGGGAACTCTTCGGCGATGAGGGCTTCGAGTTCGCTTTGTCGCTCCTCGATGGTCTTCCGACTCCCCGCGAGTATCCGCCCCGACACCGTGAAGTATCTCCCCGAGTCATAGACTTCGAGGCCGGGCTTCGAGCATCGTCCGGCGGGCTTCGTCGCTCGAATCCAGATACGGAGTCCTTTGCCCGAAGGCGTGATCTCCGTGTACGAGTCGAAGCGGCGCACAAGCTCCCCGGCTTTCGGCATTGTCTCCCCGGTGTCCGGGCATACGCAGTCGTCGAGGTCAATCCCGGTGAAGGGGTCATCCTTCGTAACCGCGAAGCCGATGCCGCTGAAGCGTCCGCCCGCAAAGCTCGCCGCCGTGTCCTCGAAGCTCGCCCACGTCGCGGGGTTTGTCGAGGAGGCCCGCCTTCCGTCCGCCCGGTATGGTACTTTCGTCCTACCGCCGGGCTTCGCATCCCACCGCCAGAGGAGCCATTGCCGCCGCTCTTTGAGTCCGTCCGGGATGTTCTCGAATTCTGTCCGGTTCACGCCGCGCCCCCCGAAGGGCTTTGCCCGTCTTTTCTGTCGAGATCCTCTCCCAGCTTCCGATCAGCCTCTTCGAGCCTCTCACCCACAGTCTGCCCCGGCTTCCACTCCCCGGAGTTCGCTCCGAGAAGTTCTAAGGCGGCCTCCATCCGCCGCACGACGGCCTCCGAGTAAGCTCGTTCGCGGGCATGGTGTCCGGCTATGGCGGCGAAATCCTCTTCGGAGACTCCCTTCACCGGTTTTAGGGAGAGTCCGAAACGGTCGGGTACGCTGACACGAACGTCCAGTTCTTCGGCGTATTCCATAAGATCCTCGACTTCCATCCCCTCACCGGGCGTGATAACGAGATCACCCGGCTTCGGAGAGTCCGGCACATGCGGGAACACGAGTCCCTCCTCGACTTCGAGGGCTTCCATTATCTTGTGGATAAAGCGGTCTCCGAGGGGGCTTCCCGGCTCGGCGTCGAGGCCGATCTCTTCCCACCGTTCGACCATGAGGACGGTTACTCCGATGCGCTCGGCAAGCTCTTCGAGGGAGAGGCCGCGATGCTCTCTCCACTCTTTCAGGGTTTTGCTCATGCGGCCTCCGATTTCTTCAGACGATAAAGGAGATGCCCGGCGTGGCGATCCGAGAGCGGGATGCTCCGGGCGACGCTGTACCACCGGGAACGTTGCGCCGTGTCCATCCCGGCCATATGGCCGATGGCGGCGAGCCTCTTATAGCTCGCTCCCCGTTCCTGTTCGCGCTGCTTGCTTCGCATCGGAAGGCAGTCTTCGAGGAGACGGAGCAACCTTCCATATCCGTCGGGGTGGTTGTCGGCGTAGCGGAGAGCGGAGAGGGTCGCCTCGCGGAAGTCCGTGTGCGCCGGGTAGGGTATGCGGTCGGGATCGTCGTCGGCGTTCCGGTGTCCGGCGTCCTTCCGGCGAGGCTCTTCTCGCGTCGGTGTCTCGGTATGCTTCCGAGGCTGTCCCTCGCACACCACCTCTTTGACGGACGTGAGCCACACGAAAAGCTCTCCGTCGCCGCCCGCGTCGGGGTGGGCTTTCGCCGCTATGCGGCGCCACATATGCGGGTCATCCACCGGCTTCGTGAACGTCCGGGTCATTTCGGCCTCCGTTCGCTGCATGAGGCCGATGGGTTCGCCCGGCTATCTTGTATACTTGTTTTCGGCACAGGCATTCTCAGACCTTTCTGTGTCGTCGGGGCCGCTCTTGTCGGGGAGACGGCCTCTTTTCTTTGCATGGCAGTCGAGGATGAATCGGTAGCAAGCGGCGAGCGTGTTCAGCTCGGCTTCGGGAGCGGCGTCGAGGCGCGGTGTGTAGATGATACGGGGGCTACTCTTCATCTTCCGTTTTTTCTCGCTCCGACGGCCAGCAGCGCGCAACCTCGCGGCTTTTGATCTCATCGAACGCGCGTTCCCAACCTTTTTCCGGCCGGGCAATCAGAAGTAGGATGAGCCGATCCCACTGCTCCAATGTTCGCGTATCCTCCACGCCGCCATTTTGCGGCGACATGGTATTTTCGAAATTAAATAATGGGGACTATTTCGGAGGCGAAGCGCCGGACTCTCTTATTC
>JACCWD010000204.1 GCA_013697825.1 Rubrobacter sp.
CCCCCGTTTTCTTTATGCGTTTCAAAACCTCGCGATTCACGCCGCCACGAATGGAGTTCGTGGCGAGTAGTCCGGCACGTTTCACATCGCCCCGCTCGATGAGGCTCCGAGCCTTCTCGAACCAATATGTGACGAGATCCGCGAAAGCCGGAACTCGCCTTTCGTAAAGTTTGAACAGATCCTCCACGTATTCATCTTTCAATTCCGCGCGAACTTTATTTCCTCCGAGGAACGGCGGGTTTCCGATTATCACGTCGGCTTCGGGCCATTCGGGTTCGGTGGGGTTTCCGGCTTCGTCGTACGACAAAACGGCGTCCATCCACATTATGTTCGTCATGGGGCCGAGGATGGGTTCTTCGGGGCGTCCGTATCCGTTGTCGCGGGTCCATTGGAGGTACCCGATCCACACGGCGACTTGCGCGAGTTCGTGGGCGTATGGGCTTGTCTCGATGCCGAAAAGCTGGTTCGGCCCGACTTCGGGGAAGAACGGAGTCAGCCCGATCTCCCCCGCGAACGCCGACACTTCTTTTTCGAGGTCGAGGAGTTCCTTGAGCGCGACATAAAGAAAGTTCCCCGACCCGCACGCGGGATCGAGGACCCGAACCTCGGCGAGCCTCCCGGCGAAATCCCGAAGCCCGCCCTCGGCCCGCCCTCGGCCCGCCGGAGCGTGTTCCGCGCCTTTTGCCCGGACTGCGAACGCGCGTCCTCGGCCTCCTTCGCGGCCCTCTCCCGCACCCCGTCCCACTCGCGGCGGAGCGGGGCCATGAGGACGGGCTCGACGACGGCGAGGATATCCTCCCGCCCGGTATAGTGCGCCCCGAGCCGGGCGCGCTGCGACGGGTCGAGCGAACGCTCGAAAAGCGTGCCGAAGATGGCGGGTTCGACCGCGCCCCAGTCGAGCCGGGCCGCTTCGGCGAGGACGCGAAGCTCGTCCGCCGTGAGCGCGACGACCTCGGCGTCCTCGAAAAGCCCGCCGTTGAAATGGAGGATGTCTTCGAGGAGGAAGTCTCCCCCATCGCGCATCGCCGCGAAGAGGTCGCGGGCGTATGCGGCGAAGCGATCCGGCTCTCGCCGCGTCCGCTCGACGATCTTCGTGAAAAGTCCGTTCTGCAAAAGCCGGATGTCCTCGGCGAAGAGGCAAAAAAGGAGCTTGTTCAAAAACCGGGCCGCCCCCCGAGGCTCCACGCCGCGAGCGCGCATCCCGTCGGCGAGGCGGGCGAACTTCCCGGCGGCCTCCTCTGTGACGCTCTCGACCGTGCGCAAGGGACGGAGCGAATACGGCTCCTCGAACATCGCCCGAAGAACCCGGAGGTTCTCCCTCTCCCCAATCTCGCTATTCGAGAAACGATAAACCGTCGGAACCGTCCCGGTGAAGTTCGTATGAACCTCGAAGCGATCCATATCCGTCACGACGAGGAGCGGCGGATTGCCGAGCGACTCGCGGTATTGCAAAAGTTGCTGATAAGCCGCCCCGAGGTCGCGGTGCTTCCCTTTGTATTCGATGGCGAAGCAGTCCTTCCGCCAAACATCCGCGAACCCCTTCCCGCCCCCCGACTTCTCCACGCCCTTCTCGAAAGTATAAAAATCCCCGGACGGATCCTCCTCGGCGGGCTTCGGCGCACCGAGCATGTCGCAAAGGTCGAGGAAATGTTGCTGATAAGAAGACCGCTCCGAAAGGGAAGAAGCCTCCCACCGGCGGGCGAATTCGTGTGGAGAGAGTCGGGTCATGAGAAGAATGCTAGCAAAAAGACGGTTATTGGTTTTTGGTTTTTGTATTTGCCAATAACCAATGACCCGTAACCAATGACCGGAGCGAAGCGACCTTTGCGCTTATTGCGTTTACGGGGTATCCTTACGGTGTCGAGAGGAGAATGTCCATGATTTCACGTGATTCCATAATGGCATCTTCGGAGGAGAGGGAGGGGCTTCGTCGGGTGGCGGAGGTTCTTTCCGGCGGCGGGGTTTCGTTGGTTTCGCGGTCGGGGGATGGGGTCGAGTTGCCGGAGTCCGTCCTCGAAGTCGTCGGGCGGGCGGCGCGGGAGCTTTCGGAGGGGAGGGGGGTGGCGGTTCTTCCGGTCGGGGCGGAGCTTACGACGCGGCAGGCGGCGGAGGTGCTCGGGGTTTCGCGGCCGCACGTCATAAAGATCATGGAGGACGAGCGTGAGATACCCTTCACGAAGCGCGGCACGCACCGCCGCGCCCGGCTCGAGGACGTTCTCGCGTACAAAGAGAAGAGGGACGCCGGGCGGCTCGCCGCGCTCGACGAGATGGCTCGGGAGGCGCAGGAACTCGGGCTTTACGATTGAGGGCGCGTCGTGGATCGCCTCGCGTTGCTCGATGCGAATATCCTTTATCCGGTGTGGATGTGCGACCTTTTTCTGCGGCTCGCGCAGACGGGGATGTATCGTCCGTTGTGGACTGCGGGGATCCTCGACGAGGCCCGGCGGAATGTGATCTCGAACAACCCCGGCATCGAACCCGCTCGCATCGAGGCCCGCTTCTCGGCCATGCGCCGTCATTTCCCCGAGGCGATGGTGGAAGGCCATGAGGAGATGACACCTTCCATGACGAACCACCCGAAAGACCGCCACGTACTCGCCGCGGCCATCGTCGGCGGGGCCGACCTCATAGTCACGGAGAATGTCCGGGACTTCCCGGAACGCTCCCGAATACCTCACGGCATAGGCGCGGACACCGCCGACGGCTTCGCCCTCGAACTCTTCGAGGAGAACCCGGATGCCGCGCTCCGGACATTAACCGCGTGGAGCGAAGCTCTCACGAACCCGCCCCTCGCCGCCGGAGATATCTTCGACCTCTTGAAAGAAGCGTGCCAAAATTCTGCGTGGCCGTCCGCGAGGGAAAGGTGGATAGTGGGTGGTGATACGGAAGTCGGGCGATGGCTCCATCGTCTGCGGGTTCGCGGGATCGCTCCGATTCGTGGGACACTCGCGCTTCGCGAGTCGAGAAAACACCCGAAGCAATCAACCCGATTCCGTATGAGTGGCGCTTTTTCCGATTCCCCACTCACCGGGAGCGAAGCGACCCTCACCACAACGGCGCGTCGGACGAGCCGTCCGGCGCCGCAATGCCGAGGTGGTTATACGCCCGTCCCGTGGCGATGCGACCGCGGGAGGTCCGCTGAATTAGTCCGCTTTGGAGAAGGTACGGTTCGTAAACGTCCTCGACGGTGTCGCGGGCCTCTCCGAGGGCGACGGAGATGGTTCCGACTCCGACGGGGCCGCCGTCGAACTTCTTTATTATGAGGCCGAGGTAGTCACGGTCGGCCCGGTCGAGGCCGAGCTCGTCCACGCCTTGCATTTCGAGGGCTTTGTGGGCCGTGTCGTCGTCGATGGTTCCGTCGCCGACGACTTGCGCGTAGTCGCGAACTCGTTTGAGGAGGCGGTTCGCTATGCGAGGCGTTCCGCGGCTCCGGCTCGAAAGTTGATCCGCGCCCGACTCCGTGATCGGCACGTCGAGGATGCCCGCCGTGCGGACGACTATTTTCTTGAGGTCGCTTGCGTCGTAGTATTCGAGCCGCGCCGAATACCCGAAGCGGTCGAGGAGAGGCTTCGTCATGAGACCGGTGCGCGTCGTCGCCCCGACGAGTGTGAAACGTGGGAGATCCATACGAATGGTTCTCGCCGACGGCCCTTGCCCGAGGACGATGTCCATCGCATAGTCCTCCATCGCCGGATAGAGAACCTCTTCGATCTGGCGATTCAAACGGTGGATCTCATCCACGAAGAGGAAGTCCCCTTCGTCGAGGGCGGTGAGGATGGCGGCCATGTCCCCGGCTCTTTCCAAACTCGGCCCGCTCGTGGGGTGAAGTTGAACGTCCATCTCGTTGGCGAGGATGCGGCAAAGGCTCGTCTTCCCGAGGCCCGGCGGCCCGGCGAGGAGCATGTGGTCGAGGGGTTCGCTCCTTTGCTTCGCCGCCTCGACGAAGATGTGGAGGTTCTCTTTCAATGTTTCCTGCCCGATGAACTCGTCGAGGCTCCTCGGGCGGAGCGTCGGCTCGTCGTCGCCCTCGAAAGGCTCCGGGTCGAGCGGTCGATCCTCGATCCCACCGTCCATCCCGCCCGGCGGAATTCCGGGAGGCCCGGCGGCCCCCGTTATATCATCGTCGGAAGTCCCGATGGTGAAATCGTCGCGCTCATCGTCCATAAACTACCGTCTCCCCCCTATTTTTCGGAGGGCCGCCTTTATGTACGCCTCGACGGTTTCCTGCGGAGGAACGTCTTTCAAAACTTGCTCCGCCTCGTCGAGCGAATATCCGAGGCCCGTCAAAGCCTCCCGAGCCTCCATATACGGCCCCGCCGAGACGGAGGCATCCGAAGACGCCGCCCCATTCCCGGCCACGGACGGCTCGACCTCGAAGAAGGCCATCTCCTTCCCTTTGAGTTCGAGGACGAGGCGTTCGGCGGTCTTCTTTCCGAGTCCCGACACGGAGGCGAATTTGAGAACGTCGCCTCTCGCGACGGCCTCGGAAACCTCGCGCGGCTTCATCGCCGACAATACGGCGAGGGCCATCTTCGGCCCGACTTTGCTCACGCCCGTCAAAGCGTCGAAGACGGCCCGCTCGTCTTTTGTCGCGAACCCGAAGAGGAGCATCGCGTCCTCTCGCACGACCATCCGGGTGTGGACGACGCACTCCTCCCCGATGGGCGGGAGGTTTTGAACCGTCGTCATCGAAGAGAGCGTGCGGTATCCGACGCCGCCGCAATCCACGGTGACGCCTTCATTGTCTTTTTCTACGAGTTGTCCGCGGAGTCTATGGATCATGGCGTGATTATCCCTTACGAGCCGTTATTTCCCACCCCGGATACGCGCTTCCCCAAAGGCTTCGACGATCTTTCCATGCCGTCCATGCCGCTCGAAAAGGCATGGGTGATGGCGATGGCGAGGCCGTCGGCGGCGTCGTCGGGCTTCGGGATCTCACGCAGATTGAGGAGCGCGCGCACCATTTCCTGAACTTGCCGCTTGTCCGCCCGACCATACGAAGTGATCGCCTGTTTCACCTGCAAAGGCGTGTATTCCGCGACGGAGACTCCGGCTTTGTATGCGGCGAGCATCGCGACGCCCCTCGCTTGTCCGACGGTGATTCCGGTCGTGACGTTCGTGTTGAAAAAGAGTTCCTCGATGGCGACGGTTTCGGGTCGGTATCCGCGCACGAGTTGATCGACGCCGTCGAAAAGCCGACCGAGGCGGCGAGGCATTTCCCAGTCCGAAGGGGTGGTTATAGCCCCGTGCTGCAAATACCGGAGGCGGCTTCCGTCCGTGCGGATAACGCCCCACCCCATCGTCGCCGTTCCGGGGTCGATGCCAAGAATAATTTTGCCGCGTCGTTCGCCGAGAGCCATGCATAAAGGGTACTCGGTGCGAGCCGACATTGCATCGGCGACGAGATATGGGGCGTGATGCGGGCGAAGGCACAAGTCGCTTCGCTCTTTTGGGTTCTTGGTTTTTGGTTTTTGTATTTGCCACCAACCAATAACCACCAACCAATAACCGCGACCGAAGGGAGCTTTCTGATAAAGTCATGCGATGTCCGATACGAAGGAACCCACTCGATACACCGCCTCCGAGGAATTGGCGAACACGCTCACGCACGGAGCCGGGCTGGCGGCGGCGATGGTCGGGACGGCGGTTCTCGTCGCGTTCACCATCGCCAACGGCGACGGGTGGCAAATCGCGAGTTCCGCCGTTTACGGGGCGACGCTCATCGCGCTCTATGCGGCATCCACGCTGTATCACGCTTTCCGGAGGCCGGAGGTGAAGAGGGTGCTTCGGATTTTCGACCACTCGGCTATATATCTCCTCATCGCCGGGACGTACACGCCGTTCGCGCTCGTCGTGCTTCGGGATGGGTGGTGGGGGTGGATCCTCTTCGCGGCGATATGGAGCCTCACGGTGGCGGGGATCGTCTTCAAAGTCTTCTTCACCGGGAAATTGAACGGCCTCTCGACGGCGATTTACGTCCTCATGGGGTGGATGTGCGTGCTTGTGGCGAGGCCGCTGGTGGACGCGCTCACCGTCGAGGCTCTCGTGTGGATCTCCGCCGGAGGGGTGGCGTACACGGCGGGGATCGCTTTTTATCATAACCGTCGGATACCGTATTCGCATGCGGTGTGGCATATGTTCGTCATCGCCGGAAGCGTGTTTCACTTTCTCGCGATATGGCGGCATGTTTTGCTTCCGGTGGGATGAGGCGACCCTCGTTCCTCTTTTACAGCGGCAGAAACATTGCTTGCCCGGCAAGTTCGTGGGGTTCATACACCTCTGCTATCAGTTCGAGATCTCGGATGCAATCGCCCACGGACACGCGCAACTGATGAGCGTAGATCACGCCAGAGAACGGCTCCTCGCTTTGTTGGCGATTTGCGGTCTCGGCGAGAAAGTCGTCGTCTTGAGTAAACAATATTCTCTGGAGTTCCGTTGCGCGGTCGAGAAGAGCAGGGTCTTCGAGTTCGCTCGCTCCATCTTCATAGGCGGTGAGTACGTCCACGCTACGCGCTCGAAGCCCATTCGTAATCGCTCGAGAAACATTGTGATCCATATAAAACGCGAGCGCCGTCAGCGGCCCCTTCTAGCCTTTATTCGCTCGGCGAGGTGGGTGGGGTGCATCTTCTGGCGAAGCTCCTCCACCCTCTCGTCTCTTCGCTCGATGTCGCGGTCGAGTTCTTCGCGGTGGTCATGGTAATACGCGAGCGCAGAGTGTATTTGCCCGAGCGTGAGGTGCGGATACTGGAAGTGTAGTTCTTCCGGACTCCATCCGTACGCCCGCTGCGAAAGGACGAGGTGGACGACCTTCATCCTCGTGCCGGAGATGGCCGGGACTCCCTTCTCGTTCACTTCGATATGCTCGTATCGTGTTTCCATGAAGTACGAGTTTACCAAAG
>JACCWD010000052.1 GCA_013697825.1 Rubrobacter sp.
ATTGTTGCTCTCGAAGGGAGGTTCACGAAATCTTTTCGGGCGGGCCGTGAAACGGTGATGAAGCGAGGAATTATCGGTCTGTTTCGGAGCGGGTGCGAGGCGAGAAAACTTCCCCCGAAGCCCGGTATATTTCCCCCGAAGCCCGGTATTCGGAAGGGGATTCGAAGGCCAAAACTTCCCCCGAAGCCCGGTATTGTTTTTGCTTCTTCCCCCGAAGCCCGGTATGGGCGGAGGTCGGATTTTTCGGTGTCAGAGGGAGGGTTCGAAGCGACCGTCGGCGGAGGTCCATCCGCCGTCCACGAGCATGTACGAGCCTGTGACGTACGAGCTTGCCTCGGAGGCGAGGAAGACGACCGACCCGACGAGCTCCTCGGGCTTCGCCCATCTTCCGAGGACGCTCTTCTCGGCGTATGCCCGGTACCAGTTTTCGTCGGCCTTTATCTGTTCGGTGAGCGGAGTTTCGACGATGCCGGGGGCGATCGCGTTCATCCGAACCCCGTCCTTGCCGAGTTCGGTGGCGAGGACGCGGGCCATTTGGAGGGTTCCGGCCTTCGTCGCGGCGTACACACCCTGCCCGGACTCGACCACCGTCGCACGGATGCTCGAGAAGACGATGATGCTCCCGGATTTACGCTCGCTCATCATGCGCCCGAAGACCCGCATCAGGCGGAGGGTTCCTTTCATGTTCAGGCCGACTACGCGGTCGAACTCGTCGTCGGTGACTTCGAGGAGTCGCTTTCGGACGTTTATGCTCGGGGAGCTTACGAGGACGTCCACCGCGCCGATCTCCGAAGCCGCCCTCTCGACGGCTTCGGGGTCGGTCATGTCGAGGGCGATCGCCTTCGCATCGCCGCCTCGGGCGGGGATCTCCGAGGCTGTCTCCTCCGCCCCCTCGACATCCGCGCAGAAAACCCGGCTCCCGAAGTCGGCCAGCCCGATCGCCGCAGCTTCGCCGATCCCACGCCCCGCCCCGACGACGAGCGAAGTCTTCCCGTCGAGCCTGAAGAGATCCTCGAATCTTCTCACTTTGCCTCCTTCGAGTGGTTGAGACAACCATGAACGATGAGCGCGAGAACCTTCGCGCCGGTCACGAGGTCGTCTATGGAAATGTATTCGTCGGCGATGTGCGCGAAGCGGGTATGGCCGGGGCCGTATATGATGCTGTTCGTGATGCCCGCCCCATGCACGGCAAACCTTTGGTCGTCGCTCCCCGCGCTTATGAGTTCCTTCGGCTCCATGCCGAGTGTTTTCACGGCCTCTTTCGCGGCGACGACGAGCGGCTCGTCGGAGGGGACGAGCGTCGCGTCGGTGGCGTATGTCTCGCGGTATTCGTAGCGGAACCTCGCATCTTCCTCCTTCATGCCTTCGAGGTATGAGAGGAGTTCGGCGCGGGCCTCGTCGAGGTCTTCACCGGGGATGAGGCGGCGGTTGAAAGTCATCACGCATCGGTCGGGGACGATGTTCGTCGCCACGCCGCCGGAGATCGTGTCGAACGAAAGCGTCGAACTCACGGACTCCTCCGGGGTGACGAGGATGTCGGTGGTTCTTTTGGCGAGGCGCGGCTGGAGGTCGTCGGAGATATGGGCGAGGAAGCGGGCGGCGAGTTCGATGGCGTTCGTCCCGAGGAGCGGCGAGCTTCCGTGGGCCTTCTCTCCGAAGATCGTGATCTCACCCCATATCGCCCCTTTGTGGCCGATCCCGACGCCATCGGGGCCGAACGGCTCGGTGATGATGAGCGCGGCGGTGTTCTCTTTGGCGACGACGCCCTTCTCGACGAGATAGCCCATCCCGGCGTTCACGTTCCCGACGGTCTCCTCGTCGGCGACCGCGCTTTGCACGATGGAGCCGCGAAGATCGAGGCCCGCCCTCCGAAGAGCCTCGACCGCGTAAACCTGGCACGCAAGCCCGCTCTTCATGTCCGACGCCCCGCGACCGTACATTTTGCCGTCCACGACCTCGCCGCCGAACGGGTCTCGCTTCCAGTCGCTCCCCGCCGGAACCACGTCGTAATGGCCGTTGAGATGTATCGTCGGGCCGGAGGACGCGTCCCCGAGACGCGCCACGAGGTTCGGGCGCGGGCGTCCCTCCGCGTGCGGGGCGAGTTCGTCGAGGCGGTCTTTCGGGACGTGGAGAACCTCGGTTTCGTAGCCGAGGTTCGAGAGGTGGCGGTCGAAGTATTCGACGAACTCCTCGTAGTTCTCGCCGGGCGGGTTTATGGTGGGTATCCGGATTATGGCCGCGAGGAAGCCGACCATCTCGTCCGCGAGACTGTCTACCGCCTCGAAAATCCTCTCTCTATCCGAAGTGTGGTGTGTGGGATCCACGCCGTCCCCCTCCTCGTTCTCGTTATAGTTCATACGGGATCCGGTCGTTCGGGGTTCGGGGGTAGCATCCGCTCCGCGTCCGCCCCGGAAGTCGGCAAAGACGAACACGGCTCCGAGGGAAGAAGTCGCCCAAACTCCGTATCATTCCGCCGCCGGACGGAGCGATATTCGATGCCCGGTCGCGGCCTCGACTCGCTCCCGGCTGTAAAGGAGCGGGAAGGCTTTGTCCTCGGCCCAGTCCGAATAGAGATCCCGGTAGTGGCTGCTCCGAGGGTCGCCGGACTGCCCCGGCGAGTTCATAGCGAGCGAAGCGTCCCACTCCCCCGCATCCACGACCATCCGCCACGAAGCACCCGTTTTCTGTCGCAAAGTCCCCCGGTCGTAGTCCGTGTTTCCGACGGTATCTTTGCCGCCGCCGCGAGCGAGGGATGGGAGGTCGAGCTTATTCCGGGCATCCTCGTGCGCGAGCGGCGAGAGCGGGTGCGCGAGCGAGACGCGATGCGCCCTCCCCCACCGCCACGACTCGGGGTTCTTTCCGAATAGTTCGGAGGTTCGTGAGAAAGCCTCCCCGAGGATCGCGAGGAGCAAAGCGTCGCGCGCCTCCTACGGCGTCTCCCACGGTGGTTCCACGAGACGTTCGTCGGGGCGTTCGAGGATGGCGAGTATCGGGCGCGAGTCCCCGGTCTCGTCGTCGGTTAGGATGCGCTCCCGAGCCTCGCGTGAGAGGACGCGGTCGAGGATGGTCTGGCGAAGCTCATCCCCGAACCAAAGCTCGAAGAGGGTCGCGGCGGAGGAGTCCGGCGCGAGTTGGAAGTCCCAGTTTCGGAGGAGGTCGAGCGCGGAGTTTGTCGCCGCATCCTCCGATTCGAGTCCGGAGAGGAGCGGGACGAGTTTGCGGGCGGGGATCGAGAGCGAGTCGGTCTGGAGCGAGACGGAGTCCTCGACCGTGGAGGCGGGGTTCCCTTCGAGGACTTCCTCTATGCGGCGGGCGCGGAACGGCTCGTACCATTCGAAGCCGACCTTTCTCTCCTCCGCCGGATAGTCGTCGGGGAGGTTCATCTCGTTCGCCGAGGAGAACCATCCCCGCGAGGGATTTAGCTTTGACGGAAGCTCCCCGGCTTCGAGAAAACCTTCCCACTCGTATCGTCCGTCCCCCGGAACGGGGAGAAGGCCGTCCCAGTTCGGGCGCACCGGGACCCGGCCCCCGGCGTGCCACCCGATGTTCCCGTCGGTGTCGGCGTAAACCTGGTTTTCTCCGGGGCTTCCCCAGTTTTTCATGGCGCCTGTGAACTCCCCCCACGACGAAGCATTCATGTATCCGAGGCTCCCGAGGTACGGGGACATGCCCGGCTCCAGCCACGCCGCCCGGACGGCAAAGGCGACACCCGAGGTGGCGTCCTCGTAAATCACCGGCCCGTGCCGCGTGAACTTGAGCGTCGCCTCCTCCGGCGACGAGCTGCGGACGAGTATCTCTTGGCTTTCGACCTTCATGCTTTCCCAGCCGTCCCGGTACCGATACTCGTCGGGGTTTTCGGGGTTCGTCTCGTAGACGTAAAGGTCTTCATGGTCAATTGAGAAGATCGTGAGTCCGAAAGCGATGTCTTTGTTGTGTCCGATTGAGATTCCCGGAAGGAACGGTTCTCCGGCCCCGATTACGTCCATCCCCGGCGAGACGAGGTGCGCGGCGTACCGGAGCGAAGGAACCGACACCGTCCGGTGCGGGTCGTTCGCGAGGATCGGCCTCCCGGTGGCGGTTCTCTCCGGCGATACGACCCAATTGTTGCTCCCCTCCATCCGACCGCCCGAGGAATCCCCAGACTCCCCAAACTCTATTTGCTTTGTCGCGAGTTCATAAACTTCGAGGACGTTCTCCGGGATGAGATCGAGGTCGAGTCCTTCTGGAACCTCGATCTCCCGCTCCGGCTCCAGCTTTTTGCGAAATGCGTCGGCTTCGGGGCCGTGTTCGCGGAGGAGCAGCGCCCGCCGAACCTCGCTCTTCACGTTCGCGTAAAGTCCGTGGGCGCGTATCCGGACGACATCCTCGGGACTCCACCGGGACGGGGAATAATCCATAAGCTCGAACTCGACGGGAAGCATCGAGGGTTCGCGCTCCACGATCTCCACGTACTCGTTCACCCCCGCGAAACGAAGAGACGATCTCCCGCGTCCGGGGGCTATATGACTTCCACTCCTCCCCCACCTCCTTCCGGTACAAAAACAGCCTCGCCGCTCGATCGTGTTCGAGGAAGCCGTTTCCGAAGACTTCGGAGAGGAGTCCGAGGCCGCGTCGCCGCCAAAAGTCCATCTGCCAGAGCCTGTCTCTCGCGGCGTTGAAACCTTGCGCGAAGAAAGCGTCGGGGTCGGAGTCGGCGTAAATGTGCGGGATGCCGTGGGTGTCCACGAGGATCTCCACCGGGCGACGAAGTCCGGCGCACGAGTATTCGGCGGTCGTCGGGCTTGTGAGGTCCGGCATGTGTTTACGCTCTGGCGGCGTGGCGGGAGAAGGCTTCCTCGCCGCCGACGAACGTCTCGTCAACCCGGATGTCCTTTATCTTCTCCGGCGGAGTGGAGAGGATCGGCTCGCTGAGGAGCGCGAGGTCAGCGAGCTTCCCCGGTTCCAGCGAGCCTTTGATATCTTCCTCGAAGCTCGCGTACGCTCCGTTGTACGTGAACATGCGGATTGCTTCGAGGAGTCCCACGCGCTGGTTCGCCCCGACCTCCGCCCCCGACGAACTCCGGCGGTTCACGGCGCAGTGGATGCCGAGGAGCGGATCGTAGTCCGTCACCGGGCTGTCCGAGCCGCCCGCCGCCATCACCCCGGCGTCGAGGAAGTCTCGGGCCGGGAACATGTTGTTCACGCGCTCGCCGTAGTCTCGAAGATAGCCGTCGCCGAACTCGTGGACGAAGGCCGGGTTCGGGATCGGGATTATCCCGAGGTCGCGGATGCGTTCGAGGAGGTCCGGCGGGGTGATGCCGGAGTGTTCGATCCGGTGCCGATGGTCGTCTCGCGGAGTCCGCTTCAGAGACGCCTCGATGCAATTCACCATCATCTCGACGGCCCGGTCTCCCTGCGCGTGGGCCGTGATCTGGAACCCGAGGTCGTGCGCCTCCCCGAGGATGGCATCGAGCCGTCCCTGATCGTAGTAAAGGATGCCGTGATCGCCCGGGTCGCTCGTATACGGCTCGCGGGTCGCCACCGTCGGCCCGCTGCTGCTCCCGTCGGTGAAGACCTTCGCCGGCCCGATTCTGAACCGCTCGTCGCCGAGGCCCGTGACCATCCCGGCTTCGATCGCTTTCCCGACGGTCTTTTCGGAGTCGTTGAGCGAACACACGATGGCGTACACCCGGAGCCGCACGTCCCCGTCGGCGACCGCCTGTTTCATCGTCCGGAGGTTGTGAGGCCCATACCCCCCGGCATCGTGGATGCTCGTGATCCCCGCCGCGAGCAAATCTTTCGAGGCGATTCGCAGCGCCTCCCGGTACTCGGCCTCGGTGAACGAAGCCGTCTCGAACGCGCTCATGTGCGCCGCCTCCACGAGGAGTCCGTTCGGCTCCCCGTTCTCGTCGCGCCCTATTCGCCCGCCCTCGGGGTCTTTCGTGTCCCGATCCACCCCGGCCTGTTCGAGCGCGAGGCTGTTCGCGGCGGAGATGTGTCCGCACGTCCTCACGAGGAGAATGGGATGCTCGGTGGAGACGGCGTCGAGTTCTTCCCGCGTCGGATAGCGTCCCTCGGCGATGGTCGTGTTGTTGAAACCGGAGGCCCGCACCCACTCGCCCGGCTTCGTCGCTTCGCACTTTTTGCGAAGCTCGTCGAAAATGTCTTCGAGGGTCTCGACGTGGGGTTGTTTGCAATCCACGCCGAGCCTGTTCGTCCCGTACACGAGGAGGTGCATGTGGGCGTCTATTATGCCGGGTAGGAGGGTTCGACCGTCGAGATCCACGACCCGCGTCGAGTCCCCGACGAACCCCCGTATCTCTTCATCCGTCCCGACGGCGAGGATTTTGTCCCCGGCGACGGCGAGGGCCTCCTCGATGTTGTCGTCGGCGTCCACCGCGATCACTTCTCCATTCAGAAACACCGTGTCGGCGGTTCGCATGTTTTCCTCCTTCTCGATCACTTCGCGGTCGCTCCTTCGGTTCGACGTACTTCCGGCTCGTATATCTCCTCGACCATGTCCGGGAAGAACCTCTCGATGGTGGAGTACGAGGCCGGCTTCGTCGCGAGGCTCACGGCGACGAAGACCGGGAGGTTCACGAGAAGCCCCCATATTCCAGCGTGCACGCCGAGCGGATGCGGAACCCACACCGAGAACACGAGCGTCACTATGAATCCGGCGAGAAGCCCCCAGAAAGCTCCCTGTTTCGTCGCCCGAGGCCAGAAGAACATACCGAGGATCGCGGAGAAAGTCTGTCCCATGAAGCCGTATCCGATGGGGAGGATGTACACGAGGCTCGCCGGGTTGATGATCGCAATCGGCGCGACCACGAGCGCGGCCAGCGGGAAGACGAGCCACCGCGTGAGGATCCCGGTCATCTCGTCGCCCACCCCGAAGACGGGCTTCGCGATGTCCACCGTGTAACTCAGCGAGATCGCATGCAAACACGGCTCCGCCGAGGACATCGCGGCGGCGAGGGTTCCCGCGCCGAGGATTCCGGCGAGGATGGCAGGGAGATTGTCCACCGCGGTTTGTACGGCGACGGTGTCGGAGGCTTCGAGTTCGGGCAAAAGGAAGATTCCCATGAAGCCGACGGCGAGCATCGGGACGATGACTATGTTCACCACTCCCCCTTCACGACAGATTTCTCAAACGCATCATACAAAAACACAAAGCGAGATTGTATGATCACACTCCGGGAACACGCGCCGCGATCCACAGCGCGGTTGAAATTCAGCCACTCACCGGAGCTTCTTCGGTGAGAGATTGCCGCCGCGCCGTCGCTGACTACGTCGAATCTCTCCGCGCTCGGCTACTCCCCGCGAGTCGCCCGTTCCTGATACGCGAACACTCGCTCGAAGACCTCGTCTACGTTCACGAGTTCACCGATGGTCGCTCCGGCCTCGATCTTCTCCCGGAGAACGTGCTCGGTCGAAAGCAATTTGCGGGCCTTCGCCAACACGTCCGAAGCCTCCCCCCTCGGCACGACCACGACCCCGTTGCCGTCCACCATGACTATGTCGCCGGGATTCACGGCGACGCCGCCGCATTGGATCGGGACGTTCACCTCCCCGTAGCCGGAGACCGAGGCGACGTTCGGCACGATGCCTTTGCAAACCACCGGAAATCCCATGCGCCGTATCTCCTCCACGTCCCGGCAAGCCCCGTCCACGACCGCCACCACCACACCTTTGTTGATCGCCGAGAGGGCCATGTTCTCCCCCCAGAATGCCGTGTCCGTCGAGCCGTGCGAGTCAATGACGACGACGTCGCCGGGCTGGCAGAGGTCTATAGCCTTGAACGCCGCCGCGAGATCGGAGGCGAGCGTCTTCACCGTCGCCGCGACCCCGACGAACCGGATACCCTCGAAAAGGGGCTTCATGGCGGAGGCCATCGCCCCCATGCGCCCCATGCAGTCCGAGACGGCGCACGTCGGGGACTCGTGGCCGAGGAGACCCCGGAACCCCTCCACCACTTTCTTCGACGGGCGGTCTATGCGCTCGATTATCTTCGCCATGCTTCCCACTTCCGATTCGATCGCAGAACACAGAGAGGATAGCTTTTCAAAGCATGCGATGGGGATCCGGATTTCCGGCATCCACTATCGCATGGAAACCGGGAATGGCTCTTTGGGGCCGACGGTCGCTATGGAGAGTTTGACGCGCCGTTGCCGGGAGTGGAAGGACACCGCCCTCGAAGACATGAACCTCGGCATCTCCGAGGGTGGGTTCGGGTTCGTCATGGATTTTTCGAGGGCGGGGGAGAGTTCTCGGTGCGCCGATTTCTTTGTGAGCCGGGCGATATCCGGAGCGAAGGCCGGATGAGGGAGCGCCGTGATCTCCATCGGCCACTTCCGGCCCCTCTTTGCTTATCATGAGGATATTCTCGAAAAAATCTCCATCATCGGCGAGGGATGAGTTCGTTTCCCGGCGTGAGAAAAGCGGCTCGAAAATGAGTGTTTATAAGGTTTCGCTTTTCCCGGCATGATAAATCCCGCGGGCGTGCGGCGAAATTCGAGCGTTTCAGATTGTCATGCCGGGATAAAGTGCCGAACGGACTTGAACGGGAGCGCACTTTTCGCCAATACTTAACTCGCTTCTAAACCTCAAGGAGAGCCACAGGCAGACATTGGCGACTTTGAGGTAGAGGGAAAAGAAAACACATATGGAGGGTGATTTATGTCGGTTCACCGGTTGTCGTGTTCGGCGATTGCGTTGGTTTTGGTTTGCATGGCGGCGATATTCTTTGCCGACCGGGCGGAGGCGGCGGAGGGGTTCGCCTCGTGGTACGCGCCCGATCCCGAGAACGCCGGGGAGTTCACGGCGGTCCACGCGACGCTCCCGGTCGGGACGGTGTTGACCGTGCGCTACGGAGAGAAGTGGGTGGAGGTGGCCGTTATCGGTCGGGGTATTAACTTGAATGGCCGCGACCTCGACATCTCGCAAGCCCCCGCGGAATTCTTGGGGCTGACGCAAGCAGGCGCCGACTTCGTAAACTACACGTACCCCGGCGAGGCGACGAACGCCTCCGCCGCGTATGCATCCACCACGGAATATTCCGGCTCCGCCGCTTCCTCGATGGATCTCGGCTACGATGCCGGATACGCGGCCCCCGAGTATGCGGCTCCGCAGGCAGAGTACTCCATCGGATACGTCGAGCCATACCTCGAGCCGAGCACGACCGAAACCCCAGTATCGGAAACCGCCGTCCCGGAAACCGCCGTCCCGGAAACCGCCGTCCCGGAAACCGCCGTCCCGGAAACCGCCGTCCCGGAAACCGTCGTCCCGGAAACCGTCGTCCCGGAGGCCGCCGCGCCTGCCACAGCGCAGCCGGAGGTCGCTACGTACACCGAACCCTCCGTCGCCGATGCTCCGGTATGGGATGGGGCACCGGACGACGGCATGGCGGCGGATGGCATGGCTGACACCGACGCTTTGAATGGCGGGGAGGAATATATGGATCCGCAGGTGGCAAGCTCCGGCTATTCTCCCGGCTACGAGGAGGCTATTTGGTATCCCGCCTCCGACTATGGGAACTATACGGCGGCGGATCGCCCGTCGTCGAACCCGGTGGACAAGATCGTTGTCCACACGACTCAAGGTTCTTACGAGAGCGCGATGAACTGGTTCCAGGATCCCGCCTCCGGAGTCTCCGCCCATTACACGGTCCGCTCCTCCGACGGGGCGGTGGGCCAGTCGGTGAGCGAGATGAACATCGCCCACCACGCAGGAAACTGGGACTACAACCAGACCTCCGTGGGCATCGAGAACGAGGGCTACGTCGAAGACGCCTCGTGGTACACCGACGCGATGTACCAATCCTCGGCGCAGGTCGGGGCGCACCTCGTGAACAAGTACGGCATCCCCGTAGACCGCCAGCACATCATCGGCCACGACGAGGTTCCCGGCGCGACCCACACCGACCCGGGGCCGTACTGGGACTGGGATCTCTACCTCGCATATATTCAAGACTACGCCGGAACTGCGCCCGCGGAACCCGCTCCCGTATGGTGAGCGCGAACCTGAAGAACCGCCGAACCCGCGCCCGATCGGCCACCGCCGAGGCCGACCTATTCGGAAGGGCCGCGTAGCGGAGGCCGTCAAAGAGGCCACCCGACACCCTCGGTACAAAGCCGAGTACGCTTGCCGCCGCCCCGGCGAGCGTACTCCGGGCCTCTCCCCCGCTCGTCTTCGATCCGCTTTGAAGCGCGTGAGGATGCGGTCGCCATTATCCGATCGTCGTCGGCGAGCGTACTCGGAACGCGGCCGGTTCCGGTCTTCGCCGGGGCGCACGAGGTTCTTCGGACTCCGGCGGGGTGCGGATACATTTCGTCCGGGAGACCTCCGCCGATTTTCGCTTCTATGGGTGCGCCGGGGTAAGGTGCGAATGCATCTCTTCCGGGGGGTTCCCCTTTCCTCGGAGCCGAACGCGGCGAGGTCGCCGACGAATTCCATAGCATCGAATGCTTTCCGCTGACTGCGGTATGCTCGTGGATTTGTCTTGCTCAGGTGAAGGGGTTTTCTATCCGCATCCCCTCGACGATTCGACCGTCCTGCATGTCTTCGGAGAGGAGCAGGTCGGCGCCACCGCGGAGGGCGGCCTCGACGATCAGGGCGTCCCGGAAAGAGAACCTGTCCCCCACTCGATCCACCGCCCGAACGACCGTCTCACAGCGAAGTTCATAAGCATTGAGCCACCCAGTCGGCGAGGCTCCGGTCGTTCGTCGCAGCCTGTCCGGGAGAGCATTCCCTGATGCCTGAAGCCCGGCTCGTCGAAGGATCAACTTTTACGCAACCCGCCGTCAGTATACTCCGGCGCGACCCGGAATCTGGAGAACCGAACGACCATTCGCGCCGCGAACTTCGCCGGGCAGCGGCTTCGCCATGCGCCGCGAGGCCAAATGGAATTCCCTCAAAACCTGAACCGAGATGAACCCGTCCCTGTCCACGAGGTGTTTCTCAACCACTTCATCGGCGATTTCACGTTTGCCGCCCTCCGTCTCGTCCACGGCATAGACGAGAATGTTCGTGTCCACGAACGCCGGCACGAAACCCTACTCGCCGTGCTCGCGGTTGCGGAGGACTTTCCTGTCGTAAAGCTCTTCGCGCTTGGGAAGCTCCTTCCCCTCGCTGCTCATTCCCGACTTGGACGCGAGTTCGAGAATGGACTCCCACGCCTCACGCCGCTCGCGTTTGGAGCCGGCGTATGACTCGAGGTATTCCCGCAACAGCGCCTTCACGGACGTGTCCTCTTCCAAAGCCCGCATCCTCGCCCTTTTCAACGTCTGCTCGTCCACCGTGATCGTCAAATCGGTCGTCGCATGCCCCCGTCTATTTTCGTATGGCGCGAATCCAATGAAGCCCGAGCGGATTCGCCATCCCGCCTATTTTATCCTTCCTCCACCTCCCATCCGACCCGCTCGAGCCACTCTTTGAGGAGCATCTCGACCACGTCGCTGTACAGCGGCTTGCCCGGCTGATGGAGTACGCCCCGCTCTGCGAGATCCATGAGCGTCTCCTGCTTGACGTCCCCGCTCAAAAGAGCCTGCCTCACCCTCTCATACACGTCCTTCCTCACGAGCGCGCTCGCGAGCATGTAGTCGGGGTTGCTCCGCTTGCCGATTTTCTTCCGGCTCCGCCTTCTTGGGGCTTCCTGTCGCCCGCCCGGCTCGCGTTCCACGCCTCCCCCCCGCCTCCGCATGCGGAGGGCGTTCGCCATGCTCCCCTCTCCCCTGTTCCTCTCGTTCGCCTCGCTCATCGGAACTTCACCACCTGCCTCCCAACCTTCTCGTAGTCCTCCCATCCCTGCTGCGCCCGGCGTTCGTTGACTTCATAAACCGGAACCCCGCGCAGCGCCGCCGTTTGAAACGCCTCGCGGCGCCGGATCTCACCCTTCAAAAGCGGCACGTCCTCCGCCTCGAGCGCCTTCCTCGCGTTCGCCCCAGACCGGTTCCACCACGGAACCATAGTCAAAAGAACCCGGTACTCCGCGTTTCCCCGCAACGCCTCTAATTCCTCGACGAGAAGCATCAGCGCGTTCAACGAGAGCGCCTCCGGCGTCGTTGGCACCACTAACAAATCGCTGTCCTCGGCAGCCGCCTCGAGATCGTCCCCGCCGAGCCTTCCTTGCGAGTCGAGGATCACGTGTTCTTCGTCGCCGGGATCCCCCTCCGGGCCGACCACCGGAAACGGAAGCCTCCCCCGCTCCGACCATTCCAGCGCGCTCGCGTTCGGGTCCGTGTCAATGAGAACCGTCGAACCCTCCCCGAACTTCTTCTCGAAGAACGCCGCAAGGTGGATCGAAGTTACCGTCTTCCCGACCCCACCCTTGTGCGACGTAACCGTGACTATCATCCATCCTCCCTCGCCGCCAATTTCCTCTCTGTCTGCATTCCAAGTATCATATATTCGTATAAACAAATAATCAATACTTTGAATAATTGTTTATACGAATAATCATTAAGCAAAAACAGTTATTCGCCGTCCGAGTTTCCGGTCGCTTCGGGCGGACGCCGGAGACGGGCGCGGAGCCGTCGGGAGTGTGCGGCTTGTGGGAGATCTCGGCTTTTCAAAGCCCCGAACCCCTCGACGCGGCTTTCGGGACTTTGAAAAGCCATACAAACCCGAATGAAAGCATGTGCGATCATAATTCCAGCCCGCATCCCCGCCGAGGCGAAGACTTTCGTTTTCCCGCCACTCGCGCACCGACCGACGGAACACTTCGCCGGAGATGATTCTTCAACCACAATCTTAAATGACAAACATATAATTGTTGATTTGTTGAAATGATTATTCGATTATCTGTATAAACATTTCAACAGCGAGTTCGGTCGTGCCTTTTCGGTTTGTGAGTGGGGAGGTCTTTGGCGGGTGGTTTTTAGTGGGGGCGTCTCGCGGCGGCGAGGTGTTTCGTTTGGCGGATCTCGCTGTGGGGAGTTTCCGGTTTCAGTCGAGTATGGCGGGGGTCGAGGTGGGGGAGGGGGTTTTTGGCGCGAGGAGTAAGCGAATCGAACTCGCTTTCGTCGCGGCTGCGGAGTCGGCGGTGAAGTTCGAGCCACTCGAATGCCCGAGTGGTGGGAACGGGCGCCTCCCCGGATAGAAGGTTGTCGGGGAGGCGTTGTCGGAGGCGGAGGTTTCGGGCGGGCGTGGATTTCCTTCGAATCGTCGGGTCTTTGGCGGGCGGGGCTGTTTTTTCGGGTGGTTTTTATCGGGTGTTCGAAACGGCCCGGATCACCGGGCAAGCGCCTCCGCCATCTCGTCTATGAGGCCGCGCTGGAACGCGACGACCCTCTCGCTCGGTTGCTGCGCCGCGAAGAGTTCCTCGAAGGGATCCTCGACGGCGGTTCGGAACCCGCTCAAAGCCTCGACCATCGCCAGCCCGCAAAACGGCACCGTGGATTCGGCGTATCCGCCCTCGTGGACGGCGACGAGCCTCCCTCCGCAAAGGCTTTCCGCCGCCTCCATCATGAGCCGGGCCATCTCGCGGTACGATTCGCCATAAAGCATTTGCCGGGCGAGGGGATCGGCGGCGCTCGCGTCGAGGCCGCTCGCTATCACGATGAGTTCCGGCTCGAAACGCTCCAACGCGGGGACGACGACGCGCCTCATCGCGTGCAAATACGCCTCGTGGCCGGAGCCCGGCGGGAGCGGGACGTTTATGTTCGACCCCTCGCCCTCGCCTTCGCCGCGCTCGTCGAAGCCCCCGCCGCCAGGCGGGAAGCAATTTTCCTGGTGGAGTGAGATCGTGAGCACGTCCGGGCGTTCGTAGAAAATAGACTGCGTCCCGTTGCCGTGGTGCACGTCCCAGTCCACGATCGCCACCTTGCCGAGTCCATAATCTGCTTTCGCAGCTTCCACCGCGATGGGTATGTTCGCGAGGAGGCAAAAACCCATCGCCGAGTCCGCGAGGCAATGGTGCCCCGGCGGGCGCGAGAGCGAGTACGCATTGCGAAACTCGCCGGAGAGGACGTCCGAGACCGCCCGCTTGGCGAGTCCGGCGGAGAGCTTCGCTATCTCGTAGCTTCCCGGCCCGAAAGGAGCGAAGAGACCCTCCTCGCCGCCGCCCGCCCGGCTCGCCGCCTCGAAGCGTTCGAGGTATTCGGACAAATGCACCCGTCGGAGGTCTTCATCATCGGCCTCGGGCGCGGAGAGGGTCGATATCTCCGCTCCGAGGCCCGACACGTCTACGAGCGATTTGAAGCGGCGCTTCGTCTCGGGCGACTCGGCATGCCCCCCGCCCGCCGGCGGCTGGAGCCACCCCCCGACCGGGAGAACCAAAACCGCCTCTCCCGTCGTGTGCCAAAGACACCGCTCGTCATGGTAAAAAGCCGTGTCGTAAGCCATGATCCTCCTTCTCGATTCTCTATGCGGTTTTCATTTCTCTTCCGGTTTCGTTTCGCCATCGGCCATGCCCTCGCCGATCTCCCGCGCCACGTCGAGGACGAGCGACACCTCCTCGGGGGTGGTCCGGAAGTTCACGAAGCACACGCGGAGGCACGCTTTCCCGTCCACGGACGCGGGGGCGAGGAATACCCTTCCGTCGCGTTGCATGAGGTTCGCCAGCCGGAGGTTGTGGTCGTCGAGGCCGGAAGTGTCGGATGGCGTATGCCGGAAGCACACCGTCGAGAGCATCGGGTCGTGAAGGAGCTCGAAGTCCGGGGATCGGCGGATTTCCTCCGCGAGCTTTCGGGCGTTCCCCAAAGTCTTCTCGATCCACTCGCGGTATTTGGCGGCTCCGTGGACTCGGAAGGCGAGCCAGAGTTTGAGGGAGCGGAGGGGGCGGGAGTATTCGAGGGTGAGATCGACGGGGTTCGCCACGTCGCCTTCGTGGAGCATGTACCGTTCCTCATGCCCGAACGCCGCCCGGAGCCGCCCCGGTTCCCTCATGAGCACCGCGCTGCAACTTTTCTGAACGCCGAGCCACTTGTGCGCGTCGAGCGTCGCCGAGTCCGCCCGACCGAGCCCCTCGAAGAGCGATGACGCGCTCTCCGTTGCCGCCGCCGGAAGCCCATACGCGCCATCCACATGGAGCCACACGCCGAAATCCCCGCAAACGTCGGCGATGGGGGAGAGGGGATCGACGGCCCCCGTGAGCGTCGTACCGCCCGTGGCGACGACGGCGACGGGAATGATGCCCTCGGAGATGTCCTCGGAGATGTCCTCGCGGAGGGCGTCCGGGCGCATACGGTGCCTCTCGTCGGTCGGAATCATTCGGACGGAGCGGCTTCCGACGCCGCACACCTCCACGGCGCGGACGATGGAGTGGTGGGACTCCTCGGAGGTGTATATCGCGACCCTCCGGGCGCCGACGCCTTCCGTTCGGGCTTCGGGGATGGCGCGTTCGCGGGCGGCGAGAAGGGCTGTGAGGTTCGAGGTCATGCCCCCGCTCGTGAAGGCTCCCTCGGCGAGTGGGAAGCCGACGAAGTCCGCGAGCCACCGGAGGGCTTGATCCTCGACGAGATCCGCGCCCCCCGCCGTCACCGCGAGGTTCACGTCATAAGTCGAGAGAAGCGCCGAGGCGAGAACCCCGATCTCGAGCCCCGTCGACCCGATGTACCCCAAATACAAAGGCCGGGAAGGCGAAACACTCGCGTCGAGAATCCGCGCCGCATCCGAAAGCGCCTCCTCCGCGTCGCCCGCGTCTTCCGGCAGATCGCCTTCGAGGCGGCGGCGGCGGTCATCTTCGAGGGTCGGCTCGGCGGGGCGCGGCGCGTCGAACGACGACCACGCGCCGGAGATCACACGCGAGAGGTCGTCGAGAACCCCCTCGCGGTCGGCGAGGGCCGGGAGGGGGCTTCGCTCGTCATGCGGCGTGAACCCCTTTCGCTCGTCGTCGCGGCGGTCGTTCACGAACTCTCACCATCTCTTTCCCGAAGATCGGCGTTCGCCCCACGCCCGATGCGATCATACACCTCCGGGCGACCGCGCTTTATCCGATACCCCACGAGAAGCCCGAGAATCCCGCCGCCAAAGAGGATGCCCGGCAAAATGACGGCCATCACATTCGTCGGAGCATTCATGGCCCCCGTTATGAGGACGTTGAAATTGGCGACCCCGAGGACGAGTATGACGACGAGAAGCACCCCGGCGAGCGCGGGCGCGACGCTCCACGAGAACGGCGAGGAGCCTTCGGCGTTTCGGAGAGTCTTTTCGTCGAGGAGGATGCTCTCGGTCGAAAAGCCGCATTCCCCGAAGGCTTCGGCCATTATTTCTTGCCCGGCCTCCTCGTTTCCGAGGGTCGTCGGAGCCTCGACGAGCCGGACGAGGAGCGACTCCATCCACTCCGACTCGCCGGAGACGGCGTCGAGGACGGCCGCGTCGTTCACCGGACGCTTCCGTCGAGAATTTGGAGCGTTTTGAGATCCGAATAAAAATCGAGGGCGAAATCCCCGCCTTCCCTCCCGATGCCCGAGACGCCGATGCCGCCGAACGGGGAGGTGAGATCCCGTACGAGAAACGTGTTCACCCACACCACCCCGGCCCGAACCCCGCGTCCGATCCGCTCCGCCCGCCCCATCGAAGACGTGTACACGATCCCCGAAAGCCCATACGCCGTCGAGTTCGCAAGCGCGATGGCTTCATCCTCGTCCGCGAAAGTCTGAAAGGTTAGAACCGGGCCGAACACCTCGTTTTGGACGACCTCGGCGTCGTTCGACGTCGGCTCGATGAGGGTCGGCTCGTAAAAGAGCGGTCCGACCTCCGACCGGCATCCGCCACGGACGATGTTCTCTCCGCTCTCGCGGGCGCGCTCGATGAACCCCTCCACACGTTCGAGGTGGTCGGGGTGGATGAGGGGGGATATGGTCGTCGCTTCTTCCCGAGGGTCTCCGAGGACGTGGGCGTCCACCTCCGCGTGGAAGCGTTCGAGGAACTCATCGCGCGCGGATTCGTGGACGAGGAGGCGGGTTCCGGCGAGGCAAACTTGCCCGGCGTCGTCATATTGCCCGGCGGCCTTCTTCGCCGCCGCCCCGATGTCGGCGTCCTCGAAGACGATGAACGGCCCTTTCCCGCCGAGCTCCGCCGTGAAAGGCACGAGGTTCTTCGCGGCCTCGACCCCGATGAGCCGCCCGGTCTCGGGCGAGCCGGTGAATGACACGCGCCGGAGAAGCGGGTGCGAGACGAGCGCGGCCCCCGCCTCCCCGCCGATTCCTTGAACGATATTGAAAACTCCAGGCGGGAACTCCGCCTCCGCTACGAGGTCGCCGAGGAGCGAACATGAGAGCGGCGACCATTCGGCGGGTTTCAAAACGACGGTGCATCCGGCGGCGAGGGCGGGTGCCGTCTTCCACGTCGAGAGCATGAACGGCGCGTTCCACGGCGTGATGACCGCGGCGGGGCCGGCGGGCATTCTTTGTACCCGGTTCCACGTTCCCTGTGAACGCCAGTCGCGCTCCTCATACGAGGCCGCGAGATCCGCATACGACCGATAATTTCGCGCCCCCCGACCGATGACTCTCGCTTTCAAAGATCGCAAAAGCATCGCCATGTCGGCGTTCTCGACCGCGGCGAGGCGGTCGTTGTTCGCCTCGATGAGTTCGGCGAGGCGGTGGAGGTACGGAAGCCGCCCCGCCGGGCCGAGCGCGGCCCATTCCGGGAAAGCGTCGTGCGCCGCGTTCACCGCGAGATCGACTTCCTCGCGCCCGGCGTGCGAGATTTCTGCGACGACCTCGGCGTTTATGGGGGAGATGTCTTCGAAAGTTCGCTCGCTCGCGACGCGCTCTCCGTTTATGAAGTGGTCGGGGGAGACCTCGACGCCCGCGACGGAGACTCGGTTCGTCGTCTCGGTCATCGGATCTCCTTCACGGTTTCGAGGTCGTCCACGGTGTATCCGAAGGTGAAGCGGTATCCACGCCCGATCTTCACCGGGGCGAGGATGTCGTGCTCCTCACCGGGGGCGGGGTACAAATTTAGCGTGGCCGATCCCGAAGCCACCTTCGACATCACGCGGTCGCGGCTGACGGCCCGGACGAGTTCGTGAACTTGCGGGTCGTCGTGGCGTCCGGCGGCGAGGCGCGGGAAGTGGCGGACGTTCACGATGGGGGGGGCGTTGTGGCGCGGGCCTTCGTCATCGTTCCCGGATTCGATCTCCACCGTGAGGTCGGCCATCGCGCGGCCTCGGGCGGAGCATGTCGCGCCGTGGCGGCCGCCGGGTGCGAGGCCGGGGTCGGCGGGGCTTTCGACTCCGAAGGTTCGGGTCATCCATATCTCGCCGAGTTTTTTGGGGAAACCTTGTATCCATCCCCGGGCGAGGGCGAAATCCTGATCCACCCATATGAACGGACACGTCGTGACTTCCTCACCGTCGAGGAGCGCGTTCACGACGATGAAGAACTCTTTGTAATGCGACCGCGAGGGATCCACGATCTCATCTCCGCCCTCGGAACATGACTGCCAATCCGCGCACACGACAGCGCACCTTCCGGCGTCGGGGTGGGGGAGAAGCCCATCTGGCAAAACCGACTTCGCCGCGTCCGGCTCCGCCCAATAATCCACGACGAGGAAGTCCCCGACATAATGCCACGGGGGCGGAGGCACGAGGCTCGCCCGCCCGGTCTGTGTGCGCGGCACGGAATATCCTCGCAAAGTCATCTCTCGACCTCCTCGGGAAGCGGGTGTCCGAGCATCTCCAAACTCTCGCGCTCGGAGGCGACGGCGGCCTCGTCGAAGCGGAAATACGACCGGGGCGGCAACGGCCCCCAAGTATTCGACGAGAAGCGGTCGTCGGGCCACACTCGTATTTCATGGCCTTCGTCGATTTGCTCCATGTCGCAATAAAGTTCGACGAAGCATTCCTCCTCGACGACCCGCACGTACGAGGCGATGTTCCCCCCGACCCCGTGCCGCGTCGGCCCCCACCCGAGCCACCGTCCGCGCCGCCCGAGATGGTCGAGGGCGACCCTCATCTGCCCGATGTCCACCACGTCGAAGGCGAGGTGGTGGATGTGCGCGTACCCCTTCTCCACGAGCGCCATCACGTGATGGTCGGAGTTCACGCGGAGCCACACACCGCCGTCGCCGAGCCAGTCCGTGACGCGCATGCCGAGGACGCCCGTGTAAAAATCCACGCCCTCGGAGATGTCCGCCGTCAAAAAGTTGACGTGCCCGAGCTTCCTCGGATGCCCGACGATGGGGTTTCCGACCCGCCGGGCGTGCGGAGTCCACCGCTCGTCGTCTTCCGGCTCCCGGTGCGGCATGACGAGTACGCCGTTCCCCTCCGGGTCCTCGACACGGAGGCCGCCTTCGGCTTCGTCGTACGGGGTTCCGTTCGCGTCGAAGTGGGCGGCGGCGGTTTCGAGGGAGCATGTGCGTCGAAGCTCATAAGCCACATGGTTCACGCCCGGAGTTTCGCTCGCGGTGAGTTCGAGCGAATATGGCTCGTCGTCGCATGCGAGGCGGGCGCGGTGTTCGTCGCGGTATTTTTCGACGAGGCCGAAGTCGCGGCTCCATCGGAGCGAGGCTTCTTCGACATTCTTCGTTTTCAGGCTCACGTGGTCGAGTTTTCGGAGTGGGATCACGGCTTCACCCGCACCGGGAGACGCTTTATGCCGTTGAAAAAGTTCGAGCGGAGCCTCTCCGGCGGCCCGGTGAGTTCGATGTTGCCGACGCGCGCGAGAAGCTCCTCGAAGACGACCCGGACCTCCATACGGGCGAGGTGCGCCCCGAGGCAATGATGTATGCCACCCGGCCCGAAGGCCATGTGCCGGTTCGGGTCGCGCCCGACGTCGAAGGTGTCGGGGTTCTCGAAGACGGCTTCGTCGCGGTTCCCCGAGGCGAGCCACGTCGCGACCTTCGCGCCCTTCGGTATCTCGGTTCCGGCGAGGGTGGTATCCCTCGTCGTGGTGCGGCGGAAATAGTGGACGGCGGTGGCCCAACGGAGCATCTCCTCGGCGGCGGGGGCGAAGAGGGTGGGGTCGCGTCGGAGGCGCTCCATCTCATCGGGGTATTCGAGGAGGGCGAGGAGTCCGTGGGTGATGGTGTGTCGCGTCGTCTCGTTCCCGGCGGTCGCGAGGAGGACGAAGTACACGTCGAACTCGCGCTGCGTGAGGTTTTCGGAGACGAGGAGCGAGATGATGTCGCCCGTCGGATTCTTCCTCCGGGCGTCGGCGAGCCTCCGCCCGAACTCGAACATTTCGAGCGAGACGGGACTCGAGAACGGGAGGAGGCGGTGGGTTTCGTCGTGGGAGTCGGCTGCGAACTCGGGGTCGGCGTTGCCGAGGATGCGGTCGCCCATGTCCACGATGAGGCGCCGATCTTCGTGCGGAACCCCGAGTATTTCCGCGAAAACTTGCATCGGGATTTCCGACGATATCTCCTCCACGAAATCCATCTCGCCCTTCGGGAGAGCCTCGTGGAGGACGCGCTTCGCCACCGTTCTCACGGCTTCCTCCCACACTTTGACGGAGCGGGAGGTGAAGCGTCGGGCGATGAGGCCGCGGAGTTCTTTGTGCCGGGGCGGGTCGGTGTCGATCATGGATTTTCTCGCCTCGATTTGGTCGGGTTCGAGGTCCTCGAGCGAAGTCCCACCGACCTCCGACGAATACGTCGCAAAATCCTTGTGAACCGCCCTTATGTCGTCATACCGCGTGACGGCGTAAAAACCCGGCCCGTCCGGCTCCGGATTGAAAAACACGGGAGCCTCCCGCCGAAGCGTCCGGAACCACTCGTGCGGCACCCTCTCGACGAAGGCGTCGTGCGAGGAGAGGTCGATCTCCGCGAGCGGAACTCCGGCCTCCGGAACCCCGGTTTCGGTTCTTTCTCTCATGCTCGCCTCCCGGTCGTTAGAGGTGATGGAGGTATTCGTCAATTTCCCAGTCCGAGACCCACGTGCGGTGCCTCTCGGACTCGAAGCGCTTCACGGCGAGGAAGGTCGAGACGATTTCCTCGCCCATCGCCCCTCGAAGCACATCGTCGGCTTCGAGCGCGTCGAGCGCGTCGTCGAGGGTCGCGGGGAGCCTCTCCCCGGCCTTCTCTTCGGAGAGCGTGTACGAGTCGCCGCCGACGGGGTCTTCGAGCTCCATCCCCTCGCGTACCCCGTGGAGTCCGGCGAAGAGGATGGCCGCGACGGCGAGGTACGGGTTCGCGCTCCCGTCGCCGACGCGAACCTCGACGCGGGTCGCCCGGCCCCGCTCCGGCGGGATGCGGATGAACGACGTCCGGTTGTCCCATCCCCAATTCGCGTGCGTCGGGGCGAGCGAGTCCGGTACGAGGCGGCGGTATGCGTTCACCGTCGGATTCAAAAAAGCCATGAGCGAGCGGGCGTGGGCGAGGATCCCGGCGGTGAAGTGGCGCATCTCCTTCGAGATTCCGTCGGAGTCGGAGGTGTTCGAGAAGGCGTTTTCGTCGTCGGCGTCGTTCATGGAAAGGTGGAGGTGGAAGCCGGATCCCCCTTGATCGTTGAACGGCTTCCCCATGAAGGTCGCGACGAGGCCGTGTATGGTCGCCACGTCCTTCACGGCGCATTTCAGGCGGAAGGCGCGGTCGGAGGCGGTGAGGGCTTCGGCGTGGTGGAGGTTTATCTCGTATTGCGAGTTCATGAACTCGTGGTTCGCGGCGAAGGTCCCCATCCCGAGCCGCGAGAGGGACTCGGCGATGTCGCGCACGATCCCCTTCGGATCGGCCATCGGCCCGACGGTGTACACCATGCTCAAATTGTCCACGTACCGCCGAATCCCATTCTCGGCGCTCTCGTCGCGCTCGCAAAGGAAGAACTCGAGTTCCGGCGCGACGACGGGTGAGAGGGGGATCTCCTCGAAGGCGGATATGGCCCGCCTCACCGCCCCGCGCGGGTCGGCGGGGCGGGCGTTCTCTCCGACCTCTTTCAAGTCCGCGATACAGCACGCCATCCCCGGCTCCCACGGAACGAGGGTCATCGTCGAGAGGTCGGGGAAGGCGATGAGGTCGGGGTACCCTTCCTCGCCGCCGACGACGGGGGTGTGGCGGAGGTCGGTCCCCATCACCGCCGAGCAAAACGTGAGGCCGTGCTCGATGGCTCGCTCGAACTCCCCGATCGGTACATCCTTCCCGCGCGCGACGCCGTGGAGGTCGGGGTATATGACTCGCACGCACGACACGGCGGGGTCGGACAACTCCGGCGGGCGGAAGTACTCGATCTCCGTCCTCCCTTTCTCCACCATGCTCACTCCTTTCCGTCGGCTTCGCCGACGCCTTTCCCCACACTCGAGTTCATCGCGTTCTCGAAGAATGCGTCGAAGAACCGGAACGCGTTGCTCCTCGCCTTCTCTTTCTCCTCGGGCGTCGCGGAGAGTATCTCTTCGGGGTCGTGTATTCCAAGTTTTCCGAGTCGTTCGGTATCGGCGTCGGCCCATTTCGCGACGATCTCCACGGTGCTTTCGGGGTGAAATTGAACGCCGAGGTGCGGCCCGGCGCGAAAGGCGTGCGTCGCGTCCTTCGTGCGGGCGACCTCAACCGCTCCGGGCGGCGTCGTGAAGCGCTCGTAATGCCACACGAGCCACGGCCCCGGCGGGACGGCGTCGGGGTCGTCGGTGTGTATTTTCCGCCACCCGACCTCAGGAACGTCGGCCTTCTCGACCACTCCCCCGAGAACCGCCGAGAGAACCTCGCCTCCGAAGCAAAGTCCGAGGACGGGGACGTCTTTCTCGACGGCTTTTTCCACGAGCGCGAGTTCGTCGCGAACCGCTTCGACGTGCGCGTCGTTCGGGCCGTGCGGCGAGCCGAGAGAGGCGACGAAGGAGTATTCCTCCGGCTTCGGAAGAAGCCCGCCCGCCTTCGAATGGCTCACCTCGAACGGGATGCCTCGCTCGCGCATCCACTCTTCGAGGAGTCCCGGCGGCGTCCTCTCCTCGTGCTGGCGGACGAGCGCGGGCTTTGTTTCGTTCCCCGGCTTATTCATGAGGCTTCTTTCGGAATGCGCTTCGTTCTCCGCCGGGCGCGAGCCGGAATACGCGGGAGGTCGGGGGTCGGGAGTCGGGGTTCTCTCGACTTTCTCATCCCACGCACTTCCGCATTCCCGCCCGACGAACTTTCGATGGACTTGACTGCGGCTTTGGCGGGCGGGTCGCCGCCCCGAGACTTTCCCGACCCCCGACCCCCGGTTTTTGTGCGACGTCGGCGCGGAATTTCGCCTCCGTGCATTTCCCGCCTCCCGACTCCCCGTATTCTTCATCGGAGTTCCCCTTTCGACACCCTCCGCTCGGCTTCGTCCTCGGGGATGGCGAGCGCGACGTGGAGGGTGTTCGCCGAGGTTTCGGGCTTTTCGCCGGGGCCAGAGAGGTCCACGTTCCATTCCTCGACGGTGTTCGAGAGGCGGCCGAGGCCGTCGATCTCGACCTCGACCGTGTCGCCCGGCTCCATCGGGCGCGAGTTCGCGGGGGTTCCGGTGAGGACGATGTCACCCGGCTCGAGCGTGATGAGGCGGCAGAGATCCGCCAATTGATACGCGACGCCGAAGAGAAGGTCGTCGGAGCCGCCACTTTGGACGACTTCGCCATTCAAATATGTCCGAATCTCGAACGACTCCGGGTCGAACTCGTTCGCCGGAACGAACTCCGGGCCAAGTGGGAGGAAGCCGTCTTGCCCTTTGACCCGGAGCATCGAGCCCCGGTCGGCGTGCCGGAAATCGTGGAGTCCGACGTCGTTGGCGCACGTGTATCCGGCGACGTATGAAAGAGCCTCGTCCTCGGGGACTCCCTTCATGCGTTTCCCGACTACGACGGCGAGCTCCCCCTCGTAGTTCAAAAATCTCGTCCCCGCCGGACGCATTATTTTTCCGCGATGGCCGTTCAATGTGGTCGGGGGTTTCAAAAAGTACGACGGCTCGGGGGGTTCCTTCGCGGCGTATTCGTGGACGCGGCTGGCGTATGTCAAATGTACGGCGAGTATTTTCGTCGGCTCCACCGGGGCGAGGTATTCGACGCTCCCCTCCGAAACCCGCTCGCCGGAATCGAGGACGACCTCATCCCCTTCTTTCCGACCCCACGAAACGCGCCCGCCGTGGCCCACCCGCACCCTTCGGCCATCGGCTTCCATACCGCCTATCCCCATAGGCACACTCCTCTGTCGTTCGTTCTAAAATCGTCGCTTCCCACCATTCCACGGTGGATAATGTATCCATTTAGCGGGCGTGAGTCAAGAGGGATATTGAATAATGTATCCATTTTGCGTAAGATTTCGGGATGGGGAAATCATCGGCGTCTCGGCGGATACGGGTGGATTCGGTCGTCGATCTCGCGAGTGCGCGTATTCGCGAGCTTGTTTTGAGCGGGGAGTTGGCGCCGGGGGCGAGGCTCGGGCAGGTGGAGTTGGCGGAGCGGTTTGGGATATCGCGCACTCCGGTTCGGGAGGCTTTGCGGCGATTGGCGGGCGAGGGGCTTGTCGAGGGGCATTCGAACCGGGGGTTTCGGGTCGTGGATCTCGGCCTCGAAGCGGTGATGAAGAGGCTCGAGGTGCGGGCGGTCATCGAGCCGGGCGTCGCCCGTTTGGCGGCGGAGAGGCGAACCGGGGCCGACGTGGAAAACCTCGAACGGGTCATAATCCGTGAGGAGAGGGCGAAGAGCGGCGTCGCCGTCCACGACGCGAGCCGGGAATTCCACGTGCTTCTCGCTCGGGCGACGGGGAACGAGGAGTTCGCGAGGGCGCTCGATTCCCTGTGGTTCGTCGAGGTGGGGCGGAGGCTTCTCTCGCGTCGGGCGGCCGTCTCCGACTGGCAGTCCGACGACATCCGGGAGCATCGGGGGATACTCGCTGCCGTGATCGAGGGTCGGGCGGACGACGCCGGGCGGCTCATGCACGAGCATTTGCAAGGCGCGATCCGGCACTGGGACCCCGAGGCCCGGAGCCTCGCCCATCCCGCATCGGAGGATCGAGGCTCCGGCTGACGGAGGCGCCCGGGAAGAGAAAGTCGAGAACTTCCCAACCCCCGGTGTTTCGCGGGCGGAGAATGGGTGTCCCGCGTATTCGGCTTGAGAGTTGTATAAGATAGTAAAGGAGGTTTTCCGAGTCTTTGCTGGAGCGTCCGCTTTCCCGGCGTGTATGGATGCATGCATGGGAGGGGGCCGGAAGGAGAGGAGCGACGTTGAACCTGGAAGAGGCCAAGCAGTTTCTGAGCGAGAACGAGGTGCGCTATGTCCTCGCGCAGTTCGTGAACATTCACGGCGTTTCGAAGACGAAGTCGGTTCCCGTGGAGCATTTCGAGTCGGTCGTGACGGAGGGGGCGGGGTTCGCGGCGTTCGCGGTCGGGGGGCTCGGGCTGGGGCCGGAGACGCCGGACTATATGGCGGTCGGGGATCTCTCGACGCTCTCGCTCGTGCCGTGGATGGACGGGTACGCCCGCATCGTGTGCGAGGGCCATATGGCCGGGGATCCGTGGCCGTACGACCCGCGCGTCGTCCTTCGCAAACAGGCCGACCGCCTCGCCGAGCGCGGATGGACGCTCCACACCGGCATCGAACCCGAGTTTTATCTTCTCGACCGGGACGAGGACGGGCATCTCGGCCCGGCGGATCACACCGACGTCCTCAAAAAACCTTGCTACGATTACAAAGGACTCTCCCGAAACCGGAACTTCCTCGAAACCGTCGTCGAGACCTTGCAGGAAGTCGGGCTGAACGTGTACCAGATCGACCACGAGGACGCGAACGGACAGTTCGAGATCAACTTCTTCCACAAGGACTGCGTCGCCTCCGCAGACAACATCACCTTCTTCCGCATGGCCGCCGTCGAAATAGCCCGCGAAGCCGGGATGCTTTGCTCGTTCATGCCGAAACCGTTTGACGACCGAACCGGAAACAGCATGCATATCCACCACTCCATGGCCGACGGAGCCGGAGACAATCTCTTCGCCGACGAGAACGATGAGCGCGGCATGGGCCTCTCCGGTCTCGCCTACAATTTCCTCGGCGGCGTGATGGAGCACGCCCCCGCCCTCGCCGCGCTCGCCGCCCCCTCGGTGAACTCGTACAAACGCCTCGTCGTCGGACGCTCGATGTCTGGGGCGACGTGGGCGCCCGCCCACATAACGTACGGCCCCGACAACCGCTCCGCTATGGTTCGCGTCCCGCGTGGCCGCCTCGAGCTTCGCCTCCCGGACTCGGGGGCGAACCCGTACCTCGTCACCGCGACCCTCATCGCCGCCGGGCTCGACGGCGTGGATCGCGGCCTCGACCCCGGAGAGCCGCGCCGGGAGAATTTGTACGCCCTCTCAGGCGAGGAGCTCACGGAAAAGGGGATCGGCCTCCTCCCGAGCACCCTCGGCGAGGCGTGCGACGCACTCGAAGAGGACGATGCCATAAGAAAGGCTCTCGGCATGGACTTCGTCGACGAGTTCATCGAGATAAAACGCCAGGAATGGGACGACTACAATCGCCACGTCTCGGACTGGGAAGTCGAACGATATCTGGAATTCTGGAGCTAGGAGAAGCGTATGTGCGGAATCGTGGGCCTTCTTATGAAAGACCCCGGAAAACACCACCTCCTCGGCGAGTACGCCACCAAAATGCTCGAAGGCATGGCGACCCGGGGATGCGACTCGGCGGGCCTCGCCGCGTACACCGGAGAGGCCGAAGGCGACGGGGCGCGCAAAATCAGCGTCTTCGACCCCGACGGAAACCTCGACTGGAACGAACTCGCGGAAGGGATGCGGAAGCACATCGGACGCGACGTGGACGTGTCCGCGAAGGGGAACCACGCCGTCGTCGTCCCTCGCGGCGCGGCGGACGAGGCTTTCCGGTGGATGGTCGAGAATCGCCCCGAGGCGCACGTTCTTTCGGTCGGAAGATCCATCGAGGTATACAAGGACGCCGGTCATCCCTTCGACATCGCCGAGCGGTACGGGTTCGCGGAGCTTTCCGGGAGCCACGTGGTGGCCCACACGCGGATGGCGACGGAGTCGGCGGTTACGTGGGCGCACGCGCACCCGTTCACGGTGGGCGAGGATTTTTGCCTCGTCCATAACGGCTCGCTCTCGAACCCGCATAGTTTGCGGCGGATGCTCGAACGCCACGGGATGCGCTTTGACACCGACAACGACACCGAGGCGGCGGCCCGCTTCCTCGAATGGCGGCTCCGCGAAGGCGACACGATGGAGGAGGCCATCCGGGCCGGGTTCCGGGAGCTCGACGGGTTTTATACGTTCCTCATCGGGACGGGGGAGCAGCTCGCCCTCGTGCGCGACCCGTTCGCGTGCAAGCCCGCCGTCGCCGCCGAGACCGACGAGTACGTCGCCATCGCATCCGAGTTCCGCTCGCTCGCCCATTTGCCGGGGGTGTCCGACGCCGACGTGTTCGAGCCGATGCCGGAGGAGATATACGTATGGAACAAAGAGCCGGCGGTTCTCGCATCGTAGACTTCGATCTCGAAAAACAAACCGTCCGCGAACTCAACCAATATCTTCACAAAGAGTTGCCGAAAAACGGTGTCGAGGAGGTTCGCATATTCAACCCGGACGGCGCGCACCACATCGCCGTCGGCATGGATGCCCCCGCGAAGGTGGACATCATGGGCAACGCCGGGTACTTCGTTGCGGGGATGAATAAGCACGCCGAGGTCACCGTCCGCGGAAGCGTCGGGTGGAGCGTCGCCGAGAATATCATGAGCGGAACCGTCCGGGTGGAGGGATATGCTTCGGAGTGCGCCGGGGCTTCGGGGCGCGGCGGCCTCCTTGTCATCGAGAAGGACGCCTCCTCGCGGTGTGGGATCTCGATGAAGGGGAACGACATCGTGGTGGGGGGGAGCGTCGGGCATTTCTCGGCGTTCATGGCGCAGGCCGGAAGGCTCGTCGTGTGCGGGGACGCGGGCGACGGACTCGGGGATTCTCTCTATGAAGCGGTAATTTACGTCCGGGGGGAGATGAAGGGACTCGGGGCCGATGCTCGCGAGGAGCCGACGACCGAGGAAGACCATGCCTCGCTCGCCGGGCTTCTCGAACGGGCGGGCTTCGATCACGACACCGAGGAATTCAAGCGCGTAGCGTCGGCGCGAAGTTTGTATCACTGGAATGCCGACCGGGATCAGGGATATTGAAGTACCGGGGGTCGAGAGGTCGCGTCGCTCGCTTCGGGAGCCGGGGTATTTTCTTTTCGTTTGGGGAGGGATCGAGTTTTGGGAATTGACAGGGAAGACGTGGCGGGACTTGAGGAGAGCAGCCTTTACAACCGGAGGGTTCAAGCCTGGATCCAAACCGCCGCCGAGCGAGGCCGCTACGATATCCGCGGCCTCGGAGCGAAACGCAAAGTGCCTCACTTCGACGACCTCACGTTCCTCACCGGCTCCGCCTCTCGATACCCCCTCGAAGGATACCGTGAAAGATGCGACACCGAGACCGTCCTCGGGAGCCGGTACGCCAAAAACCCCATACGCCTCGACATCCCCATAACCTTCGCGGGCATGAGCTTCGGCTCCTTGTCGGCGAACGTGAAGGAGGATCTCGGACGCGCCGCCACCGAACTCGGGACTTCGACCACGACGGGCGACGGCGGAATGACCGACGAAGAGCGCGACTCCTCCGAGACGCTCGTGTACCAATGCCTTCCCTCCCGGTACGGCTTCGACCCGGACGACCTCCGGCGGGCCGACGCGGTGGAGGTCGTCATCGGGCAGGGGGCGAAGCCCGGCGGGGGAGGGATGCTCCTCGGGCAGAAAATAAGCGAGCGCGTCGCGGATATGCGGACGCTTCCGGCGGGCATCGACCAGCGTTCGGCGTGCCGCCACCCCGACTGGACGGGGCCGGACGACCTCACGATAAAAATAGAGGAGCTTCGGGAAATAACGGACTGGGAAATCCCGGTATACGTGAAGGTCGGGGCGACCCGTGTCGAGAACGACGTGAAGCTCGCGGTGAAGGCCGGGGCCGATGTCGTCGTGGTGGACGGCATGGAGGGCGGGACGGCGGCCACGCAGGATGTCTTCATCGAACACGCCGGAATACCCACGCTCGCCGCCGTCTCTCAGGCCGCCGAAGCCCTCGAAGATATGAAGATGACGGGCGAAGTTCAGTTGATAATCTCCGGCGGCATACGCACCGGGGCGGACGTGGCGAAGGCCATCGCGCTCGGGGCGGACGCGGTGTCCATCGGGCAGGGGGCGATGTTCGCCCTCGGCTGCAACAGCGAAGTCTGGCACGACGAGAACGGCGAGCCGGTCAGCGCGGTCGAGGACTATGAGAAGCTCGGGACGAAGCCCGGCTTTTGCCACCATATGCACACGGGGATGTGTCCCGTGGGAATCGCCACGCAAGACCCCGAACTCGAAAAGAGGCTCGATCCGGAGTGGGGGGCGCGGAGGCTCCGGAACTATTTCCAGACGTTGAACATGGAGCTCACGACGCTTGCGAGGGCGTGTGGGAAATCGAACGTGCACCATCTCGAAAAAGAAGATCTCGCGTCGCTCACCATCGAGGCGGCTGCGATAGCGAAGGTTCCCCTCGCCGGGACGGATTGGATCCCCGGCAAATTCTAGCCCGTAGAATCCACGGAACACCCACCGGGACGAGGCCCTTTCCCCGTGCGTCGGAAGCATCGAAAGCCGGAAGCGGGGGAAGGCGCGGCGACGCCGACGCTACGTCCCGGATGGAACTTTTCGCGACGGTCGTTGACGGTTACATACGGCCCGGCTCGTCCTCCGGGTTCCCGAACATCCATGCTGGGGCGTGGAAAGTTCGGGGGACGTGGATCGAGGTTTCGCTGCCGGGTTCGTGACAGCGGAGTTCAGAAGGTTGATCCTCTCCCCGGCGAGGCCCGGTCGGTGAGTACGGTCTGCGCGGGAAGTATTTCCTGAAGCCCGAAACCCGGCTTGCACAGGGACCGATTCTTACGCAAGCCGCCGTGAGGGGACGTATCCTCCGAACCGGAGAACCGCTCACCAATAGAGAGTTTGTCGGCTAGTTTCAAACCCTCATAGGTAGGCTGCGAACTTGACTCTTTGAGGTCAAAAGGAACAAACCAACTTAGGGTTTCAAACCCTCATAGGTAGGCTGCGAACCACGACGACCGTGCCGACGGGAGGAACGATCGTCACGTTTCAAACCCTCATAGGTAGTGTCGTGTCACGAACAGTTTGGCTCATGTGATGCCTCCTCCGAAATCTCGGGATAGAGATGCTTGAGCTTGATCCTCGCGTCGGCCGTGGTGAAGCGCCAGTCCACCTTGCTCTCCATCGCGTTGCGCTCCCCTTCCCAGGCGGCCGCCTCGTGATGCAGCGTGTCCTTGTCGGGGACGCGTCCGTCGAGGCATTGGCGCGCCAGCACCGAGAGT
>JACCWD010000056.1 GCA_013697825.1 Rubrobacter sp.
ATGTCGCCTTTTCGCGTCGTGTTCACGCGGACGCTCGTCGCGAGGCCGCCGACCCATACCACCGCTCCGTCGCGGCAGCCTTCGAGCTCGGAGACGCTCGTGTCCACGTGCTTTTTCAGCTTGTGGAGGATGGGGCGGAGTGGATGTTCGGAGACGAAGAGGCCGAGGGTTTCCTTCTCCCATTCGAGGGTCTGTTTTTTGTCGTCCCCGGTGGCGGGCATTTCGGGCTTCGGGGGGGCGAGCTCGGTCACGTCGAACATTGCGAATTGATCCTCGGACGCGCCTTTCGCCCCCGCCGCCGCTCGTTCGACGGCCTTCGCGTGGACTTCGATCATGGCCGCCCGCGAATGCCCCGTCGTGTCGAACGCGCCGCACTTCACGAGCGATTCGAGGACTCGCTTGTTGTACGTCTTCGAATCCACGCGGTCGCAGAAATCGAAGACGTCCTCGAAGAGCCCGTCCTCCCTCGCCTTTATGACCGCCTCGACGACGTTCTCCCCGACTCCTTTCACGGCGGACAAACCGAACCGGATCTTCCCGTCAATCGCCGTGAAACGGTGGCCGCTCTCGTTCACGTCCGGCGGCAATACCTCGATCTTCATCGCCCGCGCCTCCGCCACATACTGCGGAACCCGATCCTTCGTGTTCATCACACTCGAAAGAAGCGCGGCCATATACGCCGTCGGATAATGGGCCTTCAAATACGCAGTCTGAAACGCGAGGAACGAATAACAAGCCGAATGGCTCTTGTTGAAAGAATACCCCCCGGCTTTCTCCATCCAGCCCCACAACTCCTCGGCGACGTCGAGGCCGACACCATTCGAGTCGCACCCCTCGATGAACTTGTCTTTCAGCGGGGAAAGCAGCTTGAGATTCTTCTTCCCGATCGCCTTCCGGAGCGTATCCGCCTCGCCGGGCGTGAAGCCGCCAATGGATTTGGATATCTCCATAAGCTGTTCCTGATACGCCGCGACGCCATACGTCGGCTCGAGGATCGGCTTCAGCCGCTCGTCCATGTAATCCACGCTCTCGGGGTCATGCTTCCCCTTCTTGAACGTCGGGATATAGTCCATCGGGCCGGGACGATAAAGCGCGTTCAACGCCACGAGGTCGTCGAAGCGGTCGGGGCGGACTTCTTGAAGCATCCTTTGCATTCCGCTCGACTCGAACTGGAACACCCCGAAGGTGTCGCCCCGCTCGAAGAGTTTGAGCGTCTTCGCGTCGTCGAGGGGGATGTTCGCGATGTCCACCTCCTCGCCGGTGTCCTCCTTTATGGTGGCGAGCGTCTCCTCAATGACGTCGAGGTTTCGGAGGCCGAGGAAGTCCACTTTGAGGAGGCCGAGGGCTTCGACATCGCTCATCGGGTGCTGAACCATGACGGCTATCTGCTCGTCCTCCTCCGACTCCCCTTTCCCGCCGGACTTCTTTACTTGCTGCAAAGGCACGATGTCCGTCAATTTCTCTTCCGAGATCACGACCCCGGCGGCGTGGGTTCCAGCGTGGCGCGCATAACCTTCGATCTCGAACGCGGTATCCAAAACTTGGCGGGCCGACTCGTTTTGTTTGACGTACTCGATCATCTCCCGAGCGGGGCCAGGATGCTTCTCCCCCGCCTCATACTCCCCGTCGCCCACCTTCGTGAGAACATCGCGAAGACCCGTCCCCACCGGCTTCTCCGGGATGAACTTTGCCAGCTTGTCCGTCTCGCCATACGGAAACTGGTAAATCCGCCCCGAGTCGCGGATGGCGGCCTTCGCCCCGATGGTTCCGAACGTGATGATCTGCGCGACATGCTCATGCCCGCCGTACTTCTCCGTCACGTACCTCATGACCTCCGCCCGCCCGGAGACGGACAAATCTATATCCACGTCCGGCATCGAGATGCGGTCGGGGTTCAAAAACCTCTCGAAAAGGAGCGAATAATGGAGCGGGTCGAGGTCGGTGATCTCGAGCGCGTACGCGACGATCGAACCCGCCGCCGATCCCCGCCCCGGCCCGACGGCGATTTTATGGTCCTTCGCGTACTTCACGAAATCCCACACGATGAGGAAATAATCCTCGAAACCCATCTTCGAGATGGTCTCAAGCTCGAACTCGAGCCTTTGGCGAACCTCCGGCAGCTTCGCCCCTTCCCCGTACCTCTTTATAAGCCCGCGTTCGCAAAGCTCCCGCAAATATTGCTCGGCGTTATAACCTTCCGGCTTCGGGAAGTTCGGGAGGCGCGTCTTCCCGAGTTCCATCTCGATGTCCTCGACGCTGTCCACGACTTTGATGGTGTTCTCCAAAGCCTCGGGATGATCCGGGAAGATGCGGGCCATCTCCTCCTTCGACTTCACGTAAAACTGGTCGCCGTCGAACTTCATGCGCTTCGGGTCGTCGAAGAACTTCCCGGTTCCGATGCACAGAAGCACGTCGTGCATCTTCGCGTCGTGCTTCGTCGTGTAGTGCGAGTCGTTGGTCGCGACGAGGTCTATGCCAGTGTCCTTGTGGAGCTTGAGGATTCCCTCGTTCACTCGGCGTTGGAGATCTATGCCGTGATCCTGCATCTCGAGGTACACGTCGTCGAAGATTTCCTGATATTCGAGAAGAAGATTCCTCGCCTCGTCCATCTTCCCTTCGAGGATCCTCGTCGGAACCTCCGCCGAAAGGCAACCCGAGAGGCAGATTATCCCCTTGCCGTGCTTCCTTAAAAGCTCCACATCCACGCGCGGCTTGTAATAGAAGCCTTCGAGGTACCCGGCGGTCGAGAGCTTGAGGAGGTTCCGGTACCCTTCGGCGGTCCGGGCGATGAGCGTGAGGTGGTAGTAGCCGCCCCGGCTCCGGTCGTGGCGATCCGAGGTGACATACACTTCGCAGCCGGTGAGGGGCTTTACTCCGGCCTTCTTCGCCTCTTGGTAGAACTTGACCATCCCGTACATGCACCCGTGGTCGGTGAGCGCGACGCCGGGCATCCCCTCCTCTTTGGAGAATGAGACGATGTCCGCGATGCGGCTCGCCCCGTCGAGCATCGAGTACTCCGAGTGGCAGTGCAAGTGCGCGAAAGATCCCCCATCCGACAAAGCCGAGCCTCTCCTCCCAATCCGTGAAACATTTGCTGAAAAGCCCCGGCGGCATTCCCCCCGAACGAGGAAACACCGCCGAACGCCCGTCCTCCCTGGACATCCTCCAGCGGGGATCACTATAAATAAGGAAGCCCCCGGTGTCCACCCGCTAACCCGAAACTTGAGGTACAGTTTGCAGGAGTTTTCAGGCTTCGGCCATCGGGTGGCGAGTGGTTGCGGAGATTCGCCCCGGCGGCGAAGAGTGGATTTGGGCGGCTTGTCCGGGCCAGTTTACGCTTTCTCGGCTGTGGATTCAGGCGGGGGTGTTTGGCTGATTTACTTTTCCTCTTCGTCTTTCCAGACGAGCCAGTTCATGGCGATACGGGCCGTCGCCACGGCGACGGCGAGGGCGAAGGCTCCGTTTTCGAGGCCGCGCGTCCATACGGTATGTACGATGAGGGCCGAGGCGGCTGCGAGGGCGGGGATCGCGAAAGGGAACGTCAGCCCGAGTACGAGACTGTGCAGCGCCCGGCGTGGGGCTTCGGAATTATTCTCCTCCGGCACGAGTCCCGGGCGTGGCCGTTGTCAGCGAGAGGAGTGTGAAAAGGGATGTGAAGTCCGAGGCGGCCCGATAGGCAGAGTGGCGCGGAAGCGTGGGGCGGCGGGAATTTCCCCCGTCCGCCGCCGGGTTAATCCTTCTTCGAGGACGACGAGGAAGAAGAGAGCGAAGAAGAGTCGGATTTCTTCGACTCTTTCGAGGAGTCGCCAGAACCGTTCTTCGAGTCTCCGTTCTTGCTCGTGGACTCGGTTTTGGTGTCGGAGTCGGAGGAGTCGCTCTTGGCGGCGGGGTCGGTTTTGCTTTTGCCGCTGTAGTCTGTGGAATAAAAGCCCGAGCCTTTGAAGGAGATGCCGACGGGGTGCATGATCTTCCGCACCGGGGCGGCGCATTCGACGCACTTCGTCAATGAGTCGTCCGACATTCTCTGCATGATGTCGAAGACGTGTCCATTGTCGCACTTGTATTCGTAGATCGGCATCCAGCCCTCCAGGCGATGGTAAAGACGCAACGCCGGAGATTATACAACCCGAGAGACATGGGGTCGCTCCGCGACCGTTCTTGGTTTTCAGTTTTCAGCCAAGAACCAAGAACTAAAAACCAATAACCGGAGCGACCGAAGGGAGCGACTACCTGTCGGGGCGCTTGCTCGGGTCGAGCTCGCCGGACTCGAACGCCTCATTCATCCTCTCGCGGGCGGACTGCACGAGGCGCGGGTCTTTCAGGATGTCGTCAACCTGGCTCTTCGTCGCGTTGCGCTTGACGTATTCTTCCTGCACGACTTCCTGAAGGTTCACTCCCTCGCCCGTGCGGTGGACGATGTATTCGAGGACTTTCTCCTCGCGCTCCGAATTCTGCTTGCTGCCGAAGATCCTCGCCCAGAACCCCTTTTTCTCCTGCTTCTCCTCAGCCATTCTTTCTCCTTTCGAAGACGATCCTTCCGTTTTCTAGTTTATCCTCTAGCGTCGATCTTCGTCGGCGAGCGAGTCGAGGGAATTCCCCGCGACCCGAAACACCGTCCACTCGTCCATCGGCACCGCCCCGAGGCTTTTATAGAAACGTATGGCATCCTCGTTCCAATCGAGAACCCACCATTCGAGCCGACCGCAGTCCCGCTCCTTCGCGAGCCGGGCGAGATAACGAAGCATTTCCTTCCCGAAGCCCGAGCCGCGATGCTCCGGCATCACGAAAAGGTCTTCGAGATATATCCCCGGCTTCCCGAGGAACGTCGAGAAGTTGTGGAAGAAGAGCGCGAATGCGGCAGGCTCTCCGTCCGAGTATCCGAGCAAAACCTCGGCCACGCGCCTTTCTCCGAAGAGCGTCTCCCGAAGAACCTCCTCGGTCGCGACGACCTCATGCGAAAGCCGCTCGTACTCGGCGAGACGCTTTATGAACGAGAGGACGAGCGGAGCGTCGTCCTCGTTGGCGAAGCGAATCTCGAGCGTCGGAGCCACGGCGAATTCCCCCTTCGATGGTACACGCGGAATATTCTGCGGCGGGGTGGTCGAGCCGCCCGCCGCGAAACGGTTCGGCCTCTCAGCGAATTTCGCGAAAGTCGAGCCATCACGCCATCGAAAGCTCGCTCGATGAGAGCGGCTCGACCGGAAAGTCTTTCCTGAAGCCTGAAACCCGATGCCTGAAGCCCGACTCGCCTTCGCGAGCCGCTCTCACACCCTCGCCTTCACGAGCGACTCAGCGATCTGCACGGCGTTCGTCGCCGCGCCCTTCAGCAAATTGTCCGAGACACACCAATAATTTATGGTGCTCCCCTCGACTCGAACCCGACCGACGAAGGTTCCGGGGTCTCCGGCGGCCTCGAGCGGAGTCGGGAAGTCGTCGGCGTCGCCGGAGAATACGATGCCGGGAGCCTCGCCGAACGCCTCGAGGACTTCGGCCATCTCCACGTCCCGCTCGACCTCGACGTACACGCTCTCGGAGTGTCCGGTATGAACCGGTATTCGTACCGTCGTCGCGTGGACTTCGAGATCGGGAAGGGACAAAATCTTCCTCGATTCGAGAACCATCTTCCGCTCCTCGGTCGAAAGCCCATCGTCCCCGATGGAGCCGATGAGCGGGATCGCGTTCCTGGCGATGGGCTTCGGATACACGTCCTCACGCCCGTCTTCGAGAGCCTCGACCCCGGACCTCCCCGACCCCGAAACCGCCTGATAAGTCGAGACGACGACCTTCTTCAAACCGAACGCCTTCGCGAGCGGCGCGAGCGTGACGACCATTTGCGTCGTCGAGCAATTCGCGTTCGCGATGAGCCCGTTATGTCCTTCGAGCGCGTCCTCGTTCACCTCCGGCACCACGAGCGGAACCCCGTCGTCAAGCCGAAAGTCCGAGCCGTTGTCTATGACGACCGCGCCGCGAGAAATAGCCTCCTCGGCGAGTTGAACGGCGGCCCCCTTCTCACCCTCCGTCCCGGCGAAGAAAGCGAAGTTCACACCCTCGAAAGCCTCCGGCTCCGCGACCCCGACCTCGAACATCTCCCCCGCAATCTCGACCGTCCGAGCCGAACGGGCGAGAACGCGAAGCTCTCGTATCGGAAACTCCCGCCTCCTCAGTTCGGAAACGAGCCTTTCGCCGACGAGCCCCGCCCCGACTATGGCGACCGTATATGTCATGTGTGTCCTCCCATGAAAAGGTGGTTTGGTTCTTCGTTCTCAGTTCTCGGTTTTCAGCTAAGAACCGAGAACTAAAAACTGAGAACTAGATTTTATGCGCTATATCCAAAAGATCGAAGACAACCCCACTCGCCGTTCGCTCCGGCCCCGCCCCCGGCCCGGCGACCGTCAAAGTCACATCCGAGTACCGCCGCGTGTGGAAGTCGAAGACGTTCTCCGGGCCGTTTATGGGGCCGAAGGGGCTTTCGACGGGGGTGTCTTTGAGGCCGACTTCGACCTCGCCTTCTTTCGGAATTTTGGCGAGGTACCGGAGCATGTGATGCTCCTCGACGGCGAGGAGGCGTTTTCGGAAAGCCTCGTCGGCTTCCGGGAGTCGCTCCATGAACTCGTCGAGCGGGACGGCTTCGAGTCCTTCCGGGACGAGGGACTCGTACGGTATCTCCTCCGGCTCGATGTCGCGGCCCATTTTGCGGGCGAGGATGATGGCCTTCCGGGCGACATCCAAACCCGAGAGGTCGTCGCGGGGGTCGGGTTCGGCGTAATGAAGCTCGACCGCTTTTTTGACCGCGCCGGAGAAGGAGCTTCCGCCCTCGACCTCGCTCATTATGTATCCGAGGGTTCCGCTCGGGCTGGCCTGAATTTCGAGGATGTCGTCGCCCGAGGCGCGGAGGTATTCGATGGTCGAGATTATGGGTATCCCCGCCCCGACAGTCGCTTCGTGCCAAAGCCGTCCGGGGAGCATCTCCGTGAGGCGGCGATACTCCGCCGTGCTTCCCGAGAGCGGCCCTTTGTTCGAAAGGACGAGGTACGAGCCGTTCTCCGCGCCGAGAATGTCGAGGTCGTGCGTGCCGCCGTGGACCGCGAGGTCTATGACGACGCGGAGCGTGTCGGAGTCCGGCTCGGAGCGAAGCACGTCCTCCGTCTTCTCGACCCCGAACTCGGAGAGCTTGCCGCCCTCTTCTTTGAGGCGTATGGCTTGCGGGAGAAGCTCCTCGCCGACGAGCGCGCCCGAGGTGTCGGCGACCGCCCGGTACCGGACGTCGATGGCGTTGTGGTCAAGCCACCGCTTCCGCTCTTCGAGGATTATTTGCGCGACGGCGCGTCCGACGTGTCCGATGCCGATTTGAACGATCTCGATGTGCTTCACGCGACCGCCTCCCCGGCGAGGCTCCGCCCGACGAGCGAGTCATGAAGCGTGCGTAGCGCGGCCTCGGCATATTCCTCCGACACCGAGAACACGAGTCCGGCGGGCGCGTTCCCGAAATGGAGGACGGGTATTTTCGCCTTCCGGAGACTCTGGCGTCCGGCGGCGAGATCGTCCGACCCCGGAACCCCGATGCCGACGACCATCGCGGCCTCGCTCTTCCGCCCGTTCGCGCACGGAACCTCGAAGCGGAGAGAGCGGCGAAGCGCGACACACCGAACCCCCTCGCCGTCCTCGATGTCCGAGACGAGCGTTCCATCGCACTCCGGATTGAAAGTGTTCCCGACCCGAACCTCGATGCCCGCCTCCGAAGCGGGTTCCATCGTTTTATGATGAAGAACCTTCGCGCCGAGTTCGGCGAAGATGCGGGCCTCGCGGTACGAGAGCTTCGGCATGAGCGCGGCGTCCGGGACGAGGCGAGGGTCGGCGCTCATAACGCCGTCCACATCCGTCATGATCCACACCTCCGAAGCCCCGATTCCCCGCCCGAGGGCCGTCGCCGAGAGGTCGGAGCCTCCCCGCCCGAGCGTCGTGACCTTCCCCGAAGGCGTTCGCCCGACGTATCCGGGGACGACCGCGACCGAGCCGCCGTCGAGGATCGGGGCGACGTTCCGGGAACATCGCTCGCGGGTGGTGTCCGGGCATATCTCGGCCTCGGTGTTCGCCTCCGACTCGACGGCGATGGGGTCGCGGGCGACGGCGGATTCGACTCCGAGGCTCCGGATCGCCGCGGCGAGTATTTCGGCGGAGAGCCTCTCACCGTGGGTGGCGACCTCGGCGGCGCGGGCCGCGTCGCTCGCCTCCGGGTCGTTCATCCTCTCGGCGAGCCGTCCGAGATGGCCGAGGATGCGGGCTTCGACGCCGTCGAGGTATTCCTCGGACACGGCTTCGCGGGCGGCGGCGAGGTGCCTCGCATAAAGAGAATCGTGGAGCGCGGCGAGCGAATCCTCGTGAGTTTCATTGGTGGAGCCGTTCATTCGTCCGGCGGCTTTCGCGGCTCCGACATGCCCGAGGAGGGTATCGGTAACGCCGCTCATCGCCGATACGACGACCGAGACGGGACGGGACATCGCTTCGTCGGCGGCGATATTCGCGGCGCGAACGAACGCCTTTCCACCGCCGACGGAGGTTCCGCCGAATTTGATCACGAGTGGGTTCTTCTTCATTTTCGCTTCACGCTCCTTGTTTCCGGTTCACTTTCACGCCCGTTTACCTCGACGTGATAGTTCGCCCGGAGAGAGCCGCTCTCGTACACGAAGACACCCCATCACCCCCTCTCCGTATACGCTGTGAACGACGAAACCACCGCGTTGAATTCGTCCCAGTCTTTGAGGAACGCATCATGGCCGTTTATGGACTCCATCTCGACGTACGAGGCATTCGCCCCGGCGGACGCCGCCGCTCTCGCCGTCGCCTCGACATCCTTCGCCGGGAAGAGCCAGTCGCTCGAAATCCCGACGAAGCGCGTCTCGGCTTCGATCCTTCCGAACGCCTCTTCGAGCGAGGAATATCCGTGGGCGGCGTCGTAAAGGTCCATTGCCCGGAGGAGATACAAATACGAATTCGCGTCGAAGCGGCCGACGAGGTCGTTTCCTTGATATTGCAAATAGCATTCGACGTCGAAGGTTCCGCCGGGGTTTTCCGTCCGGCTCCTCCCTTTCGTCGCGGGGTTCCGCCCGAAGCGCTCGGATTGGCACTCCGCGCTTTGGTACGTCATCATGCCCGCCATCCTCGCGATGGAGAGGCCGGAGTCCGGGGTCTTCCCGGTTCCGTAATAATCCCCGCCTTGCCAATCCGGGTCGGCGGTTATGGCTCGGCGACCGATCTCGCTCATCCCGAGACCTTGCGGCCCGAGGGCGTCGGTCGCGGCGACGACGAGCGACTTCTCGACGAAGTCCGGGAACTCGACGGGCCATTCGAGAGCTTGCTGACCGCCGATGGAGCCGCCCGCCACGAGCGCGAGTTTCCTCACGCCGAGTTCATCGAGGAGGCGTTTTTGCGCCCGCACGATGTCGCGGATGGTGATCGTGGGGAAGCGCATGCCGTATGGGCGTCCGGTGTACGGGTCGGTGCTTTCCGGGCCGGTGCTTCCGGCGCATCCGCCGAGGACGTTCGAGCATATAACGAAGTATTCGTCTGTGTCTATGGGGCGGCCCGCCCCGATCACGGGTTCCCACCATCCGCCTCGCTTGTGGTTCTCGTCCGCGCCTCCGGCGGCGTGTGAGTCGCCGGTGAGCGCGTGCGTCACGAGGACGGCGTTCGTCCCCGAAGCGTCGAGGGCGCCCCACGTTTCATATGCGAGGGAAACCTCGTCGAGGCGGCCACCGAGTTCCGGCTCGAAGGAGCCGATGGGGAGATGGTGGAGTCCGGATCGGAGCGGGAGCCTTCGGCTAGCCCCGATCCGTTGGTTTAGTGTCATACCTGGTAGTAATGCAGCCTCCTTCCAAAAAGTCGCGTTCCACGCCATGGTGTCGGCTTTCGCCTCCGCCCTCGCGCGACCCGCTCCTTGAAGAAGAAGCCGTCTCAGGCTCTCCACATCTTTCAAGGCGTTGCTCACGCCCTGCTGGATTTGGCACCTTGTGGCTGATGCTGCCGCCGGTTGCCGCGGTTTCTGGGGGCCAGTTCCCTCCACCGCTCTCGATGCGAGTACGCGCTAGGAGTGGATGCTAAATCACAGACAGCCCCTTCGTCAAGGCGGAGAGGGCGAAACCACGGGAAAATACGCGATTCGGACGAGCCGCCACCCATACATGGAACGATATGCGAACCCCCCGCACGCCCATTCGCCCGAAAACACAGAAAAATACGTAGTTTGAGTGAGGCGGGGCGGGGCGTGAGGGATCATTATTCACAGTGAAGAGCGCGGAGGCTCGAAAGGGCTTCCGGAAGAGGTCGGGAAACTTTACGACGGGGTTGCGAGCATGGAACACGGATTCAGCGCGTCGGGCTTGCCGGACTCATCGTCACGCGAGCCATGCACCTTCCTCCTCCGCGAAGACGGGAAAATTCTTCGGGCGGACGACGCGGCGGAAAAGGTCTTCCGTCGAAGCGGCGACGAACTCGCGGGGACGTCGGTGAAGAAACTCCTCGACCCGGAGAGCGCCGCCTCGCGCTCGGCGTGGGCGAGTCTCGCGGAAGGGAAAGCCTTCGACGGCGGCCTTCGGCTCCTCCGAGGCGACGGGACGGTGTCCCTCTCGAGCGTCTCGATCTCGCCCCGGAGCGGCGGAGGCTTCGATGTCCGAGTCGAGGATCACGGCGGGCGCGACCTCGAAGGTCGCGTGTCGCGGTGGGCCGAGAGGCATTACGGCGAGACCGTACTCCGCTCGGTGGATTTCCATCTCGTCGAAGGCGGGGACGGGCGCATCCTCCGCGTCGATCCGGAGGTCGAGGAGCGACTCGGGTGGACGCCCGGCGAAATGCGCGGCGAGCCGCTCTCCGGGTACATTCATTCCGACGACCTCGCGTGGGCGGGGCCGAAGCTCGACGAGGTTCGGCGGAAGCCGGTTTCGACGGCGAGGATGCGGCACGCCGACGGCTCGTGGCGGCACTTCGAGGCCGTCGCGAGCAATTTGACGGCCGTCCCGACGGTGAACGGCATCGTATGGCACTTCCGGGACGTGAGCGGGAAGGTGCGGGCGCGCGACGATTTGCGGCGGAGCGGGGCGCAGTTCCGGGCGCTCGTCGAGGGGTCGCAAGACATGATCACGCTTTGCTCCGACGCGAACACTATTTTGTACGCGAGCCCTTCGTGCAAACGCATCCTCGGCTACGAGCCGGAGGAGATGATCGGGCTTTACGTCCCGAGCGTCATCCACCCCGAAGATTTGCAAACGGCGTTCGAGTGGGCCGCCAAGATCTCCACCGATCCCGGCGTCGCCGACGCGCCGCCCATCCGGTACCGCCACAAGGATGGATCGTGGGTGTACCTCGAAAGCGTGTTCACGAACCTCATGAACGACCCGGAGATACGCGCCGTCGCCATCCACAGCCGGGACGTCACCGACCGCGTCGAGGCGGAGCGGAAGCTCGCGGAGAGCGAGGCGCGGTTCCGGGCGATCATCGAGACCGGACACGACATCGTCGTCATATGCGACCTCGACAACACCCTCCGGTACATAAGCCCCTCCGTCGAAAAGGTCATGGGATACGCGCCGAGCGAACTCGTCGGGAGGTACGTCCCCGACCTCATCCACCCGGAGGATCGGGGGATGGCGGCGGCGGAGGTTCCGAAGATCGAGAGCCTTTCGCGCCACGAGCCGCCCGTGATCCGGTACCGGAAAAAGGACGGCTCGTACGCATGGCTCGAATGCTCGACGACGAACTTCACGGACGACCCCACCATCGGGGGCGTCGTGGTCCATGCCCGCGACGTGACGGAGCGGGTGCGCCTCGAAGAAGAGTCGCGGGCGGGCGAGGAGAGATACCGCGCCCTCGTCGAGCAAGTCCCGGCGGTGAACTATACGCTCGTCCCCGCGCCCGAAGGGAGTCCGGGTACGATGTCGAACGGCTCGCTTTCGTATATAAGCCCCCGCGTCGAACACCTCCTCGGACACCCGCCGGAGGCGTTCACCTCCGACCTGGAATTTTGGAACTCCCTCATCCACCCCGAAGACCTCGAAATGGTCCTCGCCGAGGACGTTCGAACCGATGAGACCGGGGAGCCGTTCGGGATGGAGTACCGGATGCGCCACAAGGACGGCCATTATCTGTGGATAAAAGACGACGCCGCTCTCGTCCTCGACGGGAAAGGGAAGCCCCTCCTCTGGCAATGCGTCCTCTCGGACATCACGCGCCGCCGCGAGGCCGAGGAGGAGGCGAAACGCCTCAACGAGGGTTTGGAGAGGATGGTCGAGGAGAGGACTTCGCAGCTCATGGACGCGCTCGTCGAGGCGGAGGACAGCGAAGAGCTCATGCGCCTCTCGGAGAAGCGGTTCCGTTCCCTCGTTCAAAGCTCGTCGGACATAACGACGGTTCTCGACGAGAGCGGCTCGGTGGTGTACGTGAGCCCGGCGGTCGAGGGGATACTCGGATACCGGGTCGGGGAGCTCGTCGAGGAGAAGGTTCCGGTGCACGTGCATCCCGAGGACGAGCCGCTTCTCGTGGAAACCATATGCGGGGTGCGGGCGAGGCCGGGGGCGACGGCGGCGGCGGAGTTCCGGTTCCGCCACCGGGACGGGTCGTGGCGGCACCTCGACGCGGTGTTCACGAACCTCTCCGACGAGCCGGGCGTGTCGGGCGTGGTCATAAACTCCCGCGACGTCACCGAAAGGAAGGAGGCCGAGCGGCGGTATCGAACGCTCGTCGAGCAACTTCCGGCCGTTACGTATATTCAAAGAGCCGGGGATTCCACGCTCGAATATCTCAGCCCGCAGTTCGAGGCGATGATGGGGTACACGGTTGAGGAGTACCTCGAAGACCCTTCGCTCCGAGCGGCGAGCGTACACCCCGACGACCGCGAGTGGGTGATGGCCGAGGACGCCCGAACCGACGAAACCGGCGAGCCGTACGCCGTCGAGCACCGGAGGGTCGCGAAGGACGGACGCATTTTCTGGGTGCGCGACGACGCCGTCCTCATCCGCGACGCCGAAGGAAACGCATTGTATTGGCAAGGCATCATGGCCGACATCACCGACAGGAAAGAGGGCGAGGAGGAGCTCAAAGAGAGCATGCGAGTCCTCCTCGCTCTCCACGAGACGGGGCAAATTCTCGCCTCCACCCTCGACCTCGGCGCCCGCGGGGAGCGCCTCCTCGAAGTGATGTCCGAACTCTTCGGACTCCGGGCGGCGACCATCGACCTCGCCGACCCGGACGGCGAACTCCGCTTATGGAAGACGCGGGGGGTGGACGGGGAATGGCGAAGCCTCCGAAAGACGGCGGCGAGGGCGGAGGCCCGCAAAACCGCGCTCGACTCCGGGAGGCCGGAGCCGTTCCGGCGGGCGGAGAGGGACGGGTTCGCGCCGGAGGGGGTGTGCCTCCCGCTCAAGGTCGGGCGGAGGGTCATCGGGGTGGTGGAGGTGTTCGGGGAGGTGGGCCTCGGGCGGAGGGAGAACCTCGACGTGTTCGTGAGCCTCGGGAACCAGTCGGGGAGCGCGCTCGAGAACGCGAGGCTTTATACGGATCTCGCCGAGCGGGAGAAGCGGCTCGAGGAGCTCGTGGGGAAGCTCATCACCGCGCAGGAAGAGGAAAGGAAGCGCATCGCTTATGAAGTGCATGACGGCCTCGCGCAGATTTCGCTCGTCGCCCATCAAAGGCTCCGGACGTTCATCGAGGACCATCCCCCCTCGTCGTCCGGCGCGAAGGGCGATATCGAGCGGGTCATGGATCTCGTCCGGCAGACGGGGCGCGAGGCGCGGCGCGTCATCTCGAACCTCCGCCCCACCGTCCTCGACGACTTCGGCCTCGCCGCCGCGCTGCGGCTCCACGTCGAGACGCTCCGGGGGGACGGGATGGATGTGGAGTATCGGGAGAGCATTGGGGACGCGCGACTCGCCGCGCACGTGGAGACGGCACTTTACCGCGTCGCGCAGGAAGCCCTCAACAACGTCCGAAAGCACGCGCCCGGAGCGTCGGTCCGCGTCTCGCTCCACAACGGCGGTGAGAAGGTTCGACTCGAAGTCGCCGACGACGGGCCGGGCTTCGATCCCTCATTGGTTCAAAGCGGCGGCCCCGGAGAGCGGGTCGGGATATCGAGCATGCGCGAGAGGGCGGCCCTCGTCGGCGGCGGCTTCGAAGTGGAGAGTCAGCCCGGACGCGGCGCGAAGATCACCGTGGAAGTCGGTTCGAGGATCGGGGTCGAGGATGGCTGAGGCGGCGAGGATCGTCATAGCCGACGACCACGACCTCATGCGCGAGGGGATACGCTCGATGGTCGAGAGTGCGGAGGATCTCGAAGTCGTCGGGGAGGCCGCCAACGGCCACGAGGCGGTGGAGCTTTGCCGCGGGCTTCGCCCCGACCTCGTCCTCATGGACGTTCGGATGCCGAGGATGGACGGGCTGGAAGCGACTCGCGTCATAAAGGCCGAGAACCCGAAGACCATCGTCCTCATGGTGACGACGTACGCCGACCCGGACTATCTCATACGGGCCGTTCAGGCGGGAGCGGCGGGATACCTTCTCAAGGACACGGCGAGGCGGGAATTCGTCTCGTCCGTGCGGAGCGTCCTCGACGGCGACCACGCCCTCGACGGGAACCTCGCCATGAAGATCATACAGCGCATCGGAGCCGGAGAAGAACCCGCGCCGCCTCCCCTCGAAGACCCGTTGACCCCGAGGGAGGCGGAGATCCTCCGCCGCCTCGCGCTCGGGGAGACGAACCCCGAAATATCACGCGCCATCCACGTGAGCCAAAGCACGGTGAAGGCGGGCCTCCGCCGCATCCTCCAAAAGCTCGAAGTCTCCGATCGCACGCAAGCCGCCGTCAAAGCCGTCGAGATGGGCCTCGTGAAACGTTGAAGCGGTCGGCAAAGACAAAACCGCGGCCTCGCCTTCGGCATCGCCGAAGAGCGCTTTAATAAGCCCGCGCGAAAATCGCCGTCTTCCCGGGCTTGCCGGAAACGAGGTCTTTCCCTTCCTCCCTCTCGAACGGGAGGAGCCGTATCGTGGCTTTCGTGTCGTCTTTTATTTTCTGCTCCGTCTCCTCCGTTCCATCCCACGCGGCGGCGACGAAGCCTCGCCGCTCGGCGATGGTCTCCTTGAATTCGTCGTACGTCTCTACTTGATGGGTGTTCGCGTGGCGGAATTGCGACGCTTTATAGAGCATGTTTTGCTGGATCTCGCCCATGAGTTCCGCGAGCCGGGCCGCGACGGATTTCCGATCCACGAACTCTTTTTCCCCGGTGTCTCGCCGCACGAGGACGGCTTGCCCCTTCTCGATGTCCTTCGGCCCGATCTCGATGCGAACGGGAACGCCGCGAAGCTCGTGCTCGTTGAATTTCCACCCCGGCGAATGCTCCTCGTCGAGATCGACCTCCATGCGGATACCCGATTCCTTGAGTTCCGCGAACAAACTCTCGGCCTCTTTGCGAACCTCCGGTTTGTTCTTCCCGCGCCATATCGGGACGATGACGGCTTGCGTGGGAGCGAGGTTCGGGGGAAGTTTCAATCCCCGGTCGTCGCCATGAACCAATATGAGGCCGCCGATGACCCGCGTCGAGAAGCCCCACGAAGTCTGGAAAGGGTGGACGCGGTTTTGCGCCTCGTCGAGGAAGGTGATGTCGAACGCCTTCGCGAAGTTCTGCCCGAGATCATGGCTCGTCGCCGCCTGCAAAGCCCGCCCGTCCCCCATGAGCGCCTCGCACGTATACGTCTCGACCGCGCCGGAGAAGCGTTCCGAGGGGCTCTTCACGCCCGTGAGGACGGGAATCGAGAGCATCTCATGGAAGCAATCCTGATACACGTCGAGCATTTGCAAAGTCTCGGCCCGCGCTTCTTCGGCGGTCGCATGCACCGTATGGCCTTCCTGCCACAAAAACTCCGAGGTACGAAGAAACGGCCTCGTGACCATCTCCCAGCGGAGGACGTTCGACCATTGGTTTATGAGTACGGGGAGGTCGCGGTGGGAGTGGATCCAGTTCCGGTAAAAATCGCAAATAATGCTCTCGCTCGTCGGACGGATCGCCAATCTTTCTTCGAGTTCGGCATTGCCGCCCATCGTCACCCACGCGCATTCGGGGGCGAAGCCCTCGACATGCTCGGCCTCTTTGTTCAGGAAGCTCTCAGGGATGAGGAGGGGGAACGATGCGTTCTTATGTCCGGTCTCTTTGAAGCGGCGGTCGAGATAGGCTTGTATGCGCTCCCATATCTCGAAGCCGTATGGGCGTATGGCGAAGGTGCCTCTCACCGGACCATAATCGGCGAGCTTCGCCATACGGACGAGGTCGAGATACCATCGGCTCGCGTCTTCGCTCTTCTTCGTCAACTTCTCGACCGCTTCGGCCATGGAGAACTCCTCTCGGTATGCAAAGCCCCGGCAAGCGTATCGTACTGTAAAATATCTTCATGCACGGAACCTTCGAAGAGCTTCGGGCAGCGCATCCCGGCAAATGGCTCCTCATCCGCACCGACGGACGCGAAGCCGACACCGGAACCCTCCTCTTCGTCCACGAAGACCCGAAAATAGTCGGAAGAGCGCTTGTGGACGAGCCACGCACGGAACTCGACAAAACACAGCCCCTTTACACAACGTACTCCTTCACGCTCGAAGACGACGAATTGTCCGTCATCCTATAATCGTGGCGAGGTTCGTGGCGAGGTCTCCGGTGCCGGGCGAAGCGGAATTCAGACGAGTCTTCGGAGGTTTGCTCGCGGTTTCCGGTATATACCTCACGGTCCACAAAGAAACCCGCGCCGACGCCATCCTCGACACCGGCTCCACTTTCTGCGTGATCTCACAGGATATCGCCGACAGACTCGGCCTCACCGAAGATGATCGCCGGGGGACGCAAAGAAACATGATCGTCGGAGGCCGGATCACACTCATGAACCGATACCGCCTCGACTCCATCCAGGCCGGAAGCGCGAGAGCTTATTACGTGGATCTCCTCGTCGGAGACGCCCTCCCACAGTTCATACTCCTCGGCATGTCCTTCATCGCAAAGTTCACAACCACTTTGGATCTCGACGAAAAGCGAGTCGTCTTCCGAACGCGAACCTCTTACTGAAGCACGCGCTCGGGACGGCTCCCCGCTTCCTCCTTCACCGGCCTCCGGCTCCAATACGTCGCGAGGAGCGGCCCGGAAATGTTGTGCCACACGCTGAAAATAGCCCCCGGCAACGCCGACACGCCCCCGAAATACGTCGCGGCGAGTCCGGCGGCGAGGCCCGAATTTTGCATCCCGACCTCGACGGAGATCGCCCGCCTTTGCGCCGCCCCAAGTCCGAGGAACGCGCCGACCCCATACCCGAGAAGAAGGCCCGAGAGATTATGGACGACCACGATGAGAAGCACGAGCGGCCCGACCGTCAAAATCTGATCCGCGCTCGCCGCCACCACCCCGGCCACGATCACCACGATCGCCACCACCGAAACGAGCGGCAATACGGGACGAACATTATTCACCGCCCTCCCGAAAAACGTGTTCACGAGAACCCCGAGGAGCACGGGAACCAAAACGATTTGGACGATGGACACGAACAAAGCCCCCGCCTCCACCGGGAGCCACGACCCCGCGAGAAGAAGCATGAGGAGCGGGGTCATAAGCGGCGCGAGTATCGTCGAGACGCTCGTCATCGAAACCGAGAGGGCGACATCGCCCCTCGAGAGGTACGCGATGACGTTCGAGGCGGTGCCGCCCGGACAACATCCGAGAAGCACCACCCCGACGGCGAGCTCCGGCGGAAGGCGGAGGAAATACGCGAGCGCGAAGGCGACGAGCGGCATGATCGTGAACTGCGCCGCCACCCCGAGCGCGACATCCTTCGGGCGTTTGAAAACCCGCGCGAAGTCTGCGCCCGTGAGCGTAAGCCCCATCCCGAACATGACGATACCGAGCAATGGATTCACATACGCGGTGAGGAAACTGAGCGGCTGAACGAAGAAGGCGACGGTCGCCCCGAGAAGCACCCACAGCGCGAAGTACTTTCCCGCGACGGTGCTTATCCTTTGCAAAGTCTCCAAAATTCCTCCCCCGCTCGACTCGTCGGACGCGGCAAATATAAGGTATTTCGGCGGGGAATGGAAACTATCCGGCGGGCGCGAGAACCTTTATGCCCGCCGCCTCGGACGCGGCCTTCATGCGCTCGTCGTATGTGACGATGGCTCCGAGGTCTTCGCCGAGGGAGAGCGCGGTCGAGATGTGGATGGCGCCGAGAGTTCGGAGACGACGGTCGTCCAAACCCGCCGCGATCTCCAAAACGCCGCCGTCGAAGTGTATCAGCCCGATCCTCGCCAAAACCTCCTCCGCCCGCGAGAGAACCGCTTCCCCACCTCCGGCGCGCCGCGCGGCCCGCATGACCTCCACACGAGACAAAGCGCTCGATACCCGCTCCGGCCAGTCGGCGAGAAGAGCGATGAGGGCCTCGGTCTCCGGCTCCCGCACCACGAGCTTCACGATGGCCGAGGAATCGAGGTAAAGAAGCTTCAAAGCCGATCCGAGCACTCTTCATCCAAAGCCGGGCCGAGCGAGGCGCCCTCCGGCGGCTCCGAGAGGTCGAGGAGATCCCCGCCCGGCTTCACGGCCCGCCCCGCCGACACGAGCCGTTTCAAAGGCGTGGAATCCTCGGGGAGCGGAGCAATCACCGCGACCGGCCTCCCCCGCTCCGTGACTTCGAGCGTCTCCCCCTCCGCGACCCTTCGCAAATACACGCTCAAATTCTGCCGAAGCTCCCGGACACCGACCTTTTCACGCCCCGTCGCCATGAGGCTACGCCGGAGTCATCGGCTCTTTCGCCGAGCTTCTCTCGGGGCGGCTTCCATATACGGGGTCGCTCACCTTCTTGCCCATGACGTAAAGTCCGCCGACAGAGGCGACGGCGGCGACCGGAAGGACGATCCACCACGGCACGCCGAACCCGACCGGGAGAAGCCCGAGGAGAATCGCCACCCCGCCGACGAAAAGCGCGTATGGAATTTGCGTTCGCACGTGGTCTATGTGGTCGCAGCCGGAGGCCATCGAGGAGATGATCGTTGTGTCGGAGATGGGCGAGCAGTGATCCCCCCACACCGCCCCCGCAAGAACCGACGCGACCGAGGCGTACATCAAATAATATCCGTCCGCATTGGCGAGTCCGTTCGCGCCCATGATCGCCCACGCGAGCGGCACGGTGAGCGGGACGAGTATTCCCATCGTCCCCCAACTCGTCCCCGTCGAGAACGCCGTCGCAGCCGCGACGAGGAAAATGAGCGCGGGAAGAAGCGCCGGAGACAAACTCTCCCCGAGTACCGAGACGAGGAAATCCCCCGTGCGAAGCACGTCCGTCACGTTCGAGAGCGACCACGCCATCACGAGTATGATAAGCACGAGAAGCATCGAGCGAAGCCCCGAATACCACGCATCCACAACCTCCCCGAGCGTGAGAATTCTTTGTCCGACCGAAAGAATGGCCGCCGCGAGAACGCTGAGAAGCGAAGCCCACACGAGCGCCGAGAAAGAGTCCGCGCTCCCGATGATGTCCCGGATATTGTCGCCCGACCCGGTCACATAAAGTCCCGCCATCGCGCCCCCGATGAGAACCCCGATTGGGATGAGCGCGTTGTACGCCCGCTCCGGCACGCCCTCTTTATGGCGCGTCTCGTCGTCTCCGGCGGCCTCGGGGTCCACGCTCGCGCCGTCTCGCATGACCTTCCCTTCGGTGCGGGCGCGCTCCTCGGCGGCTCGCATCGGGCCGAAGTCGCGCCCCGTTATCGCGACGGCGAAGACGAAGAGGATGGCGAGCATCGGATAGAAACTGTATGGAATGGAACTCAAGAACACCGAGTACGCCGACTGCCCGAAGCCCTCGATGGAGCCGATGGCGTCCCCGATGAGTCCGACCTGGAAGCCGATCCACGTCGTAATGAGCGCGATGGTCGCCACCGGGGCCGCCGTCGAATCCACGATGTACGCAAGCTTCTCGCGCGATATGCGGAGACGGTCGGTGATCGGGCGCATCGTGTTCCCGACGACGAGCGAGTTCGCATAGTCGTCGAAAAAGATGGCGACGCCGAGCGTCCCCGTCGTCAATTGCCCGCGCCTCGGATTGCTCGCGAAACCGACGATCCGGTTCACCACCCCCTTCGTCCCGCCGTTGCGCGAAATGATGCCGACCATACCCCCGATCATGAGCGTGAACACGATGATCGAAGCATGCCCGGTGTCCCCGTCCGGCGGCGAGAGAGCCTCCAAAACATAAACCCCGAGGACGTCGAGCAAACCGCTCCACAACGCCCCGAACGACAATCCATACACCATCGCCGCCCCGGCCCATATCCCGAGAAACAAAGCCGGGATGACTTGCCGCGTGAGCAAAGCGACCCCGATCGCGATCACCGGCGGAAGAATCGAGAGCCACCCCGGTATGGATCGAGTCGTTTGCTCGGAGATTTCCTCCCCGCCCCCCGCCAAGAGCGACATCGAGACCTCGCCGCCCCCGGAGACGACGACATCCTCGAACGTCGCCGCCCCATCCGAGAAGCTCGCCTCGTACTCCTCCCCGCCGACGCGAAGCGAAGCATCCCCATCCGGCCCCTCGGCCTCCACCGTGAACGGAACCCCGTCGAGAACCACCCTCGGAGCCTCGAAGGAATACTCGCCGCTTTGCGCCTCCGCCCCACGCGAGAGATGCGGAGCGAAAAGCAAAGAAACCACCGCGACCACGAGAAGCAAAATCGCCGCCGCCCGCCCCCTCGAACCGGGAACGTGGAATCGGGGCGAAAAGCCGGAAAAACCGGGAGTCGGGAAGCTCTCGACTCCCGGTCGCCCGATACTCCCGCCTCCCCGCCCGAAGAACTCTCCCCGGACACGACCGGAATCATCGTCGGCGGATGTTTCGCCCCCATGTCTTTCCCGACTCCCGACTCCCGAAGCGTCGCGGAGAGGCGCGCCTCCCCACTCCCGGCGAGCAAAGCGAGCACGTCCGAAACGAGCGAACTTCCGAAACATCCCTCTCATCCCACACCCCCGGTCTCGCGCATCCAATCCATCGCATCCAAAGCTACAATAGCTTTGGATGCTTGGAAAGTTAGCAGACGCGCGGGGCCGCCACAAGTCGGCGAGGCTATCCGGCCGGTTCGATCCGCTCCTTGCCCACGTACGGCACGAGGTTCTCGGGAAGTTGAATCGAGCCGTCCTTTTGCTGATGGACTTCGAGGAGCGCGATGAGAGCGCGGCTGAGTGCGAGCGCGGTTCCATTTAGCGTGTGCAAAAGTTGTGGACGACCGCCGTCCTTCCGGTACCGGATCTTCAAACGGCGAGCTTGGAAGTCCGTGGTGTTCGAGGTGCTCGTAACTTCTCCGAAGTCGTTTCGCCCCGGCATCCACGCCTCCACGTCGTACTTCCGGTACGCCGCCCCGCCGAGGTCGCCCGTGCATATGTCCACGACCCGGTACGGGAGCGCGAGTCCCTGGAAAATTCGCTCCTCGATCTCGAGCATCTCCGCGTGTGCCTCCTCGGACTTCTCGGGGGTCGTGAACGCGAACATCTCGACCTTCGTAAATTGGTGGACGCGATAAAGTCCCCGGCTCGCCCGACCGTGCGCCCCGGCCTCCGTTCGGAAGCAATGCGAGAGGCCCGCGAGCCGTATAGGGAGTTCGCCCTCCTCGATAATTTCATCCGCGAGAGATCCGGCCAAAGTAATTTCGGCGGTCGCGATCATCGAGAGGTCGGAATCTTCGACCGAATAAATTTGCGCCTCCGACCCGCGGGGGATGAACCCGGTTCCGACGAGCATCTCGTCGCGGGCGAGGTCGGGTGTGATCGTCGGCGTGAAACCGCGCTCGATCAAAATATCGATCGCGTACCGGATGAGGCCGAGCTCGAGAAGCACCGCATCTCCGCGAAGGAAATAAAATTTGCTCCCCGTCGTTTTCGCCCCCGCGTCGAAGTCGATGATGCCGAGCGATTCACCGAGTTCCACATGGTCTTTCACCTCGAAATCGAACTCGGGGATGCCGCCCCACCGCTTTATCTCGACGTTCTCGGTGTCGTCTTTGCCGATGGGCGAGTCGGGGTGCGTGATGTTCGGGATTTTGAGTTGCTCCTCGTCGAGCCGCGCCTCGACCTCGTGGAGTTCGGCCTCTTTCTTCGGAACATCCTCCTTCGCCGCCCGCGATTCTTCGATGAGTTCTTGGCGTTTCTCTTCGTCTCGTTCGCGTCCGATGCTCTTCGCCATCTCGTTTTGGTTTTTGCGGAGTTCGTTCAGTTCGGTGATGAGGGCCGAGCGTCGGTCGGCGAGTTCGACGACGAGATCGACATCGGATTCGACACCGCGGTTCACACAGTTTTCTTTGACGGTCTCCGCGTTCTCGCGGATGTATTTCAGATCGAGCATGGTTTCTCCCGGAAAATTAGAGGATCGGCGGCTACGCGATGAGGGAGGAGGAAAAGTCGCCCGCTCCCTCGCCCGTAGATCGCCGCGAAGAAGCGAAGCACGCCGAACGCCCGATTTCCCCCATACTCCGAATGCGCGTCCGACCGTTCATGGTGCGTATCCTAACCACTCCCCCGCCCCTTTGCCACCTCCGAAAGCGCCCGATCCTCCTCCCGTATCCGCACGAAGAGAAGCGCCCCATTCGCCACCGAGAAAACGAGAGCCGTCATCCATGCTCCGAATACGAGCGGGAAACAAAGTATCTCCACGATGACCACGACATAGTTCGGGTGCGAAAGGTATTTGTACGGCCCGCGCCTCACGAGCCTCTCACCCGGCACGACGAGTATCCTCGTGTTCCACCGATCCCCGAGCGTGGAGATCGCCCAATAACGAACGATCTGCGCGAGAAGAAATAGAAGAAGCGGAGCCACCCACCACGAAGGAACCGAAATCCCGCGCCAAACCCCCTCGACGAGCGTCGAGGCGAGCCACGCCGAATGGAGCCCGACCATCACCGGATAATGACCACTCCCGAACTCCACCGCCCCGCGAGCGCGAAGCCTCCGCTCGTTCCGCCGAGAAACCCGAAGCTCGAAGAGCCGTTGTGTGGCGACGAGAACGACCGCCCCCACGAGAAGGACGAAATTCAAAGAAGCCCCGCCGCCTCGCAAACGGAAAAGCCCCGGCGAACCACCTCCACCCGTCGGGGCGGAGCGAAGATCCACCGCCCGGCGAACCGCCTCCCGGCGAACCGCCTCCCCGGCGCGAAGAAGCCCGCCATCCGTGTGGGACGGGGCGGCGTGAGACACACCATCGGCACATATCCACACAGTCGGCCAAAAAACCTGGAAACTGAAAACCGAAAACTGAAAACTAACATCGAAAGAGAACGTGCTCCGCCGAAAACCCCGGCCCCATCGCCGAGAGAACCCCGAGATGCCCGGCCTCGTATTCGCCGCCCTCCACGAATCGTTCGAGTATGAAGAGAACCGTCGCCGCCGACATGTTCCCGTACTCTCGGAGGATGTTCCGGGAGAGGGGGAGTCCGCCGGAGCCGAGTCCGAGAACCTCCTCGAAGGCGGAGAGAACCTTCGCCCCGCCGGGGTGAAGGAGGAAGTGTTCGATGTTTCCGATGTCCTCCCCGAGCGAGGCGCACGCTCCGACGAGGTCGTCGCGGAACTTCTCGCGCACTATGATTGGAACGCTCTTCGAGAGACGTACTTCGAGGCCGCCCTCGACGAGCCGCCACCCCATCACATCCTCCGTGTCCGGCCATGTCGTCGAGCGGCTTCCGAGAATTTCCGGCCCGCTCCCGCCATTTCCCACGACGACCGCCGCCGCGCCGTCGGAGAAGAGGCTCGTGGAGATGAGGTTCGCCTTCGACAAATCGCCGCGCTGGAAGGTGAGGCCGGAGAGTTCGACGGCGACGAGAAGCACGGGCTTTTCGGGATAAAGCCTCGCGTGCTCGGAGGCGCGGGCGAGGCCCGCCGCCCCGGCGGCGCACCCGAGGCCCCATATGGGTACGCGCTTCGTGTGTTCGGAGAGTCCGAGCGAGAAGATGAGCTTCGAGTCGAGCGACGGCGTCGAGATGCCCGTCGTCGAGACGAAATATATTGCCCCGATGTCGGAAGGCTCGATGCCCGCTTTGGCGATGGCTCGCCTCGCCGCCTTCTCCGAGAGGACGAGGGCGTTCTCGATATAAAGATCGTTCTTCTCGGCGAAGGTGTGGTCTTCGTCGAACCATTCACGAGGCACGCAGAAATGACGGTTCTCGACGCTCACGTTGTCGAAGAGGGGCATGAGGCGTCCGATGTCGCGGTGCGCCCCGCCGAACATCGAGCGCGCGAAAGACTTCGCCTCGGACTGCCCGATCCGGTGCAGAGGAACCGCCGTCGCCACGGAGAAGATTTTGGGGTTCGCCCCGATCATGGGTTCCCGTCTCGCCTTTCCGGCCCCGGTCGGACGGGCGACTCGAACCCCTCGGGAGCCACGCCGCCGAGACCCACCTCATCGTCCTCCGGGGTCTCGCACGAGTTTCGGAAGACGAACTGCGAGAGGCGTTTTCTCTGGCTGCTTTGCCAGTCTATGGTCGGGCGTTTGTTTCCTTCCGGGACGTATCCGAGGCGGTACACGGCCATGAGCGCGAGGTCTTCGGGCATGGCGATGATCTCCTCGATCCTCCGCCAGTTCTCCGGGATCTCCATCGGGGTCGAGACGAATTGTATGCCCATGCCGAGCTCGGCGGTCGCGAGCCATATGTTCTCGACCGCCGCCCCCATCCCGAACACGGAATAAAAGCCGGAAAGCTCTCCGGGACGGTATTCGTTCTTGTCGAGCATCACCGCGAGGATGAGCGGGGAGTTCGCCACGAGCTTCCGGTTGTCCTCGCCGAGGGTCTTCGGGACGCCGAAGCGGTTCATAATGGACTGTCCGGTGTTCGAGAAGATTTGCTTTCGGAAGGGTTTGAGGACGGAGGGCATTTGATCTATGAAGATGCCGTCGCGGCGTTCCTCCATCTCGGCTTCGGAGAAGCGGAAGTATGGACGGTATCGTTTCCAGAAAGTTCCCTCCTCCATGAGGCGGGCCATGCTCTCGCCGGAGATGCGGGCGATCTCCTCGATCTTTTCTTTTTCGTCTATGAGGGCGAATCTCCACGGCTGGCTGTTGAAATGGGACGGGGCCATCGCCGCCGCCTCGACGAGTAGCCGTTGATGCTCGGGCTTTACCGGGTCGGGGAGGAATGGGCCGTTCGTCGTCCGGCGCCTCTTTACGACCTCGAAGAAATCCAAAAATCCTCCTAAAAAGTTAGCGCGAAACCAGCCGCGTAAAAGATCGAGGCAAAGCCCGCGAGCGCGGCATGGCCCAAAGTCCCCGCCCGTATCTTCGGAAGGAAGAAATAGAGTGCCAATACGGGCAAAAGCAGCCATCCGTATGGCTCGCCTTGCCAAATGCCCCACGCCGCCGCGATGGCGGCGGAGGCGGCGACGAGGAAGAAGAGGGCGTGGTGGAGCCAGCGGAAGGGTTTCGTGTCCACGACATTGAATTGAACGAGGACGCCGAGGAGGAGATTGGCGGCGAAAAGCGCCGCCGCCACAGAGAAGATCACGATCCGGCTCCCCGTTCCATGCGCCAGAGTCTACCGCACGGATTCCGGGCGAAAGTGTCCGGCCCCACCCGAAACACTCGTCCGAAATATATCCGATCGGACATCCGAATATAGCCGGATGTCCGATGCGAGGCGAAGGTCGGCGGGCGTATCTTTGCGGACGGAGTCGGAAAACGGAAAACAGGAGCCGACATGACAGCTTCGCTCAACGTCGCGTTCGGGAAAGACACAGAGATCATGGGTCATCCA